>DAOPUX010000057.1:0-1527 GCA_035350835.1 Candidatus Woesebacteria bacterium | reverse complement strand
TTTATGGATTTATATTGATGGCGACTTCGTCGGGAGATGAAAAAAAGGTTCAAGGAGCAAAAGAAACAATAACCTCAGCTATAACCGGATTACTAGTGTCAATATTTGCCTTATTTATCTTCAGACTAATAGCAGTTAATATTTTACGTATACCCGGATTAGGGTAAATTGGTAAAATAAAATTATGTTAATTGAGAAAGTTTTTGGAGCTGAGTCGGGAGAAAGAAATGAGACTTTGTATGGAGGGAGAGGCGGTCGGCTGGGAGCGGAAGTGGTGTTGCCGGGTTATGAAGGAACTGATTTTAAATTTAAAGATTCCAGTCCGGCGGATGTGTTTAATTCACTGATGCCTTATATCTATGTAGTGGCGGGAATAATTTTGCTGTTTTTGATAGTGATGGGCGGAATAGGAATGATGACGGCGGCAGGAAATCCGGATAAGATCAAGGCGGCACAGGGTAAAATTACGGCGGGATTAATCGGATTTTTGGTGATATTTATATCCTACTTTGTGGCACAAATTTTGGAGCTGGTGCTGGGAATTAAGCTAATCTAATTATTTGCCTAAACGTCGTTGTCGCTGTTGATACCAAATTATAGCCTGATCTAACTGTTTGGGGCCGAAATCGGGCCAAAGAATATCGGAAAAATAAAGTTCGGAATAAGATGACTGCCACAAAAGAAAGTTGGATAATCTGACTTCCCCACCGGGACGAATAATCAATTCCGGTTCTGGCTGACCGGCGGTATAGAGATATTGGGAAATTAAATCTTCATTAATTTGATCTGAGGGAGTTTTGGCTTTGATAATTTTTTTGACAGCCGTAATCAATTCGTCACGACCACCATAGTTAAGGGCAATATTCATAATTAACTTGGGATTTTTGACTTTAACTGAGACGGCTTGGTTAATAGCCTGAGTGACGTAATCAGGAAAAACAGTAAAATTACCCAAAATATTTAATCTAATGTCGGCATGAGCATATTTTTGAAAATTATTTTTGACCAGCCAGACGAGTAAATCAAAAATGCCTTTAACTTCTTCGGGAGATCGTTTTTGCCAGTTTTCGGTAGACAGGGCATAAACAGTCAAGTGTTTAACACCTAAATCAAGGCAATGGTTCATAATAACTTCGAGATTTTTGGCACCGGCTTTGTGACCATCGCCGGCAGTCAGACCACGGGCAGCAGCCCAACGACGGTTGCCGTCCATGATAATGGCAATATGTTGAGGCAGATTACCAGAGTCAATTTTTGATGTCATATATCTTTAGTCGCGGAATTGGCGGAAAACATTTGTTGAATATGTTAACCAGAAGTATTGGGGGTGGTGTTGGTGGGGCTAAATTTGTCAATTTGCTCAAACTTAGACCTTAAAATACCAAAAACCCCGCAAAGGCGGGGCAATAATTTAGAGGCATTCATCTAGAGCCGACTGTTAGTACCAGAAAGAATTGAGTGGTTCCGTTTTGTCAACGGAACAAACCTCAAAGGAGGTGATCCATCCGCACCTTCCAGTACGGATAC
>DAOPUX010000056.1:0-1598 GCA_035350835.1 Candidatus Woesebacteria bacterium | reverse complement strand
TTGAGAGTAAAATTACTGATGATAGCCATTTCAGTAGATAACAACCAAGCTAACCATTCAATAGACCAAGTTTTGGAAAATAAATTGAGAAAAAAAGCATTGACTAAGTAACCAATAAAACCGACAGTACCAAATTTGAGAAATTTTTGAGTAAATTCATCTCGCCAGCGGAGTAAGAAGGCAACTCGGAAAATATCTTTGGCGGTACTGGATTCAATTTTTGATTCGCCAGCATTGCGGACATGAAACTGAAGAGGAATTTCCTTGAACTTAGCGCCCATTTGAAGAGTTTCATAAAGGAGTTGGAGCTTATAACCAAAACTACGGGTTAACAGTCGACTATAATCCAGACTCATTTTGTCAATAAAACCTTTGACTCGAGTAACTTTGAGACCAGTGGTTGGATCAGTAACTTTAAAAAAGTTTTTGAAAGGAAAGAACATTATAAAACGGGCGACAAAACCGCCAACCTCAGAAAAGAAGACTCGTTTGAAACCCCAACCTTTGGGATTGGAACCACCTTTGATTTTGCGGGAACCAATGACATAATCATAACCATCTTCCATAGCTTTGAGCATGACAGGGATGGTTTCAGGCGGATGCTGAAAATCGCCATCAAACTCAAAAACAAAATCAGCTTTGAGAGTATCGATGGCATATTTAAAACCTTTAAGATAAGCGGCGCCGATACCGTCTTTGGTGGTCTCAGTGTACAAAAAAGTATTGTTATATTTTTTGGCCGATTTTTCAACAACTTTGCCGGTACCGTCGGGAGAATTAGCATCAACAACCAAAATTTTCATAACCCAGTTTTGAGTTAGATTGTTAGTTTTATTTTTGATGTCAACAAAGGTTTTGGAGTTGAGATACTCAATCATTTTGCCAATATTATCAGCTTCGTTGTAGGTAGGAATCACAATGACAGCAACTGGTTTAGCGGTGGTTTTTGGCTTCATATAAGTTGAGTATAACCCAAAATGATAAAATATCCTCATGAAAATAGATGTTTTGACATTATTCCCAAAGATGTTTGACTCCCCTTTTGGTGAAAGCATTGTCAAAAGAGCCATAAAAAATAAAATTATTGAGCTTAAAATTTATAATTTAAGAGATTGGGCAATTGATAGTTATGGAACTGTCGACGACAAACCTTTTGGCGGCGGGGTGGGTATGCTGATCAGACCAGAACCAGTATATGAGGCATTGAAAAAGATAAAATCAGAAAAAAAGACAAATAAAAGAAAAATAGTTTTAATGTCGGCTAGGGGTAAAAAATTTACCCAGGAAATGGCAGAAAATTGGTCTAAACTGGATAACTTGATCATAATTGCTGGCCACTACGAAGGATTTGATCAAAGAATTGCTGATTTTATGGTAGATGAAGAAATATCGATTGGTGATTATGTGTTGACTGGTGGAGAACTGCCGGCGATGGTGGTGATTGATGCGGTAACCAGATTATTGCCGGGGGTATTAGGGAAAGACGAATCGAGTAGTCAAGAAAGTTGGTCGGAGATAGAAATAGATGGTAAAAAAATTAGAACCAAGGAATATCCACAATATACTCGACCGCGAGAATTTATGGGTAAATCAGTGCC
>DAOPUX010000055.1:0-1693 GCA_035350835.1 Candidatus Woesebacteria bacterium | reverse complement strand
CGGATTGTTTATCGAATTTAATTTTAATTTACTCTTTGATATTATGCCGATTTTAGGTTACAATATCCAAGTCTCTTTTTATGAAAGTAAAATCTAGCATCAAACGCCGTTGCCGAAATTGCAAAGTGGTTATCCGCCGCGGTGTTCGACGTGTTATATGTTCTACCAAAAAACATACCCAAAAACAGGGTTAATTTGTATATGAGAATCCTTGGTGTTGAAATTCCCGATCACGAGCGAGCCGAAATCGGTTTAACCCGCTTTTATGGTATTGGTCGAACTAATGTCAAAAAATTGGCTCAAATGTCAAAAATCGATCTAAATACCAGAGTCAAAGATTTATCCCGCGACGATGTTGCTTCTCTGATGAAATCTCTGGAATCTTTCAAAATTGAAGGTGATCTCAAAAAAGAAATCAGAGAAAATATTGACCGTCTCAAAGCTATCAAATCTTATCGCGGTATTCGCCACATTGTTAATCTTCCCGCCCGGGGTCAAAGAACCAAAACCAATGCCCGCACCCGAAAAGGCAAAAAGAAAACTGTCGGTTCTCTTACCAAGGAAGCTTGGGCAAAAATTGAAACTCAGCAAAAAGCTGCTTCTACCAGTTCAAATAAATAAATATGGCAGAAACCAATCAATCAACTCCAAAAACTATCACCAACAAAAAGAAAACTTACAAAAGTTTTGCCGAAGGTCGGCTTTATGTCCAATCTACTTTTAACAACACCATCGTCAGTGTAACCGACCCCAAAGGCAAGGTTTTAACCTGGTCTTCTGCCGGCAACTGCGGTTTTAAAGGCTCCCGCAAGTCAACTCCGTTTGCTGCTACCACCGCCATCGAAAAAGCCCTGGAAGAAGCCAAAAAACACGGTATCAAAAAATTAGAAGTTTATCTAAAAGGTCCCGGTGTGGGTCACGATGCTGCTCTTCGCTATCTTCGCACCAAAAGGGATTTTGATGTCGATAAGATTGCCGACATTACTCCCATTCCTCACAATGGACCTCGCCCGCCCAAACAGCGACGGGCTTAAAAATTAATAACTCAAATTTATGTCAAGAATTACCTTAGACGCCAAATGCCGACTTTGCCGGGCAGCCGGTGACAAGCTCTATCTCAAGGGCACCCGTTGTTTTTCTGCCAAGTGTCCTATCGAAAAAAGAGGCGCTGTCAAACCGGGAATGCATGGCGCCAAATCATCCAGCAAACCCACCGATTACGGCATTCAGCTAAAGGCCAAGCAAAAAGCCAAACGCATTTATGGTGTCCAGGAAGTCCAGTTCAAAAATTATTACCTTAAAGCCAAAAAACTCAAGGGTTTAGTTGGTGACAACTTGCTCAATCTGTTAGAAAAGCGTCTCGATAATGTTTTGTATTTGTCTGGTCTTAGCTTGTCCCGCTCTTCAGCCAAGCAAATCATCGGTCATGGTCATGCTTTGGTTAACGACCAAATCATGAATATTCCGTCATACCAGGTAAAAGTTGGTGATATTATTTCTCTTGACAAAAAAGTTATTGATAAGATCGGCACTCTTCCGGCTGACGAATCCGATTTCAAAACCAAGTCTTGGCTGGATCTCAACAAAAAAGGTTTTACTGTCAAAGTTATTTCCGAACCTCTCAAAGAAGAGATTGGTAATGACATCGACATCAATTTAATAATTGAATATTATTCAAGATAAAAAGGAGAAT
>DAOPUX010000054.1:0-1718 GCA_035350835.1 Candidatus Woesebacteria bacterium | reverse complement strand
GCCCGAAAGAGAGTGGTGGAGACCTGACAGATACCGCCACCGACATCGAGTTCGGTTCGACCCTGACGAATAATATAAGCTTTGGTGTAACCAGCTTCGATAGTAACCGGACCAAGAGATTTGACAAAAGAGAAAGTGTCCCCGGGAGCGACTAAAATCCGATTAACAATGGAGGCGCCTTTGACAATATTAACGTTGCGAGTATTGCTGGAGTGTTTAAAAGTGGAAGTGCCGCTGCCCAAAAGTTCGACAATACCAAGATCATTAACATCGCTATTTTTTATTTTTGGGGGCAGGGATTGATAAGAAAGTTTAACACTAAGATGGGTTTGATCAGAAGTCTCTAAATTAGTAAGAGTGGAAGTAATTTCTTGGGCAAGTTTATTAACGTCAAGAGTCAAGCCATTTTTGGCGGGTTGAAATTCTAAAACCTGACCACGTTCAAACTTGAAAACAGCATCAACCGGTTGGCGCTGGAGGCTGTTGGAGAGATCCTGAGAATAAGAAAGAATTTTTTCTTGATCAAAATTATTGTCAAAACCCAGCCAGGAAATTAAGGTCTGATCGGTAACAGTGATATTGTCCGAGTCAGTCAAAAGGTTGATGGACTTGCCAATAAGGCGGCGGGCACGAAGAATAGTTTGATTAACCTGATCCTGAGTGGGAATAAAGCCGACGACAGTAGTTTCAACAGGAATGGGCTGATTAAAATTTCCCAAACTAAGGGAGGAAATGATTTTTTCTTGGAGGTATGATTGGTTGAGACTTAGACCGGTGGCGCCGGTTTCAATGGTAATGTCATTTTTGTTGATGATAAGCTGGGTGGGAATAAAAGGTTGGTTAATTTGAGAAGAAATAGTTTCGATTTGCTGGTTAAGCTGGTCGGTGTTGTAGTCAAGGTTGAGAGAAAAATCTTTGTGGTGGAAAAAATATTTAATATAGTTGATAATGCCTTCATCAAGACGGCGGTATAAAATAGTGGAGGCGGTTTTGGAAGGATTAATGGAGGCGGAGACGGAAGCCAAGTTTAGGGGGAAGAATTGCTGCTGATATTCAAGATTGATAGCGGAAGGAAGAGTAAAATCTTGATTGATTCGGGAAATTATTTGATCGCGGGAAAGGTGAGAATAATCCCGACCCAAAAGCGAAGTGTTGCTGCCGCTTTTGTTGTAGTTAAGAATGATGGGAGCAAAAAGAAAGATTAGAGGAAAAAGAGTGATGAGAGCGGCAATAAAAATGTTTTTGAGATGTTTCATAGGCGGCGGTCCATGGCCTGGTTGGCCAACTTGTCAGCTAATTGATTAAAATCGCGGCGGACATCAGTAAAAGTATAAGGTAAATTTATCTGGAGCAAAAGCTGTTGGGCTTGGGCAAAAAGAGGTAGCAGGGTGGCAGATTTAACTTTGTATTTCCCCTGAAACTGCCGAACTAACAGTTGGGAATCAGAAAAAAAATTTAGTTGAGTAAAACCAAAAAGGGTGAGATTTTGGTGGATCCAATTTAGAGCAGCAATAACGCCGGAATATTCGGCTTCGTTATTGGTTTTGATGCCTAAAAATTTTGATTCCTGGTAAATAATTTGACGGTCTTGATCGTAAATAACCAAACCATAGCCGGAAATACCGGGATTGCCACGGGAGCCGCCGTCAGTATAAATACTCAATTGCATAAAAAATGATAACAAATCAGGCTGTTAGTGTCTGTATTTAGTCCAAAAA
>DAOPUX010000053.1:0-2033 GCA_035350835.1 Candidatus Woesebacteria bacterium | reverse complement strand
TAGACTTAATTGTCCTATCAAAGGCATCGCTTTGAGAAGGTGTTTTTTCTAACTAAACTTCTACAAAGGAGAACTTGTGACTGTCGGGGCTTCGTTCCTGCCAGACCGGTTTTCCCCACGTTTCTTTTTAGCGTGGAAAAGCCAGTATCAAAGTCAGCCTTTGGTGGGACATTTTTTGAGATTTTTAGGTCTAAATTTGGAATCAAATGACATAATTTTGCCTAAAAATCCAATCCCGATGAAGCTTTAGCTAAATCGGGATGAGATGACATTTGTTAACAATTCTCTCAGTCAGCCCGAAATCATAATTTTGGAACGTATTTGAGCCTGCGTTGCAGGTCTCATTTTCCAGTGAAAAAATTGATGATGAGGGTTGATCTGAATGTTTTTACTTGATGAACTTGATGAACTTTACAAACTTAATCATCTAACGTCTTTCTTTATTTTCTCCAAAATCAATGGCAAAGTTTTTTTGTTTTTATCTGCCTCTTTTTTGATATTTTCCTGATATTTTTTCTCAAAATATTTCGGTCTATCCAAATAGCTCAAAATAAAATCAAGAATTTCTTTATTTCTTTCTTTCACCCAGCCCAACTTTTTCTTTTTAATCAACTCAATATTGCCATCCTCCTGACCGCCAATGTGGGTAATCGCCACAAACGGTTTTTGACACGCCACTGTATCAAACAAAAAATTTGGACCCGCCTTTCCCAACACCATATCACACCCCGATAACACTTCTGCCATATTTTCAATCCAACCCAAATGAACTATTTTGACATCATCATTCTTTTTAAACCGACTAAACATTTTTTTGTATTGCTCCACCATTTTGTAGGCTAATTTATCTGTCCCCGTATTGATCACCAATCCCACTTTTTTATCTATAATCATTATCAACGGCAACAATTTTGGCAAAGCGCTTGTACCCAAACTTCCCCCACCGATAAATATCACCGGTCTATCATCCTCAAACCCAAGCTTCTTTCTTGACTCTTTATAATCATACTTTTCATACATCCCCAATCTTGTCCACCAACCCGTTATCAGCATCTGCTCCCGGCTTAAACCTGCCGCCAATCCCTCCTCCACGCTCTTTTCATCATAAACCAACGTCAAATCAGCATCTCTGATAAAAGACATTGGGTTAATTGTCCACGGATCAGCCGCTACCGTCCACAACCTAAATTTTTTGTTTTTCTCCTTTCGCCATCTTGCCAATGAGTGAGTATGGAAAAAATAAGTCGACAATACTAAATCCGGCTTGACTTCATTTATCAATCTTTTTAGTGAAGGCAGATTCATCCGCGATGATTTTTCCAACAACTCTCTCACTGCCGGTTTATGAGACAACCGATGAAGCAGTCTGTTAGATGCCGGCATATATCTATAGGAAAACACATACATATCTATTGCCATTCCCGTCATGGCTTTTACTTCCCTAAAAATCACTTCATAATTATTTTCTGACTCCTTTTCTTTCAAAAACCCATAAATTGCTTTAGCAATCGACCGATGCCCCCAAGGCAGTGTATCAGTCAACACCAAAATCTTCTTTTTTGCCATGACCTTATTTTACCTCAAAAAACCTTCTCTATTGGTATAATAAACCACTGCCCGAGTAGCTCAGTGGTAGAGCAACTGTTTTGTAAACAGTAGGTCGTCAGTTCAAATCTGACCTTGGGCTCAAAATTAATATCTTTCTGATAAAATATCAACTATGCCCGGATAGCTCAGTTGGTAGAGCATCCCCTTGGTAAGGGGAAGGTCATGAATTCGAGTTTCATTCCGGGCTCAATAATTTAGTTATAAAGTAAAACCAAATCTACTTTATAATTTTAACTTAATGAACTTTACAACTCTTTGGAGGGTTGGCCGAGTGGTTTATGGCGCCAGTTTTGAAAACTGGTGGGCGAAAGCCCTCATGGGTTCGAATCCTATACCCTCCGCCAGTTAGGAAATGTCTTTGTTGGCTCGCCCTCTGCGAGGGCTCGCCAGCCGATTTTAGGCGCAAATTGGAATTTTTTATCTTT
>DAOPUX010000052.1:0-2066 GCA_035350835.1 Candidatus Woesebacteria bacterium | reverse complement strand
GGGTTTGTCTGATGCAGATAGACGGTATTTAGATATAGTCAAAAATCAGTATCACGGGGGACCGGTGGGAGTGGAGAATTTGGCGGCCAGCCTGTCGGAGGATGTGGGAACGATTACCGAAGTTTATGAACCATTTTTGATGAAAAAAGGACTAATAAAGCGGACGCCGAAGGGAAGAGTGTTGGGAAATGAGTTTGTAAAGTAGAAAGTTATAAAGTTTATAAAGTGAATTAGATGTCAGTTTGTCAGATCTCAGATATCAAATCAGATTGTTTGAGATAAAAAAATTGGGCAGGGGAGTTTTAATTACTCGGTTTGAATACCCAAAAGCCAGAGAACGGCTTCTTTGCGGTAGCGGCGGTCGCCGCGGGCGTTGATGCGGATGGCGGGAAGTTTACCCCGTTTGCCCCAGCGTTTGATGGTGAGCTTACTGACCCGCAGTAGGTCGGCGACTTCGGCGACGGTTAAAAGATCGGGGAGGTTGTCAATAGAAATGCCATTGACTTTTTTGGCGGCAGATGGTTGTTTCACAAGTTTGTCTTGTGAGTTGGTTTGATAGTCCATGTGGTGGCTCCTCTTGTATCAAAATAATGATTAACTGTATTCAGTAAATCATATCGGTTGTTTGTGTGTCAAGATGTAAGTATATTTTGGAGTTAGTATTTTAAAATAGACTTGGTTTGAGGTGGGGAAATAAGGTATGATTAATTTATGAAAAGAGTCAGCTTGCCGGTGGCAATAACAATTGGTTGTGGCTTGATATTTTTGGGATTGGCGGCAAGTTTTTTGGTTAAAAAAGGTAATTTGAATAGGGGGAATAAACCGGAGCCAAAAGAAACAATTAAACGGACTGATTATACTGATGTAGCTCGGAAAACACTGGATTGGATTGACCAACAGAGAAATGAAGAGGGTTGGTATATTTTGGAGCGGGGGTGTGATTATGAGAAAAAGACTTGCGATATAGTTTGGGACAACAAAGAGGGCAACAAAGACGGCTTGATTGCCACCTGGGCAAGATTGAATTTTTTTGAACAACATCAAGATCCTAAAGATCTAGAAATTGTTAAAAAAGATATTGATTTGTTTTTTGATAAATACAAAGATGATAATCTGTCCGATTCACTTTGGCTTTGCAAAATCACCTATGAAATGGCACAAAGCAAATACATAAACCAGACACAGAAAGACAAGTTGAAGGAGTTGTGTATGAAGGTGGAATATCCGGGAGTGGAAGAAGTGAGAGAAAATAATATTGACAGACTGTCAAAATTTAAGGGATCGAAAGTTTGGGAAGATTGGAAAAGCTACCAACTGGTTGTTAGAGGTTTTAATAGTGATTTTGGTTTAGTTACTGAAATGGTATTTAGGTTTAAATGGACAAATGATAAGGATTATCTAAATCAAGCAAAACAATATTTGGATACATTAAAGGATATAGTGGATCGAGATGACATTTTTAAAGTTAACAATATGTGTTTGCTTGGAATAAGCAGTTTGGATTTTTATGAGACAAATAGAGAAGATGAAGCGAACATGAAGTATGTTGATGATATTTATGAGGCTGGAATAAATAATAAAGCATCCAGAAAACAATACCAAACGAGTATTTGTGGCTATCTGGTGACAGAGTTATATAAGATCACCGGAGATAAAAACTATTGGATTGGTTTGGAAAATAATAATAACGTCTTGGTTAAAAATTTGAGGGATGATGGTGCTTCATTTGCTAATTTAATAACTAATGGTGGGTTTTTTAAGACTACAACTGGTGGGTTTGATGTTTTATTTAAGAATGTAGCGGAAAATGGATTGATAGTGGAACTATTAAGAAATTAGATGTCAGTTTTTCAAACCCGCCTGCCGGACGGGTAGATCTCAGTTCTCAGATGTCAGGAAAATATAAAAAAGATTTAAGAATGAAATGTCATCTAAATTGAGTGGAGGAGGTTGGTTGACAAGGGGGGAAAATGATAATATAATATAGATATAGGCTATATTATAGGTTTTATATATAAACATGAACAAATCAGAATCGGGTAGTAATTTTGAAGTTAGTAAATCAT
>DAOPUX010000051.1:0-2071 GCA_035350835.1 Candidatus Woesebacteria bacterium | reverse complement strand
TCATCAATTTGACTGACTTTCCAACCAACTTTGTTGGCATAGCGGATATACATATTCATGAGATCGTTGGCCCAAATAGAAGCCTCCTGACCGCCGGGTCCGGGATAAAATTCCATGATAGCGATATTGGGATTGAGAGTGGGCATAGGTTTAAAAAACAGCTAGTTTGATTTTTTGGCTGGTTTTTTGGACTTTTTTGGGGATGCTTTTTTGGCAGCGGTGGCTTTACCTTTGGCAACTTTTTCGTTAAATTTATCGATTCTACCTTTGATGTCAACAAATTTTTGCTGACCGGTAAAGAAAGGATGACATTGAGAACAGACATCAACGTCGATTTTGGCAACAGTAGAGCCGGTGGTGAATTTGTTACCACAAGCGCAGGTAACCTGGCAATCAGGGTAATATTGAGGATGAATTCCTTGTTTCATAGGGTTTATTTTAGCACAGATTTGCTGTCTTTTAAAATAGTGATAAGTCGCTCCAGACTGACGGTTTCTTGGGTAGAAGTAGCGAGATTTTTGAGGGTAATTTGGTTGTTGGCAGCTTCGTTGGTGCCGATGAGGGCCAGATAGCTGATATTTTGACTCAAAGCATATTTGATTTGTTTGCCTAATTTGTCCGGGTCGGGGTAGATGACAGAGCTGATGTTTTGGTCTCTGAGTTGAGAGGTTAATTCAAGAATATTGGTTTGGGTATCGGGACCAAGATTGCCGACGAGGACTTTGGGTCCGGTTTGGTCAGATGAGGGTAAAAGGTCAAGTTGGGTAATAACGTCGACCAATCTTTCAAAGCCAAAGGAAAAACCGACAGCTGGAATTTGGGGACCGCCAAGGGTTTTGATTAAATTATCATAACGACCACCGCCACCGAGAGCGCCGATTTGAGGTTGGTCGACTTTAACTTCAAAGATGGTGCCGGTGTAATAATCACAACCACGGACTAGAGTGGGATCAAAAACATAGGCGGATGACGGCAGACCAAAAGAAGGCAAAAGGTTTAAGACTTGTTTTAGATTTTGGTCTGGTTGAGCCTGTTTGATAGAGTTAAAGATTTGGTCAATTTTGGGGTCAGTTAGGCCTTTGGATTTGAGCTCATTTTTTACTCCATTTTGATTTATTTTGTCTATTTTATCAAGAGTTTGTAATAGGTAATTTTGATTGTTTTTGAGACCGGCCTGGTCTAAAATGGCTGACAAAACCAAACGGCTATTAATTTTGATAATGGCATTTTTAAAACCGAGCTTGGTGATCCCTTGGTAGATGAGAGAAATAATTTCAGCATCGGCAATAGGGGAGTTGGTGCCGAAAATATCAATGTCACATTGAATGAATTCCCGGTAGCGTCCCCGTTGGGTATTTTCTGCCCGCCAGACAGGCTGGATTTGGTAGCGGCGGAAAGGCAATTGAATTTGATTGTTGTATAAAGCTAAAACTTTGGCGACAGGGACGGTCAAATCATACCTAAGTCCAACATCGCGGCCGCCATTGTCGGTGAAAAAATAACCTAACTTAGCATCGGTTTCTGAGCTATATTTACCCTTAAGCAGGGAAGCATATTCCAAAGCCGGAGTTTCCAGAGGTGAAAAGCCGCTGAGGGTAAACAGAGAGGTAAGGGTATTTTTGATATAGTTCCTGACGTTCATTTGGGAGGGAAGAAAATCCCGGAAACCTTTGAGAGTTTGGGGTTTGTCAAAAGCAGATGAATTTTTGTTAGTTTGAGTCATAATGATAGTTTATCAAGTTTAAAAATAAGTTTTATTAAAAAACCCGCCGGTTGGCGGGTGAGAAGACAAATTAATAGCCGCCATTAAAAAGTGGCGTGGCGATGGTCTGAAAGTAAATAAATGTCGATCATTTAGGTAAATTTTATCTTATTTTTGGCAGAAGTCAAATTGGGGTAAAATGGTTTTATGAAAGACAAACGTAAAATCGGGAAATTTGGATGGAGGGTAGAGGTTGATTTGGAGGGCGGCAGAATAGTCAGTTTGATGAAAGATGAAGAAGGAATTTTGGGAAGTTTTGAAAGAATGGATGGAAAAATGGGTAATACCCATGTTTGCATACCGAATTTT
>DAOPUX010000050.1:0-2260 GCA_035350835.1 Candidatus Woesebacteria bacterium | reverse complement strand
CCCAACAAATCCGCCAATTTATTAGCTCTCTTCACCCCGCCGATATCCGGCGATACCACTACAATATCCTTATATTTTTCTGCCAAAACCTCCTTGGCTATCAACGGATACCCCACCAAATGATCCACTGGAATATCATAAAACCCCTGAATTTGATCCGCGTGCAGATCAATCGTAATCAGCCGGCTCAAACCCGCTACCGTCAACATGTTTGCTAACAATTTGGCTGTTATCGGCTCATGGGACCTGGCTCTCCTATCCTGCCGGGAATAAGCCAACTGAGGACAGATCAAATTAATTCTCTTGGCCGATGACCGTCTTAGGGCATCCATCAAAATCAATGTCTCCATCACAAAATCATTCACCGGCTCGGTCATGGTTTGCAACACAAACACATCCTCCCCTCTCACCTTACTCTCTATCCGGGCATAAATTTCCCCATTGGCAAACTTTTTGATTGTTACCGGGGTCAGCTCAATTTTTAAATTTTTGGCGATTTTTTTTGCCAATTCCGGATGGGAAGTCCCCGCAATTAATCTGATTTTATTCATATAATTTTCCTCCTCCTAAGTATTTTTAATATATTTTCATGAATTATTTCCGGCTTTTCGCTCCCATCCATCACCACCACTTTTCCTTTCATCTTCCTCATCGCCCACCAGTAATTTTTTCTTGACTGCTGCAATTTTTCATATTTTTCAAAAATAGTTTTTTCCTCCCGGCTTTTGTCCAACCTTTCAATTGCCACTTCCGGCGACACATCGATAAAAAAAGTTAAATCAGCTTTTGGCACCACTGACTCGTTTAGTTTCATCATCAATTCTTTTTTGTCCCTGTCGGTATATGCCACTGTCGACAAATAATACCTGTCAGAAATAACTATTTTCCCCTCGTCTATCGCCGGTCCGATGACTTTTTCAAAATGGTCCACTCTGTCGGCTGTAAAACATAACTGCAATGCCAACGGATTCATTTTTTCCTCCCTGTTAACTGTCTTTTCGATCAACTTCCCCACCGCCAGATCCCGGGTATGTTCCTTGGTCAGCACCGCCCCGATTTTGTTTTTTTTCAAATAATCCGCTAGCAACAAAATCTGGGTTCCCTTTCCCGACCCATCAATTCCTTCAAATACAATAAATTTACCTGGTTTCATTTTTTTATTCGACTTTTTAACATGGCTCCGGGAATTGATTTCCACAGCCCGCAGCTCATATCTCCCTCCCAGCAAATCCCCTCAGACACACAACTTGCTCCCGCATTTTCAAAAATAACCGGCGCCTTTTCTTTAACTAATTGCAGCATTTTGTTTGCCACTGCCTGAATTTCCCACTGAGCCCGTCGACAACACCGCAAATTAAAAAAATGTAGCAAAGCTCTAACATTCATTGTCACCACTATTTTAGTTTTCAAAGACTGGGGCTGACAATATCGAGCATCCTCCGCTTTTACCCCCAAATCAATCAATTCATTATAAAGTTTTTGCGTATTTTTAAAATGCTGTCTCACTTTCTTTAAAACCTTTTTATCTCCGTTTACTATTGCCGGCGGAATTACATACTCTGCCTCGCCTCTCTTGACATATCTCCCCGACTGAATCGAATAAGAACAGCCAATTCTATGTCGGATTAATTGAATCTCAGTCACCCGACTTACTCCTTCAATTGCAAAAGTAAAACTGGCATGTTCCAATGTCGAAGTATGTCCTGATGCCATCACCTGTCTAATCAATCTTTCTCTGGTTTCCTTATCAGTTTTTTGTTTAATCTCTTTGGCTCCCACCGCGCTATAACACTGTCTGATTGCCGCCACCACATTCCTCTCTGGGTCGGGGGTAAAACTTAACAAAGTAACTTTTAATTTTGTCTCTCTTGCCATCTTAAAAAATATTAATTTTTAAACCCTGACCCAATTTAGCTTCTTGTCACTCCAAAATCAATCGACTAAAACTAGGTCAAAAAAAATGGCAGGATTTTTTTAACTATCTTATTTTAATTTATTTTAATTCAAACACTACCACCAAAGACTGTCTCACTGTCCCCGATCCCGGCTCTACCGGCGCTCCCCCGCCGCCCAAACCCTCTGCCGCCATCCGATACATCGGATAGACCGAGCTGCTGCCATTTTCAGACACATTTACCACCTTGCCTAATCTCCTTCCAGACACTTTTACCAACATTTCTGCTTTGTCTTTGGCGTCCTTCATTGCCGCTTCATACAAACCTTTTTGGGTTTCACTCACATCATCAAAAGAAAAATTCGG
>DAOPUX010000049.1:0-2262 GCA_035350835.1 Candidatus Woesebacteria bacterium | reverse complement strand
AAAATCGGCGAATTTTTGAGAATAGCTCTGGCAATCGCTATCCGCTGTCTTTCCCCTCCGGACAACTTTATTCCCCTATCTCCCACCATTGATCCATAACCATCCTTTAATTTAGAAATAAATCCATCACAATAAGCCAGTTTGGCTGCTGCTATTACTTCCTCATCGGTCGCCTCAAATCGACCATAACGGATGTTTTCCATCAAACTCCGATGAAATAATATCGGATCCTGTGGCACTAAACTAATACTATGTCTCAAACTTTCCTGACTCACCCCGGCTATATTCTGACCGTCGACCAAAATCCGCCCACTGTCAACATCATAAAGTCTCAGCAATAATTTTGCCAAAGTTGACTTACCCGATCCTGACAATCCCACCAAGGCTACTGTTTGTCCCGGCTTTACCTCCAAATTAAAATCTTTAATCACCTTTTCTCCATCTTCATATTTAAAACTGACATCTTCAAATTTAATTTCTCCCGATTTTACCTTTAGTTTCTTGGATCCTTTTTTATCCACCACCCCATGCGGCAAGCTCAAAATTTCCGTCATTTCTTCTGCTTCCGCCAACCGTTCATAAATCCGCATCATTATCCGACCAAAATCCCACACCAGCATCACCGCCGAAAATAAGTATGACTGAATTAACACAAAATCCCCCACCGTCAATAAATCTCTCTGCCACCACCTGACAGCCAAGTAATAAATTAAAATTTCCAAAGCCAACATCAAAAAAGACTGCACCCCATAAAAAACTGCTCCCATATCCCAAGTAAATTTACGTATCTTATGGAGATTTTCTGACAAGTCACCATAAGTTTCACTCTCATAAATGTAGCCGTTAAATAGTTTAATATTAAAATTATTACTGACAGTGTCAGACAACAACCCACTGGTAGCTGTTTCCGCTTCACTTCTCTGAATATCATATTTCAGCTTGTATTTAGTAAACCACCAATTTATCAGCAAAAATATTGCCATCCATACCAGCATTCCCAAACCCAACCATATATTTACCCGACCTAACACAAAAATCATCACCATTACCATTACTATCCCCGGGATAATTTCAAAAAATACTTGGTCAGCCAAAAACTCAAACGTGTTTATAAAACTCTTATGTTTTTTAACTGTTGATCCCGGAAAATTATTAGAAAAATAAGAAAATGAATGTTTTTGTAAATAATCAAACCCTTGCCGACTCAGGTCAACAATAGTTCTTGATTCAAAAAAGTTGATCGAAAACGAAGCCACCCGCCACAACAACCACCGCAAAAATTTGATTACTGCCATTAATATCAACACTCCCATCAGACTTTTGACAATCTCTTCTCTAACTCCTCCATCAAACAGAATGTTAAAAAAGTTTTTCGACAAAATCGGCACAATTGTATCCAACACTGACCCCAAAATTACCGCCGCTGTCAAAATCAACCCCGACGTTTTATGGTTTTTCATCGCCCCCCAATAATATTTAAGGGTCTTTTTGGTCTTATCTTTCATTTTTGTATTTTTGATTATACCCTATTTTAGGACGTATATTTAATATATAATTATTTATGAATCCGATTATCCAAAAAATTTACACCCAAGCCCAATCGAATCTCCAAAAAATTGTCCTAGCCGACGCCCACGACTCCAGAATTCAGGCCGCTGCCAAAATTGCCACCGACCAAAAAATCGCCGATATTATTTTGTTAACCAAAGAATATCTCCATCATAACCTTGAAACTCAAAATAATCTAGCCCAAAATCTGTTTCAACTCCGTTCTGACAAAGGTTTAACCTTAAACCAAGCCCAAGAACTCATTACCCAACCTATTTATTTTGGCACCATGATGGTGAAAACCGGTCTGGCTGACGGTTTAGTCTCCGGCGCTGCCAGCACCACCCACGACACTTTCAAACCCGGACTTCAAATTATCAAAACCGCCCCTAACCAAAATATTATCTCCAGTTTTTTTATTATGGAATTTCCTCACCCTGACATCGGTTACCAAGGGATTATGGTTTTTGCTGATTGTGGAATAAACATTAGTCCAGATACACCAACTCTTACCCAAATCACCCAACAATCAATCGACAGTTTTGTCAAACTTATCGGCCCTTCTCCCCGAGTTGCTCTTCTTTCCTATTCCACCAACGGCAGCAGCATTGGACCCAGTGTTGACACCGTCCATCAAGCCGCCCAAATTATCAAATCTCAATATCCCGACTTAATTATTGAGGGTGAAATCCAGGCTGACGCCGCCCTCTCCCC
>DAOPUX010000048.1:0-2279 GCA_035350835.1 Candidatus Woesebacteria bacterium | reverse complement strand
AAATTTTTAAAAGTGATTATCTTTTTGATTAGCCTTTCTCTTATCAGCTTAGTTGGTATCTCCCGGATTTATTTGGGAGCTCATTGGCCCTCCGATGTCCTTGCTAGTCTGGCTGTCGGCAGCGCCTGGTTAGTCATTATGGCTACTTCCCTCAAAATCAAAAAAAAGTTTACTCCACCCAAACCAGATTCCATTCAATTTCACCCCGTTGTTGCCAGATCCTTGTCCGTTCTCCTTATTCTCACTTGGATAGCTTTTATTTACTCCTATTACTACACTCATCCTTTGGCAAAATCACCCCAAAACCAGCCACCCCCTGTTACCACCATTACTCCCGACCAAATCAAATACCAACTTTTTCAACAGCTCCCCAAGGTTAGTGAATCTATCAACTCCTATCCTGCCGAACCAATTAACATTATTATTGTCGGGAGTGAATCTCTCATCAACCGCGCCTTTACTGACATTGGCTGGTATCTTTTGGACCGACCCGGAATCAAAGTTTATGCCAAGTTGGTAAATTCCGTTATTTTTAATCAACCATATCCCAACGCTCCCGGACTCCCTGTTTTTTGGGATACCAAACCCAACCTAATCGGCTTTGGCAGGCCAGATACTCCCGGATCTGTCAGCTCCCGTCATCACATCCACTTTTGGAAAACCAATTTTGTTACTCCTGATAATCAACCAGTTTGGGTAGGAACTGCCCATTTTGACCAAAATATCAAAAAAAAGTTTAAAATTGTTATGCCTTTCCACCAAACCGAACTTTTGGTTGATAATGAAAGAGAGGATATAAAAAATCAGCTGACTCACAACGGCTTTGTTAAGTCATTTGAAAAAATAAATCTTACCGGACTAACCTATGGCACCAAAAAAAGCGGCAACAACTTCCTTACCGACGGCCAAGCCTACATTTTATATCTTCAGTTGCCCAAATGAGACAAGACAAACCCACTCCCGTCTCTCAACAATTGGAAAAATTCAAAGATACTCTTAAACAGCGCCAAAAATACGTCAAAATGGAATATCAGGCCTACGGTCTGGAATTAGCCGAAGAATTAGGCGATTGGAAAAACCGCTCACTTTATATCCGTCTGGCCAAAAATACCAACCGAAATGTTCTGGAACAAGCCCGATATTTTGTCAAAGATCAAAGTCCGGGAACTATCAAAACTCCATATAAACTGTTTATGTGGAAATTACGCCAACTTAAAGCCGACAAAACCCAAACTTAATGATACAATTGCTTGCATGAAGTTTCTCAAAAAGTATCGTAAAAAAATTATTTTAGGTCTCGCCATAGCTTTGATTCTTTTTTGGGGTTTTCACCAAATCCAAGCTCAAAAATACAAAAACCCTCAAGTTTTCAATCCTAAAAAAGATACTGTTGTTACACCAAAAACAAAAGATATTAATTACAGTATTACTTTATCTGGTTCGATTGATGCCAAAGACAAAGCTGAAGTCCGATTTCAAACTCCAGGCAGACTAATTTGGGTTGGTGTCAAGGAAGGGGATAGGGTCAAAAAATGGCAGTCCCTGGCCTCTCTTGACAGACAGGAACTCCGAAAACAACTGGAAATCTCTCTTAACAATTACAAAACCCAATTATCTCAATTTGATGATACCCAGGATAAATACAAAACCGAAAAAGATAATTTAACCTTAACCGACGAAATGAAGCGCATCCTCAACCGGTCTCAATATTCGCTCAATAACTCTGTCATCAGCTACGAACTAAATGATTTAGCCATCAAATATGCCACTATTTGGAGTCCCATTAACGGCATTGTCACTGGCGCCGAGCCTGCTAACCCTGGAGTCAACATTACTCCCGCTTCTTCCGCTTTCACCATCATCGACCCCAATTCAGTTTATTTTAAATCCGAAATTGATGAAGACGATGTCACCCGAGTCAAAGTTGGTCAATCAGCCAGTCTAAAGATTGATGCCTATCCTCAGGAAACATTTGATTCAGAAATTACCAATATTGCCTTTACCCCTGTCCCGGGGCAAACCTCCACAGTTTACAAGATTGATTTTAAACTACACGTTGATAATCAGGATATGCGCTATCGTCTGGGTATGGATGGTGATGCCACTATTATCCTTGATGAAGAAACCAACGCTTTAGTTTTGCCGCTTGAGGCTATCAATTATGAAGATGACAAAACCTATGTTTGGGTAAAAAAAGATCAAACCTTAGAAAAAATTTACATAGATACCGGAATTGAAACTGATACTGAAGTTCAGGTCTTGTCCGGTATAAGCATCAA
>DAOPUX010000047.1:1219-2317 GCA_035350835.1 Candidatus Woesebacteria bacterium | reverse complement strand
CTGCCATCCTTGAATTCTTCCGTCTGCTGAACTGTCCCCTTGCCAAAAGTCTTTTGACCCACTACCTTAGCCCGACCATGATCTCTTAGAGCCCCTGCCAAAATCTCTGCTGCCGATGCGCTCCCGCCGTTAACCAACACCACCAGTTTGTCGTTTAGCAAACCGCCCGCGCTGGGATCAACCCGATAAACCTCATCAATTCCTTTTTTTGACTCCTGTTTGACCACCACTCCCTCCTTAAGAAAATCCGAAGCTACCAACACGCTTGCTTGAAGATACCCCCCAGGGTTGTTTCTCATATCCAAAACTATTCCCCCATAATTACTACTTCTACCGGATTTTATTTTTGACACAATTTCCGGCCATTCTTTAAACACTTGCTCGCTGAATTTATAAAATTTAACCCAAGCATATTTTTTCCCCTCCGACTCTTTCCATTCCAACTCCATTCCCGGAATTTCTATATTATCCCGAACCAATTTAACATCAAATGTGTCCGCCTTACCCTCCCGATACATTTTTAATACCACCTCCGTCCCCACATCACCCCTGATCAGCTTTACCGCCTCATCCAAACTTATCCCCGCCGTGTCTTTGTCCACATTTTTTGCTTTATCTGTAATTTTCAAAATCAAATCCCCTGCCTGAACCCCGGCTTTCATCGCCGGGCTTTTGGCTATCGGCGACATTACCGCCAAAGTTTTATCTTTATATCCCAGCGAGATTCCCACTCCGGCAAACTCACCCGCCAAATCCTCGTTAGCGCTCTTATTTTCTACCGGCGGCAAAAACATAGTATAAGGGTCATCCAAAGCTGACACCATTCCCTGTACCGCCCCGTATCTCATGGCTTCATTATCAACCTTATCTTTATCTAAATATTTTCCTGCCAAAATATCTTTGACTTCCCACATCAAAGACAAATCAAATTTACCCTCATTAACCGGCAAAATCTTGTTACCTTGACCGATTTTGTAGCTTACCAGCGCTACTACCGACATCAATGCCAATCCCAAAAATAGATTTCTTAAATTCTTTAGCCGCATGTTTTTATTCTAACACTATTAACAATCTTCCCACCCTGGAATTAACCAACAC
>DAOPUX010000047.1:0-1119 GCA_035350835.1 Candidatus Woesebacteria bacterium | reverse complement strand
GGAAACAACCCCCCCGTCAAACACAACAAATCTCCACTGTTAACCCAGCTGTTTTTAAAACTTTGGTTTAGCTGCTCCAATTTTTCTCCATCCAATTTGCCAAAAAACTGGGCAAAATTAAATGATTCCACCACTTTAGGTTTGACTTTGGCCAATAATTTTCCTGCTACTACTCTATCTCCCTCACTCACCTCATATGACACTTCCCCCACCGTTCTTATTATCCATTTTGTTTTATTTTTACCGCCCATGATTATTAATTATAACCAAAAATCCCCCTGACACCAAAAGTAATCAGGGGGATTTTAAAAGACTTATTATTTAGTCGTAAAAGGCAGCAATCCCAAATGTCTCGCCTGTTTAATCACCTTCACCAACTTCCGCTGGTGTCTGGCGCAGACTCCGCTATATTGACGAGCCACAATCCGGCTTCGGGGAGACAAATACTCATAGTATTTCTCATAGTCCTGCCACATCGGCACGGTTTTGTTCTTACAAAAAGAACACCCCTTTTCTTTTCCTTTTCTTCTGGCTATCAATAAACTGTCTTTTCTGCTTTTTTTCATCATAAGTTATTAAAATGGCATTTCTTCGTCTTTTTTATCGGCAGTGTCCTCAGTTTTTTCCACTTCCGGTTTTTCTTCAGTCGCCACTTCACCGATATCATCCGGGATGACAATGTCTTCAATTCCCCCTTCAGCTGCTGGAGTTTCATTTTCTTCTGTCGGAGTTCCCGCCAAATCTATGGCTTCTCCATGATCAGCTCCGCCGACTCCTTTGTTGTCCAAAATAATCATGTCATCAATAATAATCTCGGCAATTTGTTTTTTATTGTTCTCGGCATCGGTAAATTCCCGATATTGAATTCTGCCCTCAACATAAATTCTCCTTCCCTTAGACAATAATTGAGAACAAAGCTCGGCTAGTTTATTCCAAGCCACAATTCGGTGAAATTGAGCATCCTCTTTTCTTTCACCCTGTTTAGTTACCCAAACTCGGTTGGTAGCCAGTCCAAAAGACACTACTGCCATTCCCCCCGGTGTATATCTCAACTCCGGATCACGGGTTAAATTACCAATTAAAGTTACCTTGTTCAAACACCTGCTAGGCATATGTTTT
>DAOPUX010000046.1:0-2377 GCA_035350835.1 Candidatus Woesebacteria bacterium | reverse complement strand
CAAGTTTATTGTTGTTGGATGAAATCGAGAAAGCTGATAGTAAGGTATACAACTTGTTTTTGACATTGCTAGATGAGGGTTATATAAACGATGAGTTAGGTAAAAAAGTAATCGGGAAGCATTTGTTTGTAGTAGCAACATCGAATGCGGCGGCGGGATATATTCGAGAGGAAGTAAAAAACGGAGTTAGAGGAGAGGAATTGAGAAAAAAAGTTTTAAATTATGTTCAAGAACAGGGGATGTTTTCACCAGAGTTTTTGAACAGATTTGATGGGGTGGTGGTGTTTGAGCCATTGGAAAAAGAGAGTTTGATGTTGGTGGCGGAGTTGATGTTGACAGAATTAAAAGAAAGTTTATTAAAGAGAAATATTAATTTGAAATTTGACGGTGGGGTGGTGGAGAAAATAGTTAGAGATGGTTATAGTTTAGAGTTGGGGGCAAGGCAAATGCGACGGGTAATAGAATTGGATTTGGGGGATGCGATTGGACAGGCGGTGATAAATGGTAAGATTGGTTCGGGAGATGAAGTGGTGATAGGAGTGGGTACAATAAATGATAAGTTTGTAGTAGGAAAAGAAACTATTTAACTTGTTCAAGGTTGATGATTCGTTGGAGGATGGCGAGGGAGCCGAGGGTAACGGGTTCGATACCACTTAGACCAAGATTAGAATCACCAAGATTTTGAACAGAAGAAAAAGGGGTGTCGGAAGTGTAGTTGATAATACCAACGTCGTAAGGAGCGGAATTGAGATCAACAATGGTATTTTTGGGGGCTTGTTGATCGTAAGTACCTTCGGTGATGGCAGAGAGATAGGGACCGGATTCCATTTCGATAACGGTAATATTGTTTTTGAGATAAAAATTGACTAAAGCTCGATTTTGGAGGAAGGTGCCAAGGACAGAAACGGCTCGTTGATTGGTTAGAATTGAACCTTGATGGTTGACAAAAGGAAAAAAGTTGTTGAAACAATTTTTGAAAAGATAGGAGTTTTGGGTGTGTTCGTCGAAAATTAGACGAGGAATTTGAATATCGCCAATTTCGCTGTTGAGAGTGGCGGCTTTGCCAAGTATGTAGACACCATTGACATGGCGGACATTTTGCATGACTTCGCTAAGAATGTGATAGGCGGCAAAACCAAGAGGATAGTCAATATTGAAAATAAGAGCGGGGGATTTTTTGAGTTGAGAAGGACGGGTAATTTTGAGACGGGAATCAAGATGGGGGGAGGCAGGAATATTTTTGATAGGAATTATTTGGACGGTAATGTCGAGATATTCTTGATTGGGGATAGTAATAATGCCAAGTTGGCGTTGGAGCTTTTGATAGGCAGATTGATATTTAGGTTGATGGAGAAGATAACGAGAAGCATAGTAAAGAAAGTCGGTGAGATTAAGGCGGGTGTTGCCATCAATAATTTTTTGCCAGTGGTGGTAGAGATGAGGATGATGTTGGTGGATAAAATCAATAATTTGGGATTGGTGGGTGGTAGGAAAGCCGGTGATGGCATTGATAAGACTGTGAGTGTTGCTGGAAACAAAATAGATTTCTTGACGAGAAATGTGAAAAGTGGAAGAGACAGTAGCGGCGATATTTTTCCACCATCTTTGGGAGGTTTTGGTGTAATTAAGCCAGGAAGCAGATAGAAGTTGGATTTTTAGATCAAGAGGAGAGTGGTAGATATAACCAAGTTCTTGTTTCCAGTCGAAGCCAAGGGAGGTGAAAAATTTTTGCCAGGTATCGGAGGTGAGTTTGAATTTGTCCAAAAAAGCTGGGGTGTGAAAATCTTTAAGAAGAAGATTGAAAGATGAATAGTGTTTATGAAGAAGATGATTAAATTTGTTCCATTCAGTTTGGAAGGCAATAAGAATATTGACAAGGTCATCAATATCGGAGACAGAGGCAATGAGATAGGCAAGAGTTTTAGTTTTGGAATTGAAGTAAGCGACACGACGGCGGCTGTGAGCTTGGACTATTTGCCAAGAAAGGAGGTTGGCGTAACCGGCATCGGCATAAATTTCCGGGCTTTGACCAAGAACGATTTTGGAGATTTTGGCGGTAACTTGAGGAAGTCGATTGAGACAATAAATTAGGGCGGAAAAATCGATCTCATCTGGGTCGGAAGCGAGAGGGTGAAGGAGTGATTTGAGGCGGAGGTAAGAAGGTTTGAGAGAGTGAATAGTGATTTCAAGATTGGATTTGAGAGCGGAACGGTAGGAACGGATATGGTTGGTAAGGGAATTAGTACCGGCTGAAGTCATAGATGATTAATTTTAGCAGAAGCTATAGATTAGTAAAAAAGTTGGGAAATTGGTATAATTTGGGGTATGACAGAGAGACCGTCAGCAATTGAATTTATAAAACAGGCTGGCCTAGAAG
>DAOPUX010000045.1:0-2444 GCA_035350835.1 Candidatus Woesebacteria bacterium | reverse complement strand
AATACCAAAAAACTGACTTTCCCTAGTCCAAAACCATCATAAATAACCGGTAAAAAAAACAATGGCATCAATGCCAACACTAACCTAGTGTAAATTCTTAAAAATTTATTCATAATCAAATCCTATCAAAATCATCTCCTCTCGACAACCTTTTAAACCCTCTTTTCTCCGCACAATCCTTGCAACCCCACAATCCCTCTAAATCTCCCTTTAACAAGGAAGACTTGTTTTATAAATCTTTCTACTTTATAAACTTGTTGAAATTTTCAGGTCAAAATTTGGAATAAAATGACATAATTTTGCCTTAAAATCCAATCCCGATGAAGTTTTAGCTGAATCGGGAATAAACTTGATGAACTTGACAAACTTGACAAACTTTCCACTTGATGAACTTGATAAACTTTATGAACTATTTAAGTACATTCAGCGGATTCAACTTCCCTTTACTGCTAATCACCTCAAAATGTAAATGAGTTCCCGTCGACCGACCTGTACTTCCCATCACTCCCAACTTTTGCCCTTGACTCACCCTCTGACCAGCCTTGACCACTATTGAATTATTCAACAAATGAGCATACAAAGTTTTATAACCATTACCATGATCAATCACTACATAATTCCCATAACCACCAGCATTCCAACCCGCCGTCACCACTGTTCCCCCTTGTGATGCTACCACATCCGGATTTGATCGATTGGCAATATCCACCGCCTGATGATACCAAGCATACCTCTGAGAAATCGCTCCCGATGTCGGCCACATAAAATTACCCTCGCCCACCACCCCCGGTATTGGCGCCACCGTCCTCGCCGTATATCTAGTTTTATCAATCACCACCTCTTTCGGCTTAATTCCATCAGGAATAATCAACTCCTGACCCGCACTCAACGAAAAAGTTTCATCATTGGCAAAAGTATTAAACGGATAATCAATAATATTCTGAGCATCCACCTGAAAATCCTTGGCAATACTATAAATAGTCTCCCCTCTTTTAACCGTATGCTTGACTCCGCTGACTGGCAAAATTTTTAATATCTGTCCCACCTTGATTGCTCCTACCGACTTCAAATTATTTTCCCAAATAATCGTATCTATATTTACCCCGAATTTTTGAGAAATACTTGAGACTGTATCTCCCTCCTGCACTCGATATTCCGTCGTCTCCCCTTTAGGTAAATTCGAAATTAAAGTATTGGCTCCCGCCTGATTCGCCGCCGCCAACAAATAATTGCTCCCACTGGTTTCACTTCCCTCGCTGTTTATCACCAAATTCTCCAACGTTCCCGAAAACAAAATCACCAAAAAAAACAAAGTAAACATGGCCACATTTACAAAACTTTGTGAAAACCTCCCCCTTTGCCGATACATCAATTTCGATGTTTGCACTTTAATCCATTCCGCCCAGCCCAAAAATTTTTTAAAAAATTCCACCACAAACACCCCTTCATTTTTCAAAAATTCCTGAATTAATTTACCCTCCTCAATCAACCAATTTCTGAAATCAAACATGGTGCTTTTATTATACTAAACCCATTCAATCATTACGAATAGTATTCCACCGATTCACTGCTTTTTCGTAAGTCCTTGGCAAATTCTTTTTAGTTGAACTTATCAATAATCGACTGTAATTGGCCACTTCCCGACGATGATTCTTCAAAGACATCATTGGCGGCGCAAAAAACGACATATAAGCCATATCCTTTCTTGCTAAATCAACTATTACTTCCCCTTCCAAAGCCTCTTCTTCTCCCAACATCACCTCTACTCCCGTTTCCGGATAACCCTGAAGTCTAGCTAATTTTCTAACATCTTTAGTTGATTGCTGACTTATTTCTCTCAATTGCTCCAAAGTTTCTTTATCTCTAGCCACAAACAAACTTACTTCAAATTTCCTTTCTACCGGTTTAATTTCCATCGCCCACTCCAACCCCAATCGACTAATTATCTGACCCAACTCCACTTCCTCCCCAAAATCCCCAGCTTCCAACCAACCCTTCATCATCGCCGCTGGCTTAACCCCAATTACACAACCTAAAATATCCACCTTCCGCTGATCTGACAACAACATTCCCCCTTCAAAATTATCCAAATCACTCAAGCCTAACTTTACTTCCGAATTGTGCATCATCTCCAAAGTTGCCGCTTCCACCATTCTAGCTCTGTCCTCTAAATAACCTTCTTTTAGATTCATTTTTATTTAACTTCTATACCTAAATTATACCAAATCTAAGACCAATTTTCAACCCCACAATCCCTCTAAATCTCCCTTTAACAAAGGAAACTTGTTTTATAAATCTTTCTATTTTATGAACTTGACAAACTTATTGAGATTTTCGGGTCAAAATTTGGAATGAAATGACATAATTTTGCCTTAAAATCCAATCTTAATAATTTACTTCAACCCGAAATCATAATTTTGGAACGTGTTTGAGCCTGCATCGCA
>DAOPUX010000044.1:0-2543 GCA_035350835.1 Candidatus Woesebacteria bacterium | reverse complement strand
TATATGGCCATCGTTCGCCTAGCTCAGGATTTTTCTCTCCGCTACCCCCTTATCAAAGGTCAGGGAAACTTCGGCTCTATCGACGGCGACCCTCCGGCCGCCATGCGTTACACCGAAGTCAAGATGGACAAAATCAGCCAGGAAATGGTCTCGGATATCAACAAAGATACTATCGATATGATGGACAATTTTGATGCCACCATCAAAGAACCGGTAGTTTTGCCCGCCAGAGTTCCCAACCTTCTTCTAAACGGCGCTGACGGTATTGCCGTCGGTATGGCCACCAAAATTCCTCCTCACAATCTCAAAGAACTTTGTCAAGCTATCGATATCTGTCTGGACAAGGGCCACATCGAAAAAGTCGTCGATGATATCGAAATTAGCAACATCCTGGCTCCCGCCAAAACCACCCAAGAGATAGTTCTCAGACCCATCTTTGAGTTAGAAAAACAAAAATATAATCTAGAAACTAACGCCACTATTGAAGATCTCACCCAAGTGGTTCAAGGACCGGATTTTCCCACTTATGGAGAAATATATGGAAAAACCGGAATAATTGAAATGTATAATACCGGTCGCGGCAAATTTGATATTCGGGGCAAAACCAATATCGAAGAAACCAAATCCGGCAAAGTCCGCATTATTATCACCGAACTCCCGTATCAGGTTAACAAAGCCGAACTCGTCAAAAAAATTGCCGACTTGGTTCATGACAAAAAAATAATCGGTATTTCCGATCTTAGGGACGAATCAGACCGACATGGTATCAGAGTCGTAGTCGAAATCAAAAAAAATGGCCGCCCCAAATCAATCCTTAACAAACTCTTCAAATACACTCAACTTCAATCATCTTATTCTGCCAACATGCTGGCTTTAGTTAATGGCATTCCTCAAACCCTAAACTTGCGCCAAATGTTGCTTCTGTTTCTCCGTCACCGCGAAACCATTATCCGCCGCCGCACCATCTTTGATCTCAAGGGTGCTATGATGCGGGCTCATATTTTAGAAGGTCTCAAAAAAGCCCTTGATGTTATCGAAAAGGTTATCAAAACCATCCGCGGCACCAAGCCCGACGAAGATCCCAAAATCAAATTAATGACTAAATTCGGCTTTACCGATCTTCAAGCTCAGGCTATTTTAGATATGCAGCTTCGTAAACTTTCAGGTCTGGAACGGCAAAAAATAGACGAAGAATATAATCAGGTCGAAAAAACTATTTCCGAACTTACCGCCATTATCACCAAACCGGAAAAAATGATTGCCGCTCTCAAGTCCGAGAACAAAGAAATCATCGAAAAATATTCCGATTCCCGCCGGACCAAAATTTATATCCGTGGACTCGAAGATTTTAGCGACGAAGACCTAATTCCCAACGAACCGGCCCTAGTTACCCTTACCAAAACCGGCTACATCAAACGGGTTCCTAAAGAAACTTATCAAACTCAAAAACGCGGTGGTATCGGTGTTATCGGTATGACCACCAAACAAGAGGATGAAATCGCTTGTTTGCTCTCCGTCAACACTCACAACGACCTTCTCTTTTTTACCAATCGCGGTCGGGTTTTCAAAACCAAGGTTTGGGATATTCAGGAAGGCAACCGTCAGGCCAAAGGTCAGGCTGTTGTTAACCTCATCAATATTCTCCAGGGAGAAAGTGTTCATACCGTTTTAGCCATTGATACCGAGGATGTTAAAAAGAATAATCATTCTCAATACATTCTACTGGCGACCAAAAATGGGTTATCAAAAAGACTTCTGTAGAAAAATTTAAAAATATCCGTCAAAGCGGCCTGGCTGCCATCAAGCTCGATGCCGACGATCAGTTGGCCTGGGCCAAGGTCACCGACGGTCAAAGCCACATATTTTTGGTCACTAAACACGGCAAATGTATTCGTTTTAGCGAATCCGACACCCGTCCCATGGGTCGGCACACCCGCGGTGTTAGAGGTATTCTACTAAAAGAAAGTGATCATTTAGTTAGTATGGATATTATTCCTCCGGCTATCGAAAAACCCAAAGATAAATTGGCTCTCAAACCTTTCCGACATCTTCTGGTTGTCACCGAAAACGGTGTTGGCAAAAGAAGCGATGTTTATCTCTATCCCCTCCAAAAACGGGGCGGTATCGGCGTCAAGGTAGCTAATCTGACTGCCAAAACCGGAAATATCGCTGCCGCCCAAGTGGTTTCTGAAACCGTCGAGCAGGTGATTTTGGTCTCCAAAAAAGCCGTCACCATCAAGCTCCCCATCAAAAATATTCCGGTTCTAAGCCGAAATACTAAAGGAGTTATTTTAATGCGTTTTAAGTCAAACGAAGACAAACTAACTGCCATGACCATCATCGAAAACACCAACCAGATTGAAGAAGTCAAACCGACACCAGCCAAAAAAAATAACTAAGCTGTATTTTTGCCGCCAAAGTCTAATATTATAAGAGATACACCGTCAGTAAGTAGTTTTTAGCAGAGTAGGGGACTAGTTGCTAATAAGAAACATTATTTTAGTTAAACCCTGTTTTAGGGCAAAAACAATTTGTCAAGTCTA
>DAOPUX010000043.1:0-2599 GCA_035350835.1 Candidatus Woesebacteria bacterium | reverse complement strand
TCCGTCCGGTCAATATAATCCGCCACCTCAAAAATTTTCACTCCATTAGTTTCACTTACCAAATTACCTTTTACCAAATAATCCACCCCTCGGACAATCGACTCCGGCACCAACCCTCCCGTCATATACTTTCCCCCACTGCTATGTTTTTCCATCTCTTCAATCATTTCTATAAATTTTTCTGCCGGCTCTCTTAACACATCCGCCTGCACCAAAATAAACATTTCTTCTCCAAAACCCCGCTTGATTAACTGAGCCGCCGCAAATCCGGTTGCCGGCCCCTGATTTCGCATCTCCGGCTCGACAAATATATTTTCTTCCTTAATTTCCGATACTTGCGACACTGCAATTTTGGCTTGCGCCTCATTTGTCTGCAAAAATATTTCTTCCGGACTAAATTTTAACCTCAAGGCTTCCCAATTCAACTGAAACAGCGACTTTCCTCCCAACAACGGCAAAAAATGTTTTGGGCTTTCACTTCGGCTCATCGGCCACATTTTTGAACCTACCCCACCGCAAATAATGACTGCTTTCATCTTTAAATTTAACTTCTAACTTAATCCATTATACCTTAACCTCTATTCCAACTCCTCAAAATCCAACCCTAACAACGATAATCAATCAAAATAAGATAATATTTCTTAATTTAATTCCCGCAACCCGAAATCATCATTTTGGAACGTATTTGAGCCTGCGTTGCAGACCTCATTTTCCAGTGGAAAAATGATGATGAGGGTTGATCCCAAAAAACTTTATAAACTTAATTCAATCCCTCTAAATCTCCCTTTGACAAGGGAGATTTTCTCCTCCCCTCTTGTTAAAGAGGGGTTGGGGGAGATTGTGTTTTACTTTATGAACTTGATAACTTGATAAACTCATTAATATTTTTGACCGTCGTTTTCACAATTCTTTCAATCGCCTCCTTGGTATTAAACGCATTGTGCGGCGTAAATACCACATCATCCCGATCTCTTAGCAAATGAAAGCTCAAAATATCCTGCAGACTGTCCTTGGTTAGACTTTTGTCCATCACCGTCTCAGTATCATCCACTCTCATTTCCTGCTCCGTTACATCCAGCCCCACCCCCGCCAAAATCCCATGATTTAATCCCCATACCAACGCCTCTATTTCTACCACCGCTCCCCTAGCGGTGTTGATGATATAGCTCCCCGATTTCATTAACTTTATATTGGTCTTATTTATTAAATGAAATGTTTTTGGGTTAGCCGGCACGTGCAGCGTCACAAAATCCGCCTTTTTTAAACAAGTTTCTAAATCCGCATATTCAAATCCGGCTTTTTTTACCATTTTTGGATCTTTGTAGGCATCCACTCCCAATACTTTCATTCCAAAACCCCGGGCGATTTTGACTACATTTTGCCCGATTTTCCCCACGCCGATTACCCCCAAAGTTTTTCCCTTCAAATCCACTCCCGTCAACCCTTCCGGACTAAAATTACCATCCTCTACCGACTCGTTGGCCACTACCACCTTTTTGGCTATTGCCAACAGCAGAGCAAAGGCATATTCTGCTACCGTATCAGAACCATATTCCGGCACAGTTGCAATCTTGATTTTTTTTGACTTGCAATAATCGCTGTCAATATGATCAAATCCGGTCGATCTGGTGGCCACTAATTTTAGTTTTGGCAGTTTTACCAAAACTTTTTTGTCCAATTTGGAATAAATAAATGGTGAAATTACCTCATAATTCTTTGCCAACTCAATTGCCTCCTGAACTTCTTGTTCAAAAATACCCACTCCAAATGTATCCAAACTACTTATTTCCCGCTCAATTATGTCTCTTTCCCACGCCTTAACCCCAAAAAATGCCACTTTTGTCTCTTGTTGTTTCATATTTCCATTATAACAATATATTTTCACCCACACCCCTCAGATTTTCTTTTTTATCTTGCACATCCCTTCTACTTGACAAACTTTACGAACTTTCAACTTGATAAACTACCCTATTTATTTGTCACCTTTCCACCTGAAGTTATCGCTTCCAGCATGAAGGTCGGAATCTCATAACGATTAAGGATAGTGACGGTATTATTAACTCCTGAGACCATTCCGGTAGAACTAATCTCTTCTCCCTGGATAGGAAAGTTAGTTGAACCTCCCAGTTGGATTTTTGAGGCAAAACCAATTGGGGTTACGGTCAGCAGTAGCGATCTGCCAGCTGACAGGTTAAAGTTTCCAGCAATACAACCGGTTGAATCGGTATCCAAAGTTTGATTAGTTCTGGTATAGGTGGCTCCTGACAGATAGAAGTAACTGATCTTGTATTTTCCTGTCTTGCCATCTCGATCACAGATAGAAATTGAAGGGTTGTTGGTGCTGTAATAACTAGTTCCCAGAGTTCCGTCTGTCAGTCTGTCAACCAACCAGAAGTATTCTGTCCCTCCTGGTAAAGTTACATTGTTAAATGATAATTTCTGACTGTCACCAAAGCTTGTAACACTTAGATTAGCTGATCCTTGAATATCATCACCGGTGTATTTGGTGCTGCCGGTACCAAAGTAATGTTCAATCCCTGATTCAGCTGCATTAAAAGCTTTTTTTAACATCTCTTGATCGGTATCAATTTTAGTTTCC
>DAOPUX010000042.1:0-2842 GCA_035350835.1 Candidatus Woesebacteria bacterium | reverse complement strand
GACCAAATTGGAGAATTGCATTGAAGCTTGAGATTTGGGAATATTCGGTTCCAGTTTGACAAAAATGGCGTTTTGCTCCAAGGCAACTTGTTTGATATTTTGGAGCATATCTTCATCGACGACAGGACCGCGCAAAATGGTGCCGATAGAAAACTTGGTTTTGGGGATTTGATGAAAACTGATGGTGTAAGCCGAGACAATTTTATCTTTTTGATCAAAAACGCCGAAACGGAAAATCTTATGCCCTTGGCTCTGTTGAAACTCACCCCACTCCCAAGTTTGAACCGGGTGATTGATAACTGAATTATATTTTGATTTGTCTTTGGGACGAGTAAGAAGTTTGGTCGTCATATTAGTAAATATCAGGGTCGTAAATAAGATCATCATCAGAGGATTCGCGACGATGACGGTAATCTCTGATAATTTCTTGGGGTTCGTCTAATTCTATCAAATTATTCGGAATATCGGCTAAAAAACGACTAGGTTCGTTAAGGCTGCTTTTGCCAAAGTAAAGTCGCTGACTGGCATAAGAGATATAAAGATAATCTTTGGCTCGGGTGATGCCGACATAACAAAGACGGCGTTCTTCTTCGACCTCAGATTCGTCAATTAAACACCGTGAGTGAGGCAAAATCCCCTCTTCAAAACCCACCAAAAAAACCACTTCAAATTCCAAACCTTTGGCGCCATGGAGAGTCATAAGTCTGACGCCATCGCGATTTTCTTTCTTTTTGTTTTTTTCCTGAAGAGAATATTCCTGTTGAACCAGAGCAACATTTTCCAAGAAATCGCTAAGGCGGGGAAAGGTGGCGGCAACAGATTTTAATTCCTTGATATTTTCAATTTTCTTTTGGTCATCTTCGTCTTTGGGGTCGTAACGGTCAAGATAACCGGAACCGGTGACCAAAGATTCTAAAACCTGGAGAGAATTTAGATCAGAGATATCAAGATTATCAAGATGAGTCATAAATACTGACAGGCGGCGTTTGCCAAAAGCCTTGTTAAGCCGATCGAGAGAAATTTTGTCACGGCGGTTATCGGCAAAACGGATCATAGCCAAAATATCTTTAATCTCGGCTCTTTCATAAAACCGGGTGCCGCCGATAAGGACATAAGACAGACTGTATTTGAGAAAGGCTTCTTCGATCACCCGGGATTGGGCATTCATACGGTAGAGAACGGCGATATTTCTTAGGGGGATGCGGTGGTTAGCCTGAATGAATTTAATTTTTTGAGCCACAAATTCGGCTTCGGCAATTTCAGAGTCAGCTTCGTATAATTTGATTTTGTCCTGAGACTGTTTTTGGGTAAAAAGTTTAAGGACGGGGTGGGAGATATTTTTGGAAATAACAGAGTTGGCGGCATCCAGGATTATTTGGGTGGAACGATAATTTTGTTCGAGATTAATGATTTTGGTATCTTTAAAATCAAGAGTCAGATTCATCAAATTTTTAAAATCGGCTCCGCGCCAACCGTAGATGGCTTGAGAAGCATCGCCGACGGCCGTAAGCTGATGATATTTTTGAGCCAAAAGTTTGGTCAGCAAATATTGAATTTGGTTGGTGTCCTGATATTCATCAACTAAAATAAAGCGGTAAATATCCTGATATTTGTCTAAAATCTGGGGGTGTTCTATAAAAAGACGGACAGTTTTGAACAAAAGATCATCAAAATCCAAAGCTTGGTATTCTTCAAGTTTTTGCTGATAAACCCGATAAACCCTGCTGGCATACTCCTGCCAAAAACCTCGGGACTCTGAAACCGTGTCGGCGGGAGTTTTAAAATTATTTTTGGCAGCTTCAATAAAATAAAGCAGACTGGAAGGTTTGAATTCTTTGGGGCTGAGATTAAGGTCAAGTAGAGAGGATTTGATTAGGTCCTCCTGGTCGGAAGTATCATAAATAACAAATTCGGGGTCAACACCAATATGACGGCCATCACGACGGAGAACGCGGCAGCAAAAAGAGTGAAAAGTCCCTGCCCATAAATTTATAGCGGAGACGGGCAATTTTGATTTACCGGCAGTATCCGGCAGTAATTTTGACATCCGCTGTTTCATTTCACCGGCGGCTTTGTTGGTAAAAGTGAGTAATAAAATTTGGCTGGGTTTGGCAATTTTTTGATCAACAAAATAGGCTGCCCGATGAGTCAAGACTCTGGTTTTGCCGGAACCGGCGCCAGCCAAAAGCAACAACGGCGAACCGGTATAAGTGACGGCTTGCTGCTGCTGAGAATTGAGACCTTCTAAAATATCTGACATGTAGGTTTACTATAGTCGGTAAATAATAGTTTTGCCAGACTGAAAAACAATATCGCCGCCAAGAGATTTAAATTTGTCGGGGTTCAACTGGGGGTACTTTTCGTATTCCTTGTCACCGATAAAAATGTATTTGACGTGGTGTTTTGATAATAAATCTTTGACTTCGTCTAAGTTGGAAGATGAATAAATAATCTCAACTTCTGCCTGGCGGGCGGCAGGAGCGGTATAACCACCCCGCCACAACCATTCGTGAACTACCCAGCCCTGAACCGTAGGCAAGCCGGTGGCAGAGGAAACCTGGTTAAAAGTAGTGTAACTATCCCCAACTGCTTCCAACATAACCGGTTGACCGGAAATATTTTGATTAATCCAAAGAATGGCTTGGTAATTGTCGGGGTAAAGATCTTGAAGATACTTAAGACCATCTAACCCCTGATATTTTTTTAGACTGCCGTAGTATGATTTGATGGCAAAGTAAGGATAAATAAGATGAGCTATAAATACTAAAGAAAAAATTATTTTATAAAAAGTTACTAAAAACTTAGATTTAACAACTTGGGGTAAACGAACAAAAACATATCC
>DAOPUX010000041.1:0-2914 GCA_035350835.1 Candidatus Woesebacteria bacterium | reverse complement strand
ATTGGCCTTCAGATTTTGAAACTGAAATCAAATCCAAAACCTTAGCCGAATCTATTACAAAAGCTGATCAACTAAAAATCGAAAAAGTCAGCTAAAATTTATTAATGTCTAAGTCTCCTTGGTTACCGGTTTTAATCAGCCTGGTTTTTTTGTTTGCCATCAACATTCTTATGGTCAGTTCCATGGCGCCCGCCCTTACCAAAAAACAATTTATTGCCTGGGGTATTGGTTTAATCTTATTTTTCATCGGTCGACAGATAAATCCCAAACAAATTTCTTCCTCCAAATGGCTTATATTCCTTACCAGTTGTGCCTTGCTTTTACTGCCAATTATTCTCAACTCCATCACCAGAGGTTCACGCCGATGGATCGATCTTGGCTTTGCTTCCATTCAACCTTCAGAAATCGTAAAACCCTGGTTACTGCTATTTTTGGGCAACACTCAGTTTCCTCTTCTTCATCTTATCCCTGTCGGTATTATTGCCATCCAACCTGATTTAGGTAGTGCTATGTCGGTTCTTTTTCTCATGATGCCGGTCATTATTTACAATCGAAAATTTTTAAAAATATCTTTAATTATTGCTGCTATATTTTTGACCTTGTCACCTCTGATCTACAACTTTGTTCTCCATGACTACCAAAAAGAAAGAATTGTCACTTTTCTCAACCCCTCATCCGATCCTTTAGACAAAGGCTACAATGTAATTCAGTCAAAAATTGCCATTGGTTCAGGTGGGTTTTTTGGTAAAGGCTACAAAAAGGGGACACAAGGACAGCTTTTATTTCTTCCCGAAAAACATACTGATTTTATGTTTGCCGCTACTGCCGAAGAACTTGGATTTGTCGGTATTTCTATCATTCTTTTGGCTTACTATTTTCTCATAAAAACCCTTATAGACAAGGCTTTTTTGATTCGCAACAATCGGATTTTATTTTTATTTACCTTGGGGATTGCCCTCCAAATTTGGATGCAGGTATTTGTAAATATTGGTATGAACATCGGCATCCTTCCCGTTACTGGTATCCCTTTGCCCTTTCTTTCCGTCGGCGGCTCTTCAATTATGACCTTGCTTTTTTCTATCGGCATCATCTACTCTTCATAATCTTGTCAACCTTTTTTCCTGTGTTATACTACAAAAGTATGAAATATGCCGTTATTGCCCTATCTGGTTCTCAGTTCAAAATTACCGAAAACCAAAAACTATCTATCAATAATCTCAACCTAAAAGAAGGTAGTAAAAATAGCACCGACCAGGTTTTGTTAGTTGCCGACGATAAAAATATAAAAGTTGGCACTCCCACCGTCAAAGACGCCAAAGTCGAATTTACTGTTGTCAAAAATTACAAGGGCAAAAAAGTTCGTGTCTTTAGATACAAAGCCAAATCAAAATACCGCAAAACCAAAGGCTTCCGACCGCAACTTACCGAAATTCAAATTTCAAAAATTACTTTTTAATCACGATTAACAACTCATGGCACATACAAAATCACAAGGTAAAACTAATCAAAAATCAAATCGACCCGGTCAAAGACGCGGTGTCAAAAAATTCGGCGGTCAAAAAGCCGAAGTCGGACAAATTATTGTCCGTCAAGTCGGGTCTAGTTTTCGCGCCGGTGAAGGCACCAAACTGGGCAAAGACTACACCATCTATGCCATCAGACCTGGTCTAGTGAAATTTTTCAAACGAATGGGTAAAAGATTTGTCTCAGTCACCAAAAAATAGCTAACTGACTTGCTTTGACATAGTTTATCACTCTTTTTTCACGGATGTTTTCATAGTAACCTTTTTCTATGAAACAAATCACTCAAATACCTACCAACCAACTTGAACCTAATCCGCTTCAACCCCGCGGCATTATTTCTCCCGAATCAGTTTCCGAATTGGTTGAATCTATAAAAGAACATGGTATTTTAGAGCCCCTGATTATTGCCAAAACTCCCGCCGGATATCAAATAATCGCCGGCGAACGTCGCTGGCGGGCGGCCAGAATTCTCAAACTCGAATATGTCCCGGCTATCATTAAGCAAACCAATCCCCAACAAATGTTGGAAATGGCTATAGTCGAAAATGTCCAAAGAAAAGATCTTAACCCTATCGAAAGAGCCAAAGCCTTTCTCCGGCTAAAAGACGAATTCGGTTTTGATAATCATCAAATCGCCAAAAAAGTAAGCAAAAGCGTCCCTTATGTTATTAACTGTCTTAAACTTTTGACCCTGCCAGACGCCATCAAAGACGGACTCCTCTCCGGACTTATTAGCGAAGGTCACGCCCGAGCTTTGTCCAGTATCAGTGATACCCGGCTTATGATTGAAGCTTACAAAATTGTCCTCAAAGAAAAAGCTTCAGTCAGGCGAACCGAAGACATCGCTAGAAGAATGAAGAAAAAAATTGAAGAAGGTTCGGTTCCTATCACCAAAGAAAACATCCCCCAATTTCTCAAATCCAGATTAGACAATATCAGCTTAGATATGAAAAACTTTTTTAACGACAACACTACTCATGTAAAAATAACCCAAACCAACGTTGCCACCCAAGTCACATTTCAATTCAAAGGTAGCGTTGATCAAAGGTTTGACAATCTCAAAGGCCTTTACAAACAAATCTGCCAAAAAGACCTGTCCGAGCAAAAAACTAAAAACTAACCTTCGGCACCATTTCCACCGCACTGATTGGCCAATACTTCATAAACGCTTTCCCTACAATCAATTTTCTATTGATTGGACCAAATTCACGTCCATCTCTAGAATTGGGCCGATTATCACCAAAACACAAATACTGACCATCAGGAACCACCCTTTCCACCCCTTCCTGCATATAATCACCCGGCGAGGTATAAACAGGCTCTGGTAAAAAATCCTGATCCAATTTATTTCCATTTACATAAACATCTCCCTCAGACACCATCACCCTGT
>DAOPUX010000040.1:0-2983 GCA_035350835.1 Candidatus Woesebacteria bacterium | reverse complement strand
CGAATTGACCGCTGTTTTTTTTGGAATTTAGTTTTTCGCAATCGGATCTAATTTTGTCTAAAGAAGCTAAAATGGCATTGCGTTCGCCAAATTGGTCCAGAGCGCCAACCTTGATGAGACTTTCCAAAACTCTTTTGTTAACTTTTTGACTGTCAACTCTGATACAAAAATCACTGACACTCAAAAAAGGACCATTTTTGTTTCTTTCATTAAGAATATTATCGATGGCGGCGTTGCCGACATTTTTGATAGCACTAAGACCGAAGCGAATAGAGGTGCCTTCAAGAGAATCCGGATTTTTTTCCATTTCAAAGCCGCTGTCAGATTTGTTGATGTCCGGAGGACTGACAATAATGCCTAAATGTCGGCATTCACTGACACCGTCAGTAACGGTTTCGGCGTCTCCGGATTCGGCGGTGAGCAGGGCGCACATGTATTCAGCGGGGAAATTAGCTTTCATATAGGCGGTGCGGTAGGCCAACATCCCGTAAGAGGCGGCATGAGCTTTGTTGAAACCGTAGGAAGTAAAAGGTTCGATAAGTTTAAAAATTTCTTCAGCCTTTTTTTTGGTATAGCCGTTTTCAATACAGCCGGAAATAAATTTTTCCTTTTGGGCAGCCATTTCTTCGGGAATTTTTTTGCCGATAGCTTTTCTAAACTTGTCGACTTCAACCCAATTGTATCCGGCAAGTTCGATGGCAGTATATAAACAATCATCCTGGTAGACCAAAAGACCATAAGAACTTTGCAAAAACTTTTCCATTTTGGGATCAAAATAGGAAATTTTAGATGGGTCGTTTTTTCGGGCAATGTATTCGGGGATAATGGCCATAGGTCCGGGACGGTAAAGAGCCACCATGGCCATTAAATCTTCAACCCGGTTGGGTTTGAGCTCTTTGATCCATTTGGTCATACCCTCACCGGCTAATTGAAAAACACCCATAGTGCTGCCACGGGAAAGCATATCAAAAGTTTTTTGGTCATCAAGAGGAATTTTACGGATATCAATATCAAGGTTACGGCTTTTTTTGACATTCAAAACAGATTGACCCAAAAAAGATAAGTTTCTGATCCCTAAGATATCGTATTTAATTAAACCCACATCTTCACAGGCGTGCATCTCATATTGAGTGATGGGTTTATCGCCGCCGGTTTCAGTTTGGATGGGAGAAAAATCAGTAATCACCGTGGGAGAAATAACGATGGCGCAGGCATGGACGCTGATATGGCGGGCGCAACCCTCAATTTGCTTGGCGGTGTCGATAATTTTTTTGGCATCAACGTCGGTGTCATACATTTGTTTAAGTTCCGGAGTGGTGTCCAAAGCTTTGTTGATAGACATGGGAAAACCCTGAGAACCCAGAGGAATAATTTTGCTAATTCTATCGCCGACAGCATATTCGTAACCTAAGACTCTGGCAGTATCCCTAACAGCGCCTTTGGCCATCATTCGGCCAAAAGTACAGATTTGAGCCACCGCATCCTGACCATATTGATCGATGATGTGGTAAAGCATACTTTGACGTTTATCATCAGCAACATCGAGGTCAATATCGGGGGGTGAGGGTCGGTCTTTGTTAAGAAATCTTTCAAAAGGAAGTTGATAAATTAGAGGGTCAACTGAAGTAATACCCAAGACATAAGCAACCAGACAACCGCCGGCGGAGCCTCTGGTGTTGGTGGGAGTATTATGTTTTTCGGTCCAACGAATAAAATCATACATAATTAAGAAATAAGCGGCATAACCTTTGGGGTTAATAACATCAAGTTCATAGTCAAGGCGTTCTTTGATCTCCGGAGTTAATTTACCATAATGATTTTTCGCCTGTTGATAGACTAAATCATGGAGTGTCTCTTCGGCAGTTTTTTTGGGAGGGAGCTTAAATTTGGGAAAATACCACTTACCTAGTTCAATTTCTAGCTGGCATTTGTCGGCAATTTTTTGGGTGTTTTCGAGAGCATCAGGGTAGTCAGCAAACTGCTGTGACATTTCTTCGGGAGATTTAATGTAAAAGTCAGGGATGTTTATGAGACTGAGTCGTTTGGAGTCGTTGATGGTAGTCTGAGTGTTTATCATCATTAAAACATCCTGAGCAAAAGCATCGTCTTTTTTTAGATAATGAGCGTCGTTGGTAGCAACCAAAGGAATGCCTAGATCGCGGCTGATTTTGATAATACCTTCATTAGCTTTATCTTGGCCTTCAAGGTTGGGGTGGCGTTGAATTTCTAAGTAATAATCCTGACCAAACAGGTCTTGAAAATCTTTGGCTCTGGTTTTGGCCTGATCATAATTGTCATCCAAAATCAGTTGAGCAATTTCCCCTTCAATACAGGCGCTGGTGCAGATTAAACCTTGACTGTATTTTTTTAGAGTCTCCCAGTCTATGCGAGGTTTGTAATAAAAACCCTCAATATGACTAATACTGATTAATTTCATCAGATTTTTGTAGCCTCGGTAATCCTTGGCGAGGAGGATGAGGTGCTGATTGCGGCGGTTGGTGGAGGTTTTGTCGAGACGACCGTTGGGAGCAAGATAAGTTTCGCAACCAATAATGGGTTTAATGTCTGATTTCTGGCAGGCTTTGTAAAATTCGATAGCACCATACATATTGCCATGATCGGTGATCGCCAAAGAATTCATGCTCATGTCTTTGACGGCAGAAACTAGGTTTTTGATTTTGTTTAACCCATCCAAAAGAGAATATTCAGTATGGACATGAAGATGAACAAAAGACATAGATTAGTTTATCAAGTTACAAAGTTTAAAGTTGATAAAGTTTTGGGTCAGAGCATCTGACTTAAGGCTTTTATCCGGTCTTCTATCGGGGGGTGGGTAGAAAACAAACTGGCAAGTTTGTTGTTTTTGAAAGGGTTGCTGATATAGAGCGAGGCGGTGGCAGTAGAAGCGGTTTGCATTTGATTGGGGTCGGAGGAAATTTTGATAAGAGCATTGATAAGACCCTTGGGCTGTCGGGTTAATTTA
>DAOPUX010000039.1:0-3133 GCA_035350835.1 Candidatus Woesebacteria bacterium | reverse complement strand
TTTCGTTCTATTTCCAAAAATCCCGATGTTTTTGCATTTTCCTTCGGTCTGGCCAAATCAATTTCCTGGTGGGCTGTATTGACATCCCCGCAAAAAATTACTTTCTCTCCTTGATCTCTTAACTTATTAATATATTCCAAAAAATACTCATAAAACTCCATTTTGTACATCAACCGACCCTTGTCTCTTTTGCCGTTGGGAAAGTAAATGTTAAGCAGTGTAAACTCATCAAATTTGGTGATTATCACTCGTCCCTCATCATCCCAGTCATTGTCTCTGTCGCCCACAATCACTTTTTTCGGTTCAAATTTGCTAAAAGTCGCCACTCCTGAATAACCCGCTTTTTGGGCCGGGTTCCAATAATCTTTGTATTCTTGGGGATATTCCCAGCCAAAATCTATTTGATCTTTTCTTGCTTTAGTTTCCTGAAAACAATAAATATCTCCTTTCATTTGTCTCATTTTTTGCCACAACCCCTTCCTGATACCTGCCCTAATTCCAGCTACATTCCAAGAAATTATTTTTATTGTCGCCATAAAGAATCATAGCAAATTAAGTCTGATCTCTCTCTTCTTCCGGAAAAACCGTGCACAAACTTCCTCTTCTCACAAACGATCCGACTATTTCCACTCCAAATTGTCCCAGGTTCATCGTAATTCTGTCAGCCCCGCCCGCCTCCTGACAGCTCAATATTTTTGACTCTCGTCCTCGTTTAAATTTGTAGTATTCCACAGACACAATTCGTTCAATTTTGGTAATATCCCCCGACTTCACGTGTGGCGGAAACAATGTTCCTTGCCCAAACCTATTTCCATTATCCCTAAACACCTCGCCGCCCCGATCTAAATGTCTTGAAACACTGTGGGGCATTAGCGCTCCGGTGTTTGGATTAACCGCTCTGTTTCTGCTTTCCAAATCCGGAATTCTCAACCCCAGTCTCTCCTGCATCTGTATTTATCATATTATTTTGATCATTCACTTCACAAGTAGTCAAAAGCCGATAAACAAGATTTAATTATTTGGTATAATCATAGGCACTAAACCAGCGGGAGCCGGACGGTTAGGCAACAGTCTGTAAAACTGTCGTAAGTTGGTTCAACTCCAACCCGCTGGACAAGGGTTTTATAACAACAAAAAGACCATATTTTAGAAACAAAGCCTATATTTGAAATTGTCTTAATTTATTTAAAAAATCAGACTTAAATTTTTTGAAACTCGGACTCCGATCACCATAACCCAAACAATGTAAATCCATACCATCTGTTATTTTTTCGTAAATATCATAGATTGTCTCCCCAAAATCAAATAAACCTATTTTACTTGCATCCTCATATAATTTATTTATTCTCTCTTTTGGGTTTAATTCTTTATAAGGGATACTGTCTGATCCATTAAGATGAAAGACTCTTTTTAGAGAATTTTCTTCATCAAAGAACCATTGTTCAAATTCTGGTACCGGACACCCAAACACTACAGGCCTTGGATAGTGGTTATATGAGGTAACCAATCCTTTAATCCTTTTTTCTTTTTTTATTGTTACAATACTCTTGTGTATCTTTCCAAACTTTTACTTCAAAATTTCCGCTCCTACGACAACCAACTTTTTGAATTTGACCCCAAACTAAACCTTATTTTAGGTCCCAATGGCAGCGGCAAAACCAATATTTTGGAATCAATTTCCTTCCTTTCTTCCGGAAAAAGTTTTAGATCTACCGGTCAGTCCAAACTAATCAACTGGTATCAAAATTTTGTCTCGGTTAGAGCCAAACTGGTCGACAATCAAGGCGACGAGTCAGAAATAGAAATTAAACTCATCAAAGATATTACTTCTCCCACCGGCAGTATTTCCCGAAAATTTTTTATTCAAAAAGTCGAAAAGACCCGAAAAAAATATCTTGGTGTCATCAAAAATGTTGTTTTTCAGCCCGAAGATATCCGTCTAGTCACTGGATCGCCCAACCGCCGCCGCGATTTTTTGGACGAAATTTTTTCCCAAACCGAATGGCGTTACACTTCCGCCCTGTCCCAATACCATCGGGCCCTAAAGCACCGCAATCAGCTTTTAGACCAAATCAAGCTCAATTTAGCCAAACCAGGTGAGCTTTTTTATTGGGATCAGGTTTTGGTCAAAAATTCCAATATTATTCATGATTTTCGCCTTCAATTTGTCAAATCTGTTAACAATTTCTTTGCCCGCCACCCCGACCCTCAAATCAATGTTCTTAATTTAAACTACCGTCCTTCCACTCTTACCGAAGATAAACTTAAAAAAAACTATTCTCTTGATTTGCAGCGTGGCCATACCCAATTTGGTCCCCACCGAGACGACTTCAGTTTTGACAATAGTTCTTTCCCTTCGGTTGACAAAAACCTAGCTTTTTGGGGCAGTCGTGGCCAACAGCGACTGGCTGTTTTAGCCCTCAGGCTTGGTCAGATAAATTTTCTCGAAGCCACTTATCAGGACAAACCTATCCTTTTGCTTGATGATATTTTTTCCGAACTTGACGTAGACCACCAACAGTTAGTTGTCAGAGTTTGCCGTCAATATCAAACCATCTTTACCTCCGCCGAACCGGAAAGCTTAAATATCCTTAATTCCGCCAAGCTGATTGAACTTACTTAGTGCAAAATTTCAACTTGTGTAATATAATAACCTCACTGCCTGATTTCAGGCAGAATTGTTCTTTAAAATTTCGATGCATTCATTTAGAGCCGTATACTGTTAGTACCAGAAAGTTCTTCCGCCTTTGGGCGGAATTTTTTCAAAATTTTTTACCCCGCATCTGCGGGGTGTTAGTACTAAGAGTTTGATCGTGGCTCAGGGTGAACGCTGGCGATGTGCCTAAGACATGCAAGTCGAGCGGCCCCGCAATCTTACACGGAGTTTATTACCTCTCTTAAACAGTAATCTGTTTTTAAGCTGTAATTGGTTCCGTGTAGGGTTGCAGGGTAGCGGCGAACGGGTGAGTAATAAGTACAGACATGCCCCTTTGTAGGACATAGTCCGCCGAAAGGCGGGGTAATTTCCTATAGTATCTTCGGATTAAAGACGCAAGTCGCGAAGGGAGTGGTGTACTTGCTACCAGCTTGTTGGTGAGGTAATGGCTCACCAAGGCTATGACGGCTACCGGCT
>DAOPUX010000038.1:0-3211 GCA_035350835.1 Candidatus Woesebacteria bacterium | reverse complement strand
TCGGTAATTTGATTTTGGGAATATTTATATCGGGGAATTTTGAGATTAAAAATGACAGGCTGACCGTTGATAACCTCAATTTTTGAACCCAAAAATTGCGGCGGCTGAACCCGGAGAGATTTGGCGTCGGCGCCGGTGAGAACGAGACCAGCCTCAAATTTGTGGATAAAATTAAAATCCCGAGAATCTTTGTTGAAATAGCGCATAGGCTAGTTTATCAGGTGTGTAAAGTTTTTAAAGTATAAAATTGGAACTATAGGGTGATTTTGTATATTTTTTGATCACCGGCCAAAAAATAAATAGTTTTGGCGGCGGGATCAAAGGTAAGATCAATAAGTTTTAGATCCCCTAAATTATATTTGGAATTGAATTCACCGGTTTTTTTGTAGGTATAGATATATTTGGCTTCATCGCTAAAAACAAGGTAATCGCTGTTGGCGGGAGTAGAAATAAATTTGGCTTGAGTAAAATTGAGCGACTGGTTGGATTTAAATTTAGAATCAACTCCGCTGGTATAGAAACTTATTTGACCAGAATCGGTCAGGACCCAAATCCGACCATCAATGTCAAGAGAATTAGTGCCAAGATTAAGTTTAGTTTCGCCTTTGAGCCAGGATTGGGGAGAAGAAAAACCGGAAGCGCTGGGAGTGAACTTCCAAATTGACTGGGAAGGAGCGTCAAGAACATAAATAGAACCATTCCAGAACTGGACATCGGTGGGATTAAGAGAGGAATGAGAGCTAAAATCCAGTTTTGAAGTTAAACTATTTTTTTCGACTAACTTAATCTGATTTTGAATCAGAGTGTAGACATTGTTGGCATCAGTCAGAACTTTTTGGGCGGATTTGAGTTCAGAAGAAAGACTAATGTTTTTGGTGGATTTGGTGTTGGGGTCGAAGCTATCAATCCGGCCATTGATGGGATCAAGAAGATAGATATTATTTTGGGAGAAAAATATCCGGGAAAAACCGGGTTGACTGACAATCAGGGAAGTGTCATAGAGCATTTGAGGAGAAAAGACGTCGCTGTCGCCAGTTTGGGAAAGAATGGAATCAACCTGAGATTGAAATTGAGATACCTGGTCGGAGTGAATCTTAAGATCAGACATTTTTTGAATAATCTGTTTTGATTCTTTGGCGGTTTGATAGGCAGTATTAAGATCAAGACTTTTGACAACAGAGATATGGTTGAGTTTTTTTTCGAGTTCGGTTTTGAGAGATTGAAATTGAGATTCGGCCCGGGCGGACTGATTTTTGCGATAACCAAAAAAGAAGCTAACAAGCAAGCCCAACAGAAGAAGCAGGGCGACGGCAATTTGAATTTTCTTGCGACCGCCGATTTTAAAATGAGGATGGCGACGGAGATAGACTGAAGGAGAAGAATCCTTTGGGGGAGACGCGGGCGGGGGCGGGATTGGGGGTGGCGGGGTGTCGGTGGCAGGGATGGGAATGTCTAAATCCTGGTGGACTTGGATAAGGGCAGAGGTGTGTCCGGTTTGGTCATTAAGAGAATAAAGAAAAGATAAAAAATTTTCTTCGATGGTAGATAAGCGAGTATCAAGAAGAAAGTTTTTGATTTGGTCAAAACCAAGGCTATCAAAAAACGGTTGACTGATAATAAATAACTTGTCACCGCCAACAATGGGACCAAAAACCAAAGTGATGTCCTGGTTGCTGCCGGCAAGAATCTGGCTTATTTTTGATTCCCGTTGGAGAATAACTTTAAAATCACCCAGGGCGGCAAAAAAGGATTGTTGGTTAACAACTATTAATAGGGTAATGTTTATTTTTAGGTGAGCAAATTCGGGGTGTTGTTGGATATGGGACAGGGTTTGGCGGAGATTTTGGGTGACGGAAAAAGATTCTAGGGAAAAATAAAACTGATTTATTTTGGCAATAATATCCCGACCGATATCCTGGAGTTCGGGAGCATCAAGCGACTCAAGGCTGATTAAGCCAAAAAGGTGGCCTTTGGTAAATTTCTGATCGTCGTCGGGTTCATTTTCCCAGTATTGCGACCACCAGCCGGGAGTGGTTTTGCCAATAAGAGAGCGACAAGTGAAGTGCATTAATTAATGATACTATAAAGTCAAAACAGTCAGAACTAAAATAAGGGTGAGAATTAAAAAGATATAAGAAATAAGAGTCAGGGTGGGGTTAAATTTATCAGAAACACTTTTGGTAATGGAGGCTACCTGTTTGACAACAATAGCTGAGAGAAAAACAAACATGGCTGCCAGAATAAAAAGAAAAACTTTGACGGCAGAAAGAAAGTAGCTGGTTAGGACTTGGTTTTGGGGAAAAATCATAAAGCTCCTCCCCGTTTTTGACGGTCGAGATCCTGGAGATCTTTGATAACCATAATGATTTTGCTGGGATTGGGAATTTTTTCAAATTTAATTTTGTTGTCCTCGGAGGCGGTTTGGATAATAACGTCGCCATAATTAAAAAAGGTGCCAAGAATACCTTTGATGGATGAAGAAATATCTTCAATTTGGGCAAACCGGGTTTGGACAAAATGTTTGTTGAGAATATTTTTGAAATCAATATCAATAATGCGCTGGTCGGTAATAATAAAAATGTTTGAATACCAGCTCAAAAACTTTTCGAAGGCATAAATAAAGGTAAAAAGATACCAAAAAACTAAAATAAAATTAACGTAACTAACGGGAAAAATATCAAGGATGTCAATATATTTAAACAAGATGGGGAGAAAAATCATAAAAACAAAAGTGACAATCCAGGAAAGATTGTTAATCCAGTGAGGTCTGAGACCAACATATATTTTTTCGCCATCGTCTTGCTCCTGAAAAGAAAGGATTTTGGGTTTGACTAAAACTGAAGAAAATGAGTTTTGGGTGTGTCCAAGAAGTCCATAAACATCAGGTTCGGCGGCAGGAGAATCAGATTTGACAGAAGGTTTCTTTTTTTTGACAGGAGCAGATTTTTTGGCGGGGATGATGGGATCATCGGGGGCAATGGCATCCAAATCTTGAGATCGATTCATAACTATAGTTTAGCAAAAAAAATTATTTCTTTTCGAGATTAAAAAGACCGGATTTGATAACTAAGGCTCCCGGAGCTCTAAGATTGAAGACGGTTTTGAAGTTAGCAGCAGAAAAATTTAGCTGACCTTTGTCGGTGGAGATGTGAACAGTTCGGGTATCACCGCTGGTGGAATAGTCAACACTGACAGAGTTGATGGAAGAAAT
>DAOPUX010000037.1:0-3281 GCA_035350835.1 Candidatus Woesebacteria bacterium | reverse complement strand
TGGAGCTGCTTGGCTTAAAACCAATGGTGGCGCTGTTGCCGTCAAAGCCAAAAATGTTTTTGAAGCCAAGAAATCAGATAAGCCCGAATTCCAGTTTTATGTTATGAGTTTTTGTCCTTTTGGTAACGACGCCGAGGATGTTATTAAACCAGTCTTTGATTTGCTAGGCAAATCAGCTGATATCAGACCTCAATACATTTTCAGCAAGGTTGAAGGTAGTCTCAATGATTATTGTCAAAAAAATGTTCCTGATCCTGCTAACTGTCAGATGTATGTCCAAAACAGTCAGGGACAGCTCAAAAGTGTCGAAGATTGTAAGGCTCAAATTAACACCATGCTCAAAGAGTGCACTAACGAAAGCCAATATCTCAAAATTGGTAACAACTATTACGGCTCTCTTCATGGTCGGATAGAAGCCAATCAGGATGTTAGAGAAATCTGTGCCTACAACCAAAGTGAAGACAAAACCAATTGGTGGAAGTTTGTTGAGAATGTCAACAAAAACTGCACCGACAAAAATGCCGATACTTGTTGGGAAGATCAGGCTAAACAAGCTGGTCTTGATACCACCAAAATTACTGAGTGTTTCAACAATCAGGCCGGAGAGTTAATCGAAAAGGAAATCGCTCTTACTACCAAAAATAGTGTTCAAGGGTCTCCAACTCTGTTTGTCAACGGGATCGCTTTCCCACCCGAATCCGCCTATACTCAGGATAATACTGGTACTCTTAAAATTGGCAATAAAGTCTTTACTCAAAGCCAATACCGCTCTCCTGATGCTATCAAAGAGGCCATCTGTGCTTCTTTCAACCGACCCCCAAAAGAGTGTAAAACCACTCTTGAGACCCCCAAGTCTCCCGACGGTCAGGTTCAAGGAGCCACCGAGGGCGGCTGTTAATTTTTTGGTTAATCCCTAAACCCCGCTCCGGCGGGGTTTTTGTTTGCTAAAATAAACTTTATGAAAAAACTAAATTCCCACCAAATTAGACGCAGCCGCCCCTCAACAGCTCAAAAAATGCAGTCTCAGATCAAACGCCACCCCCTAGTTTTGGTTTTAGATCATGTTTTAGATACGTATAACATTGGTTCTTTTTTTCGTTTGGCCGACGCTCTGGGAGTCCAAAAACTCTATCTCTGTGGTCCGGTTGTCACTCCGCCGAACATAAAAATTCATCGCGCTTCCATTGGCACTTGGAAATGGGTTCCTTGGCAGCAATTTGAATCCACCCTCGATTGTCTCAACCAACTAAAAAAATCTGGTTATCAAATTGTTGCTTGCGAACAAAATCAAAAAAGTCTTGACTACCGCCAGGCCAAATATCAAACTCCTATAGCCCTAGTAGTCGGCAGTGAATCTCACGGTATCTCACCCCAGGTTCTAAAAATGGTCGATACTATCGTCGAAATTCCTATGCACGGCATCAATGTTTCCTTAAATGTTTTGGTGGCTGCCTCAGTTGTTTCCTACGACATTCTCTCAAAAATTTTGCCTAAAAATCCATAGTTTTTATATAGTATATTTACCCTATCTTTAGGAATAATTTGCTTATTGTAAACCTATTTTAGCTCTGTTAGAATTAATTTAGTTTTATAAACCATTTTTAAACTAGTTTAAGGGAAAAAATATCAATGTCACCATCTCAAGAATATAATGCCGACCAAATTGTCGTTCTCGAAGGCTTAGAGCCGGTCCGCAAACGCCCAGCTATGTATATCGGTTCGACCGATAGTCGGGGATTACATCACTGTCTAACCGAAATCATCGACAATTCTATTGACGAAGCTTTAGCCGGGTTTGCTAAAAATATTTGGATTGTTATTCATCAGGACAATTCAGTTACCGTTGCTGATGACGGTCGGGGAATTCCCACCGACATTATGCCCAAATACAACAAACCAGCTATTGAGGTTATTATGACCACTCTCCATTCCGGCGGTAAATTTGAAGGTTCAGCCTACAAAGTTTCCGGCGGATTGCATGGAGTTGGTGCTGCTTGTGTTAGTGCCCTGTCAGTTAATTACCAAATCGAAGTTCGCCGCAATCACAAAATTGAATTTATCGAATTCTCCCGTGGTTCAGTCAAAACTAAACTTACTCAAATCCCCGAAACCAAAATTGACCGTCTCAAAAAAATCGTCCCCAAAAATATTGACGGCACTACCGTCACCTTTACTCCCGATCCTCAGATTTTCAAAGAAACCCTCGAATTTGACAATAAAACCGTTATTAAGTCTCTCAAAGACCGGGCTTATCTAACTTCAAAAATTTATTTTCACTTTTACGACGACCGTCATCAAACCCAACATCATTACTATTTTGAAGGCGGCATTGTCTCTCTGCTCCGAGAACTAAACAAAAACAAAACTCTTCTCCATGAACCTATTCTCATCAAGCGGGAAGAAAACGAAATCGGAGTTGAAATTGCTCTACAATACAACGATACTTTCCAAGAAAATACTCCCTCTTTTGTCAACATCATCAATACTCACGAAGGCGGAACTCACCTAACCGGTTTCAAAACTGGTCTGACTAAAGTCATCAAAGACTACGCCGCCAAAAAAGAAATGATGAAGTCAAAAGATGACACTATTACCGGTGATGACGTCCGCGAAGGTTTAACTGCCGTTATTTCCATCCGCATGAGTTCCAAAGATCTCCAGTTTGAGGGCCAAACTAAAGGTAAATTGGGCAACAGTGAAGTTCAGCCCATTGTCGCCAAAATTGTCCGTGAGGAACTTGAAGTTTATTTTGAAGAACATCCCGATGTTGCCAAAATTATTGTCGGTAAATCTATTCTGGCTATCCAAATTCGCAAAGCTGCCCGAGCTGCCAAAGACGCTATTATGCGCAAAGGCGCTTTTGAATCTTTGGGACTGCCGGGAAAATTAGCCGACTGCCAATCCCGCAACCCTGAAGAATCAGAAATTTTTATTGTTGAAGGTGACTCCGCCGGCGGCTCTGCCAAGCAGGGGAGAGACCGTAAATTTCAGGCCATTTTGCCCCTTTGGGGCAAGGCTCTCAACACTGAAGGTATGAGACTGGACAAAGTCGTTGCCTCCGACAAACTCAAAGATCTGATTGTGGCTTTGGGAATGGGGATAGGGGAGACAATGAATTTTGAAAAACTCCGATATCATCGGGTTATTCTTATGTCCGATGCCGATGTTGATGGCGCTCATATTGCCACTCTTCTCCTCACTTTTATGTTCCGCCATATGCCCAATCTCATCGAAAGCGGTTATGTTTATATTGCCATGCCGCCGCTTTTCAAAATCAAACA
>DAOPUX010000036.1:0-3351 GCA_035350835.1 Candidatus Woesebacteria bacterium | reverse complement strand
TTGTGGGACGTGAGTGTGTTTGCTAACACGGATTATAAGCCGAGAAATATGGCCATCACCACGATTGCGCCGACGGGGACAATCAGTATGTTGGCAGATACGAGTTCGGGAATTGAGCCGGTATTTTCGTTGGGATTTCAAAAAAATACAGTGGAAGGAAAGACGCTTTATAGCGTTAATCCGGTATTGGTAGAAGAGTTAAAAAACAAAGGAATTTATAGCGAGGAGTTGATGGAGAAAATTGTAAAAAACGGAGGAACGCTTGGCGGAGTGGAGGAAGTGCCGGAGGAAATAAAAAAGGTGTTTGTAACCGCTTTGGAGATTGAACCGGAGTGGCACATCAAAGTTCAGGCAGCATTTCAGGAGTTTACCGACAACGCGGTGTCAAAAACAATTAATTTGCCGGAAACTGCTACAGTAGAAGATGTGCGGAAAGCTTATAGATTGGCTTACGCTTTGGGAACTAAGGGGATTACCATTTATCGGACAGGATCAAGATCATTTGAGCCGCTGCAAAAAGTGAAAGACAAAAAGGATGAAGCGAAGGATGATTTGGATTATAAACCGAGGAAAAAACCAACGCCGATAGTGGCTCAAGGAATCAGGATTAAGAAAAAGTGTGATGTGGGCAGTATTTATTCATCAATTTTTTATGAAGAAAATGATGGTCCGGTAGAGGTGTTTGTGACTTTGGGGAAAAGTGGGGGATATTTGGCGGCAGCAGCAGAAGTAACGGGAAGATTGTCGTCACTGGCGTTAAAATACGGAGCGACCTTGGATGAGATCTCAGAGCAGTTGGTGGGAATTTCCTGCGGTCAAAAGGTGGGGATGGGAAATGGGGCAGTGTTAAGCATGTTTGATGCGGTGGGGAAATCGTTGTTGGAGATTTCCCGAGGGCAACAGTTGACGATGTTTGAAGAAAAAGAGATACCGGTGAAAATGGATTTGGTTAAACCAGATAATAATGAGGCGGAGGCGGAGAGTAAATTTGGGGCTTGTCCGGACTGCGGTTCGCCGTTGAGAGCCGAAGAGGGTTGTTTTAAATGCACCAATGTGTTTTGTGGCTACTCTAAATGTAGTTAAAAGTTTGTCAAGTTTTTAAAGTTTTAAAGTAATAAAAACAAAATATTTAAAATAATTTTAGGATTTAAGAATAAAAAATATAAAAAATTTAAGTAATAAATTAACATGATTACAACAAAAGTAGGTGATGGAGGCAAAAGCTGGTGTGGGGGGAAAATGGTGGACAAAGACGGTCCGTTGTTGGAGGCGATGGGGAGTTTGGATGAACTTCAGGCGGGATTGATGATGGTGGACGAGAAAAAGATAGTCAAGGATTTGAAGGAAATTATGGGAATTATTGCTAGTTTGTCAAGTTCATCAAGTTTATCAAGTTGTAAAGTAAAGGATAAGGTTGAGTGGTTGGAAAGAGAGATTAAAAAAATGGATAAGGGAGATGTGGAAGAATTTTTGGTTTTTGAAACTAAAAAGGCAAGAGAGTTTAATTTGGTCAGAACCGTTTGCCGGCGGGCGGAGAGGAGATTAGTGGGGTATGGTAAGGTGGGTAAGGTTGATAAAGGAATTTTGATTTATATTAATAGACTGTCAGATTATTTGTTTTTGAAAGCAGTTTTAAATAATTAAAAATTAAACTCCGACTGGTAAATTAAGTCGGGGCGGCAGATAATGCCGGGGGAAGTAGGTTTGATTCCTACACTGGGCCGCAACTGTGATGAGAGTAATCTCTAAGTCAGAAGACCAAAACTTTCGCGCCATCCCGAAGTTTCGGGATTAGTTTGTAACAAAACTAAGAGTAAATATGATACAAGAAAGACAAATTGGCTTTTCGCCAGAAAAAGAAGAAAAATTTTTGTTAAGATTGGATGGTGGTTGTCGGAGAGTAAATTTGGAGCAGGAGTTAAAAACTCAGTTAGCGGAAGATTTTGGGTTAGTGGAATTTAGCTTGAAATTTAGATTGGATGAGAAGGGGAAAATTGTGGACTTGTTGTCGGGGGAGGAGATGGTGGAGTTGACCAAAAGGGGTGGGGTTGAGGAAGAAGTTGAGTCGATAACAAAAATTGAGGCTGGTTTAGGGAGAGGGTCAGAGTCGGTGTGGGTTCATTTTAGTCCTAAAAATGAGGAATTGGGATATGCTAGCAACTGTGTTGATTTTTGGAGACGGGAGGGGAAAAAGGTGGTTTGGAATCGGGTGGCGGTGAAAAATAATTTGGCAGAAATGAATGAGTTGAGAAATTTATTGTCGGGAGAGAAAAGAGTGATGACAGAGTGGGAGATACTGGCGCAGCCGGTGGAAGTAAAAGGAGTGAGTTTGGGAGAGATTTTTGATTTGCTGGCCATAAGTGAGGTTAAAAATGAGGTGACAAAAAACCAAATTGATCGGATAGTAGAAAATTATACCGAGAGTTTTGCAAGTGAATTGGGAGAGGAATTAGTGAACAATAAAGATTTTATTTTTCGGCTATATTCGCTGTGTTACCGGGAGTTGGAAATGAACAATACTGAAATGACAATAAGAGGGGAGGTAGAAAATTATATGTATGGCAGTTTGATGGGGGTGAGAACTGAAGCCAGTTTTGGCTGCTCGGTAACAACCATAGTGGGGTCGTTTGGAGAGAAGGTTGGTTATTATGTTTTGGCCAATGGCGAGGTTAAAAGAGGCCAGATTCCGGAGGGATTTAAAGAGTGTAAAAAATGTGGCTGTTGGTATGCCGGAGAGAAATGTCCTTTTTGCCCTTGATGATGTGATTTGACATATTACTTGATGTTTTTTGATATATTTATTTAAATTAAAAATAAGGGATAATTAAGGTATGAAAGAAAATAATAAAGGTGTAATGATACTGGTAGTAGTGTTAATATTAGTGTTTTTGTTGCCTTGGGGGAGAATAAATTGGGGAAAGATTAGATGGATGCAGCCGGAGACAGTGACGGTGACTGGCGAGGCTAAATCAACCCAAAAAAATCAAATAGCGACTTTTAATGCCGGAGTGGATGCAGTCAATTCGGATAAAGATAAAGCCATAAGTGATGTTAATAGCAAAATGGAGGCAATTATTGCGGCAGTTAAAGATTTTGGGATAAAAGAGGAAGATATTAAGACGCAGAATTTGAGCATTTTTCAACAAGAAGAGACTTATTATGAGGGCGGAGTGCAAAAAAGCCGGAAGGGACAATGGCGGATTAGTAATGGGGTAGAAATTGTGTTAAGAGAAGTGGATAAAGCGTCAAAACTGACATCACTTTTGACTTCGACCGGGGCGAATAATGTTTATGGACCGAATTTTTCTTTTGATGATGTGAGTGAAACCCAAAAAGGTTTGTATGAAGCGG
>DAOPUX010000035.1:0-3936 GCA_035350835.1 Candidatus Woesebacteria bacterium | reverse complement strand
TTAATTTTTTACATTTTTAATTTAATCATTACCAAAAAACCCAAAAAATGAAAACCTTTCTTATAGTCATTCAAATAATCCTTTCTCTTACTCTGTCTACACTAATCTTTCTCCAATCCAGTGGCGAAACCGAATCTAGATCCAACCTTATGAACAGCGCTCCCGTCGAAAAACGCGGCTGGGAAAAAGTTATGTTTAATCTGACCATTTTTATTATCATTCTTTTTATTGTTTCCTCCATAGTTCAAACTCTCATCTAACCTTGCTGACCAAAATTAAATTTAAACTGGAATTGTTGTGGCTTTATTTCAAAAAGCACACTTTCATTTTTATCGGCATATTTCTTGTCATCATTTCAGTAGTTATTTTTCGCAAGAAAATACTTGGGTTTTACAACTTACCCGTCTGGCATCCCCACTACATTGGCCTAGAAGGCAGATATACCATAGATAATCTTCCAGACGATATCTCTCAAAAAATTAGTCTCGGCTTATCAGTTTTATCTGAAAACCAAAAGGCTATTATTTCTCCTTTGGTCGAATCTCTTGAAATCCAAAATAACAACAAAGATTATATTTTTACTCTCAAAAATAATCTCTCTTGGTCAAATGGCAAAAAATTTACCGCTTATGATGTCAATTACGAAATCCCTGGAATCACTATTACCCCCTTATCGCCATCCGTCATCAAAATCAGCTCTGAAACCGAATTTACTCCAATTATGTCCTTGCTAACAGAACCGCTTATCAAAAAAAATTTTGACGGGCTGGGGGACTATGTCGTCTCAAAAGTAACTTACCAAGAAGGCTACATAAAAACTCTTCATCTCAAACCAAGATACAAAAAAGATATTAGCTCTATTGAATATCGATTTTATTTTAATCAGGCTGATGTTATTCATGCTTATAAAATTGGCAATGTTGACGAAATCAAAATTAATTCCTTACCCACAGAATTTACCCAATGGCACAAAACCAATGTCAACAAACAAATTGAAACTACCGAAAAATATGTTGCCGTTTTTATCAATACCCAAAAACTTGGCAGCCGCCAGCTTAGGCAAGCCCTGGCCTACGCCACCCCAAAAGGGGATAAAAACGAACGGGCGCTTGGACCAATTTCTCCCAATTCCTGGGCCTACTATCCCAACATAAAAGAATACAATCTCAACAAGACCAGAGCCAAAGAACTTCTTAAAGAGGAAAAAATTGAACACCTTAATCTCAGTGTCAACGATCGCCAATTGTTGCCATTAGCAGAAGAAATAAAAACTTCTTGGCAAAATACATTAGAAATTCCCGTATCCATTACCATCGAAAATCAACCTAATTTTGACAATTATGACACCATCCTCACCTATGGAGCTATCACCAAAGACCCCGACCAATACTTGTTTTGGCACTCAACTCAAACCAACACCAACATTACCAAACTCAATAACCCCCGTATCGATAAACTTCTAGAAGAGGGGAGACAAACCAATGACCAAATTGAAAGAAAAAAAATCTATCAGGAATTTCAAACTTATTTGCTTGAAGAAGCTCCGGCTATTTTCCTTTACTATCCCACCGTTTATACTATTACCAGATCAAAATAACTATGACTCAAAACAAAGACGACAAAATTGGATTAACCTTAATTTTCACTTTGTTTATTCTCCTTTCTATCGCTGGCTATCTATCCTACAAAAGCATCGACAAAGACATTCTTCACAAGCTAGAAAGTAAAACTTTAGTTCTCCCCACTCCTGTACCCAACGCTACTCAATCAGCCCAAACCAAATAACTTATTTCTTTTTTATAAACTTTATATAGCCCACAACTGCCGAGATTATTAAACCTACTGTCACTACCAAAAATCTGATCTTATTATTCTCTGATTCAAACCCCCTTATCACTCCATACGCCTGAGTCAACAATCCTCCCAGTAATAAACCATCGGATAAAACCATTAAATTTTTCAACACTGTCAAACTTAATACTAACAAAACTACCGCTGCCACAGTCGAAATTATCGACACATCACTGCTGTATTTTTTTTCCTCCTGACGGTATTTATCAAACTCAGCTTGATATTTTTTCGACTCTTCCTCTTGCTTGGCTATTTCCTCATCTGTCGGTCTGTATGTTTCCGATTTCATATAAAAACCACTATCCGGATACTGTGGCATTTTTAGATTTTTTGGATAAAAAACATCAATTCCCACTCCCACAAAAACCACTACCATCAAACCCAAAAACAAAGTATAAATATTCTTTATTGTCATAAATTGATTATGACATATTTTTACCTTGTTTCGCAAATGTTAAACTAAAACAGTTATTAATTAACAACCTATATGGCTGAACCAGTCGTCATTCAAAGCGGTGGAGATTCGGGTAACAATGGTATGGGATTTATTCTCGGTATCATTGCCCTTATTGTCTTTGCCTTCCTGTTCATTTACTATTTACTCCCGGTTCTAAAGAACCAAAATTCGGCTCCGCAAATCAATGTGCCGGATAAAGTTGATTTAAATATCAACCAAGAATAGTTTTTTAAAAACACCCCTAGTCTTTAGGGGTGTTTTTTTGGTCTTCATTTATATATTTTTCCATTATTTTCAAATTATTTTTATTTGCCCGATAAAATACTGACCCTATCGCCCCGGCAACCGGCACCAAACCTATCAAAAAGTCAATCAAAATATTTTTTATCATTTTAAATATATCCCATCTTGAAACTCCTATTTCCTTTGCCAAAAAGACGATATAAAAACTTATTACTGTCGTTAAAATTGTCCCCGCACCGGGAACCGCGTCCAAAATCGGATCTAACCCAAATTTAATTCCCAAAAACTTAAATTTCGTATCCATCAATCCCGCCAGTTTTTTAGCTAAATCAATTTTATCTTCTGTCATCATTTTCATCCTACTCTCCGGTTTGTTTGTTTTAAACCCTGATTTGTTATTTTAATAATTAAAAAATGAGCCAAAAAGATTGCTAATTGAAAAAACAAATTCCCCGAAAAGAAGTTATCCCAATTAGTAATATACTTTATCCCTCTTGGAGTCATTAGCAAAAAGTGAATCAAAGGCATAAACATATAAGCTCCAGCCAAGGTTACCTTAAATATATCCTTATCATCAGTATTTATTTTTTTCCTTTTATATACAAAATTTACAAACCAATTCCCCAGTAAATTAACTAAAAATGATAATATCACCCCAAAATAAATTTCTTTCTCAAATCTGGTTTTACCAACCATTTCCAAACTGTGGGCTAAAATCAAAAATGGTGTTGAAACCAAAATAAATGGTAAAAATTTTCTAAAACTTTTTTTAGTTTTTAAAAAAATATTAACTGATTCTATAGCTAAAAATATACCTACAATCAGCATTACCAACGACCATACTATCCAAGACCAATTTATTGCTGGTTTAGATATTACCATTAATATTCCCGCTGCCATTATCCCCAAAGATGCGTCCTTGATTTTAAAATCAACAAACGAATATTTTTTTAACTTTCCCAAAAAATATATTACTATTCCCAAAATTGCCACCACCACCAAAGCAAACATCGGGTATCTACTATCAGTCATAAAATCACCCGGCACCCAAGAATAATGATAATGCAAAAACAATTTTGTCTTATCTGCTATCAAAAAGGCATAAGTATAACTCACTATCAACCACCCGTTTACAATATATTTTATTTTCATAAAATCTCTCTGTTGCCCTGCATGGATTCGAACCACAATACTCAGCTCCAAAGGCTGATGTCCTACCATTAGACGACAGGGCATTGATGTGTGCCGAAGGAGGGACTTGAACCCCCACGTCTTGCGACATACGCACCTCAAGCGTACGTGTATACCAATTTCACCACTTCGGCGTGTCAGTGGGTCTGAGAGGACTTGAACCTCTAACCTTTCGGATGTAAACCGAGCGCTCT
>DAOPUX010000034.1:0-4098 GCA_035350835.1 Candidatus Woesebacteria bacterium | reverse complement strand
CCCTTTGACAAGGGAGACTTTTTCCTCCCCTCTTGCTTCGCCCGCCGACAAGGTGAGTCAAAGAGGGGTTGGGGGAGATTGTGTTTTACTTTATAACTTTACAAACTTTATGAACTTGCAACTTTATGAACTTATAAACCTGCTAAACTAAATTATGTTACTAGTTTTAGCCTTATTTTTACTTTTCCCCACTTCTGTTTCTGCCATCAATTATCAGGACACTGCCCAAGTTTCCATCTCCGCCTCCATCGGCGAAAATCGGGTTACTATTTTTGGTTACACTTCTCCTTATAGCCGAGTTGAGCTTAGCAGCCCCCGGGTTTTTGCCGTCACTTACAGCGATGCCACCGGCTATTGGCTTTTTGACAAAGTTTTGCTTCCCAAAAATCCTCTTGATCTTTGTCTTAACTCCACCGACGAAAACAGTCGCTATACCGCTCCTGTCTGTATTCCCGCCCCACCGCCAACCAACTACCACACCGATACCGGCCCCATTTTACTCCCTCCCACCATTTCTCTCGACCGCGATCAAATCAACCCTTACGACACCGTCATTACCTCCGGCCAATCAATTCCTAATTCCCAAGTTTATCTTCACTTTTATAAAGTCAATGATTCTGCCACCAGTTTTCCCAAATCAATTTTTGCCTATTCTCTCCCCCCGCTTTTGGCCATTACTGATTCTCAGGGAAACTTTAGTGTTAATCTCCCCACCGCCTACAACAGCGACTATCGTCTCTACGCCTCCTCCCGCTTCAAAGATAATTATTCCCCCAAATCCAACACCCTTATTTATCTCCTTCCCTCGCTTTTTATTCTCTTCCTCCAAAAATATCCTTTCTTGGCTTATCTCCTTCCCTTATTTTTTCTCTCCCTTATGGTTCTTTTTTACCTTCTCCATCTCCTCTATCGCCAAAAATCCTCTCCTATTATTACCCCGCCATTTACCCGCCATCTCCCCACTCCCCGCCACCTTCCGGCTCTTCGCCAAGTCTCTCTGGCTGCTGTCAACAATTCTCCGGCCATATCACCGCCCCGCTCTCCTGCCGCCACCCTCTGCCGTCTCAAACCCCCATCCCTCTAAACTTTTATTCTTAAATTTTTTTATCATCTAACTAATTCAATCCCTCTAAATCTCCCTTTAACAAGGAAGACTTTCTGTCCCAGTCAACCCAAAATCATAATTTTGGAACGTATTTGAGCCTGCGTCGCAGACCTCATTTTCCAGTGGAAAAATTGATGATGAGGGTTGAATTAAAAAAACTTTATAAACTTGATAAACTAATTTAGTGAGAATACCTACTTTTTTATCTATTGCTCTCCTTTTGTCCCTTGGTCTGTTCGGTTCGGTTTTTTTGGTCACCAAAACCACCACTATTTCCAAACGAGCCAGCACCTCTTCTACCACTATTGCCCTGGAAAACTCTTATCTCTTTGCCTCCCCTCTCCAGGCCAAAGCCGACAGTCTCGAACAAATCCGTCTGACAGTTTTTTTACTTGACGGCCGGGGTTTGGGTGTCGCCAATCAATCAGTCAGCCTTAGTTTACCCCCTTCTGTTAGGATCACCAAAAGCCAGGAGATCACTGACCAAACCGGCAAAGCTGTTTTTGACCTCATTTCCTCCACCCCTCAAACTATCAATGTTTCCGCTTCAGTTGATACCTCTCCTCTCCCTCAAAAAGTCAAAATCATCTTTTACTAACTAAGATTTGATATTTAATTAATCCTCCCCAATCAACCAGAAATCGTAATTTTTGAGATTTTTAGGTCTAAATTTCAAGTCATAACGCCGAAATTTTGCCTAAAAATCCAATCCCGATGAGCGAAACGACATCGGGATGAACTTTACAAACTTGCAACTTTATGAACTTGACAAACTTTCAACTTTTTTAGTTCCTAAACGTCACCACAATTGTCTGCGATAATTCTGTTCCATTAAAACTGGCCTTAATCGGAAACTGACCCTCTTTGGTTGAAGTCAACCTAAAACTCACCCGACCATCTTTATCACTCAATTCATTTATTTTTTTAACCCCCTCAATCCCTGTCAACTCTACCGTCTGCCCTGTTACCCCCTTACCGCTCCTATCCAACAAGAATACATTGACAGTGCATACATCCACCCCATCAGCTCTAGCCAAAATTTTATCTCCAATAATATATGACCCTGCCGGCACTACCCGCCCCGAAGAACTTGCCTGAGACAGTGTTACCAACGCCTTGGGAATTACTGAAGTCGCCAAAAATAATACCAGCACCAACGCCACTAACACTCCTCCCCCAATCCACATCGGCTTAGTTATCACCACTTTTTTACTTCCTTTTTTATCATCCATTCTACTCCAATAATAGCATTATTTTAATAAAAGCAACAGCTCAAATCATATCCCAACCTAACTTAGCAGACACATATCTAAACTGCCAACAAGCATTTTCTAAAAATTTACCCCAATCTTAGCTCTAATCTACTCTTACTTTCCTGCCTTTTCTACCCTATTTTTTCCTTTAACCAATTTTTTCTTGCCAAAATATATCAAAATTAACCAAACCATAGCCAAATCAATCATACTATCACTACTCCATTATCATCACTCACACTGTCCCAAAAACCAAACTATTCCTTTTGTTTTCATCCGTCCCATCAACCCCCGATCTCAAAAACCTCTCTTAAATATCACTTTTTGCCTCAAAAAAGTATATCAATTAGTAACATAAGCTATAAACCGCACTTCTCCGCAAATAACTTTTACAAAATCATTAAATATTTATCTAGTTTAAAACTATTTGATATCTTTTGTAGGCAAGTATCTAAACCATGAAAACAAAAATGAAAATCATTTTTTTAAACTTTTTTTTCTCAAATATACTATCAAAAAGTATCATAAAAACTATTTGATTCGCGCTTGACAGCCTTTTTCTTATAGTAGATAGTAATTTTATTAATCATTTTAATCTGATAAAAATGTATAAAACATATAATTTTCAACCTAATTTTTTATCACAGCCCAAAAAGAACTATCTCAACAGTCTGGCTGAAAAATTAGTTCCCTTTTTAATCATTGCTGCCACCTTCGTCTGGCTCTGGAAATAACCGCTCCATGGCTCTTTCTGCCACCATGCCTACCCCAACCTCGCTTCTATCGTCCTTCCGCTCTTGGCTGACGGCTAAAAATTATTCCGACTCCACCATCCGTAACTACCTGGCTGATACCAAAAGTTTTCTTGATTTTGCCACTCATCAATCAGTCAATAATTCTTGTTATTCTCCCCAAACCGTTGCCTTATACCTTGATTCTCTCAAATCCGACCCTAACTACCGCCGCTACCTCTCATCTCTTTCCAAATTTTTTCACTTTAGTCTCGATCAAAATTTTACTTCCAAAAACCCTCTTAAGTCCGCTCTTAAACCCATCAAACCCTCGCTTGAGGACTTTATTGTCGAATACGAAGCTTATCTAACCAAAAAACGCTTCTCTCCCACTACCATCCGCAACTACCTTAACGATATCCGCCAGTTTATTGATTGGTCCAAATCTCACCTTGTCTCCCAAAATCTTTAACTCCTCCAGCTTCAATCAATACACCGCCTATCTCAAAACTAGCGGCCTATCTCCTGCCTCTATCAACCGCAAACTTTCCTCTCTCACTTCTTTCCAAAAATTTCTTATCAAAAAAAACCGACTCTCCCCAACGCCCACACCCATTACTCCACTTGCTGCCGCTCCCATTCCCAAAACCAATTTTTTCCAAAAATTATCCTCCCCTCTGTTTAACTATCTTGTTGCTGCTTCCCTTCTTATCATTGCCTCCGGCATTGGTTATACCCTCTACCGTCAAACCGTTGACCAAGCCAAAACTAACTTCGCTTATACCACCGCTTCCAACCCTGTCTATGCCGATCGTTTTCTTTCTTTCCAGGGTCGCCTCACCGACACCTCCGGCAACCCTATCAATTCCACCACTTCTATCCGGTTTGATCTATTCAACAGCGAAGCTCCCGGCACCGGCACCAATCTCTACAGCTCCTCTGTTGGCAACTCCCAAGTCGTCACTCCTGATGACAACGGCATCTTTTCTGTCACTATCGGCAAGACTCA
>DAOPUX010000033.1:2661-4167 GCA_035350835.1 Candidatus Woesebacteria bacterium | reverse complement strand
AAACATTTTTCGGCCAGGGCGTTGTTGACTGAGGAAATAGAAAAACGGGGTTGGGAAAATAACCGGGAAAGTTTGATTAAAGTTGCCAATGAATTGAGGGAAAAATACGGCAGCGCTTATGTGGCAGAAGAATTGTTTAAAAGAGCGGTAGTGTCGGGAGAAAACTGTATTATTGAAAGTATCCGAACGGTGGGGGAAATTGAGTTATTGAGACAAAAGGGTAAGTTTGTGTTGCTGGCGGTGGATGCTGATCAAAAATTGAGATATGAGAGAAATTCAAAACGGGGGACGGTAACGGATGGAGTAAGTTTTGAAGAATTTGTAGAGTCGGAAAAAAAGGAATGGCAGTCGGCAGATCCAAACAAACAAAACCTAAAAAAGTGCATTGAAGCGGCGGATTTTGTGATAGAAAATAAGGGCACAATTGAAGATCTAAACCAAAAAATTGAAGAAATATTAAAGATTATAAAAATATGAAAACAAAAAAAATAGAAGTTGCCCAAAAATCTGATTATATTCGTCCTAGTTGGGATGACTATTTTATGGAGGTAATGGAGGCAATTTCGAAACGGGCGACGTGTGATCGGGGTAGGAGTGGGTGTGTGATAGTTAAAGATAAACAGATTTTGGTGACCGGCTATGTGGGGTCGCCAAAAGGCTTGCCTCACTGTGATGAGGCGGGACATCAATTTAAACAAATGTTAAACGAAGATGGAACGACGTCGCAGCATTGTGTCAGGACGGTGCATGCGGAACAAAATGCCATTTGTCAGGCAGCTAAATTGGGAGTGCCGATTGACGGGTCAACGGTTTACTGTCGGATGACACCCTGCCGAACATGCGCTATGTTGTTGATTAATTGCGGAGTAAAGCGGGTGGTGTGCGAGCGGAAATATCACGCCGGAGCGGAGTCAGAGGAGATGTTTAAAAAAGTAGGGATAGAACTGGAATACAAACACGACGAACTGCAGCAATATAGCGGTCAGAGTGGAAAAAAATCTTAGCGGCGGGAACGGTTGATAGTTTGAAACCGACCAGTGGGGCGAAAATTAGAATCCGGTTTAACACCAGGAAATTTGGGCGGGTTGATTTGAGGAAATTTAGTGGGCGCAGGTTTGGCTGGTTTAGATTTGGAGGTTGAGGTTTTAGTCATATGAGTTAATTATATGATGATTTGTTATTTTTTCAAAAAAGAGGCGGTGGGGAAGTAGATAACATCTTTGATGTCAGCAGTGTTGGCAAAGAGCATAGCGAGACGGTCAACACCTAAACCGATACCGGCACAAGGGGGGAGTTGACCGCAGGCGTTGATAAAATCCTGATCATAGGGGTGAAGTGGTAAACCATGGTCTTGGCGGAACTTGGTTTCGGTATCAAAATTTTGTTGCAAAATGTTTGAGTCATTGAGTTCGGTGTAGGCATTGCCAATTTCCATACCGCCGATATAAAATTCAAACCGCTGGCTGAAACCGGGAGAATCAGGGCAGGGGAGGCAGAGAGGGGATA
>DAOPUX010000033.1:0-2561 GCA_035350835.1 Candidatus Woesebacteria bacterium | reverse complement strand
ATGAAATGAGAGGTGAAGTCCATATTTGGGTCTAAAGTTTTTTATTGAATAATTTTATAACATGATGGCAGTCGGGTTGGTTAAATTCGTGAGGATAGTCGCAAAGATAGCTAGGATGGCAACAACCATTACAGGTATCAGATGTTAGATTTTCAGATTTCAGATGACACGTTTGGCAGTAGTTGAGAGAGTTGAGGAAATTTTGGATATAAACTGAAGGGTGATCAGTAATATTACCTAAAGAAAGGGAGGATTCACAGCAGCCAGTGATAATGCCGGTGGATTGAAGGGAGAGCTGAAAACAGCCAAAATTTTTGGCGGGAAAAGTAGGGTAGTGGAGTTTGATATCAAGACATTGGTCAGGAGTAAGAGAGAGACGACGGTCAGTTAGATAAGTTATGGAGTTGGAAAGTTTATCAAGTTTATAAAGTTGGGAAAGGGAAGCGGGAAAAGAGTCTTTGTAGGGGTAGGAGTCTTTGGTAATTAAAAACATAACCCCGATGGGAAAACCAAGTTTTTGAGCTTGTTTGATATATTTAATGGATTTATCAAAATTGCCTTGACCGCGATTTTGGTCATGAATGGCTTTGGGACCATCCAGAGAAACTAAAATCTGGCAATTTTTGGGATTTTTTATGTATTTGAGTCGATTGATGGTGCCATTGGTAATGATAGTGATAAATATATCTAAATCAGTCAGACTGTTAACTAACTGGGGAAAATCGGGGCGCAAAAAGACTTCGCCGCCACAAAAAATAATGGATTTAAGATTTAGGGAATAAGACTTATGAATAAAGTCAGAATAGTTGGTGACAAAGTCTAAAATCTGGCGGTTGGAGAGGGACTGCGGGGTTTTGGCAGTATAACAATAACGACAGGCTAAGTTGCAGGTTTCGAGAGGAGAAATATAAATATTTTCTAGAGACGAAATTATTTGAGCTTGGTCGATTCCTTGTGTTCGGTTCTTTTTTTGCACCATTTACAATATTTGACAAATTTAAGTTTGTCGGGAGTATTGGTTTTGTTTTTTTCAGTCAGATAATTTTGAGCGCCGCAAACTGTGCAAAGCAGAGCCACCAAAATTCTGGGTGTTTTTTTGGATTTAGACATGGTGATAGTTTATCAATTTCGTTGAGTTTATCAAGTAGTTTAGCCCAAGCTGTAGTTGACTTGGTCCTGCTTGTATTTTTTGATTTGTTTTTCGACGGCTTCGCGAAGATCGACAATAGCAGCAGTTAGGTCGTCGTGAGTGGTTTGAGCAAAGACTGGTTTTTTGGAGCCGGGGAGGGACATATCAAACTTAAGAGTATAATTTTTGTATTTTTTGTCTCGATTGATCGACAGGGAAGCTTTTTTTAGATCTTGGCTGTATTGAGGCAAAATTTGTTCCAGTTTGGAGCTGAATTTGTCATTAACCAGCCGGCGGATTTTGAGAGAGATAATTAAATTGGTGCCAGTGAGACGAATGTTCATAAAAACCTCCTGATAAATTGATAAAGGACTTAATTTATTTTACCATTAAGGGTTAGAGATTTTGTTTTGACCAATGATGCCAATTTGATTTGGATTGGGAGAACTTGAGTTTGCAGGTAGCAATTTTTTCGGGGATGTCATAGTGATCTAAAACAGTAGTTTTCATCCCAAAAGCTTGGTTGATTAAGTATTTTTGATTTTTGAGAAAATTTTTGACATAGGGGTAGGTTTGAGCTGATTGGGTGAGTGATTCAAGGTTATTAGCCAAGACAATATTAGGGATCATTTGAAGATGAATAGATAATTTAGGGTCAACTTGGGAAAATTCTAACGACTTTTGCCAAGACCTAAGGGCGGTTTGAACATAGCCTATTTTTTCGATAATATCGAAAGCTTGTCCAATTTTAGTATGCTTACCTTCGGGGCTCAGATGAAAAATTATTTGATTTGTTAACCATTTTGATTGAGGGTGGCCACCAATCATACTGGCGATGGTGGGTTTGAGGGCGGCGAGCTCTTCTTGTTCATCTTGCAGGGTTTTGAGTTCTCTATTGATATCGCCCTTTTTGGTGACACCTTCACCCCAATCATGGGTTTCTGCCATGAGAGTTAAAACTGATTGTTCCTGAGAATTGAACTTGAGAGGTGAGTCGGATTCATTTTGGGATTTGATAAATTGAAGGGTATTTTGGTAGGTAAGGTAACAGTGTTCTAAATTGTTGACGTCTAATCCCAAAATTCGAGGTGACTGCCAATCATACATAGAAATGTGTGGAGGACGAAAGCGGTCCCAGCGGACTTGCTGATATTTAAGACGGAAACCGGCAGGATGCTCTTGTTTGAACTGATGATGAATTTCGGGGATAGAAATTGGTTGGAGTTCAAGGCTAGCCGGTGAGAGATTTTCTTTTGACATAAAAATAGATGTGGTATATTATCACTATTTATAGGATAAATCTAGAAGTTTATTCGGTGACGATGGTTTGGATGATGTCACAGGGTCCCTGATATTTTTTGGCCAGTTTGATAATGGCATTAATTTCAGGTTGGGTGGTGTGATAAATTTGATTGGATTTGCTGCGGAGAGT
>DAOPUX010000032.1:2619-4318 GCA_035350835.1 Candidatus Woesebacteria bacterium | reverse complement strand
CTCATCGACTCCAAAGAAGAAACCCGCGGCATCAAACTCAAAGAACTCTAATCAACTAAAACTCAATATTTGTGGTATCTGATCGACTAATATTAATTGACTTGATAAACTTTCAACTTTAAAAACTTTATAAACCCTATAGCCGCGCTCTCTGAGCAATCTCTGCCTCCACCAATGCTCTCGGCCGACCGTATTTTAGCGCCGACAATCTTTTGATCATCTCTGCCATTTTTGGATTGCCCGGCTTTTTCTTTTCCACTGCCGCTACCTTCAAAGAAAACGGATCTTTTGGCACTCCGTTAACCATTGTCTTCAAATATACCTCTCCTGTACCCAAATTTAGCAAATCATGCTCTCCAAATTCCGGCTGAAACTGTTTTGTCAAAAATCCGGCATCCGATATTCCCAGTCTAAAGCTGCAAATTGTGCCCACGTTGCCAAAGACGGCATTTTTTACCTCATCATCCATTTGCGAAATAAATTGGTTGGCTACTGTCAAATTTAGATGATATTTTCTTGCTTCCGACAAAATCACCGCAAAATCCTGAGTCGCAAAATTTTGGAATTCATCCACATACAAATAAAAATCTCTTCGTTTTTCCTCCGGAATATCCTGCCGGCTCATAGCCGCAATCAAAATTTTTGGAATCAACACTAACCCCAAAAAGGCTGAATTTTCTTCCCCGATTGTGCCTTTGGCTAGGTTAATAATCAAAATTTTCCCCTCATCCATCGCCCGCCTAAAATCAAACGATGAAGTGCTCTGACCGATAATATTTCTCATCATGGTGTTGGTAATAAACCGACCGAATTTTGACACGATATAGTCCAATACCTCCGATTTGTGAAAATCCGAAGTTTGAGCAATCTGATCCGTCCAATATCTTCTTACCATCGGATCTTTCACTTTTGGCAAAATCGCCTGAACATACGACTGATCAGTTAAACACCGGACAATTTCAATAAAAGTTGCTCCCGGCTCTGTCATTACCGTCAACATGATATTGCGGATGGCATGTTCAAATCGGGGACCAACAATTCCTGTTTTGTAAGGATCATAAAGTTTATACATTAGGTTAATAATTGAGCTAGTCACAAAATCTTTTTGATCTTCCCGATCGCATTCCATCACATTAAATCCCATTGGTCTTTCTGTTTGTGACGGGTCAAAATAAATCACATCATCCACTCTCTCCGGCGGAATTCTCTCCAAAATACTTTCAAATGTGTCGTGTGGATCAATAAAACAGACCCCCTTACCGGCTTTAATATCCTGCAGCGCCATATCTGCCAGCAGCCACGATTTACCCACACCGGTTTGTCCTACAATATAAAAATGCCTTTGTCTGTCCACCGGCGCCATATAAAACTTTTTGGTTATTCCCCGGTATAAATTATCACCCAAATATAAACCTTCTTTGGGTGAATCTACCGGCGCTGCCGCTTTCTTGGCCTTTAGCCAATAAATATTTGGAGTTTCAATTGATTTGTTTGGCAGATGAAATATCGACGCCAATTCTTCGGCAGACAAAATTGTCTTGTTTTTTAGCCACAACATTACCGGATATTTATAAATAAAATCTTCCATAAACATCGACGTCAGTCTAATTTTTTTACCGCTCAATTTATTCCATGGCGACTCAAATTGTCCCAAACAGGCCTTAATATTGGCAATATTAGTTTTAGCAATTTCCCGATT
>DAOPUX010000032.1:0-2519 GCA_035350835.1 Candidatus Woesebacteria bacterium | reverse complement strand
CGGGATAGAAATATAAAACCTGATATCCTCATCCGTCCCCACAATTTCCAGCGAAGCGCTTGGCTGACTTACCAAAGCCTGAACAAATTTGGGTTTAGCTGTTTTATACATACTGGCAAATGAGCTAATAATTTGTTCCATAGCATCAATTTTGACCTCATTATCCTGAGGTACTGCCACCAGTAAATTAACCTGTTTTAGAGATTTTTCTTCCCGATCCCGCCACTTAAGCCACATTATCGCTATCCATCCTATTATTCCCAAAACCCCCGCCGCCAATATCATTAACAGTAATCCTGACACCAAACTTGATAATTGTTCCGATACTATCTCTGGCATTATTCCTCCCTAAATTTTACCTTACCCTGATTTTTTTTGATAATTCTTAGCACAAATTCTGATAACCATCTCCAAGCTTCATCCATTGGTTTAGTAAAACCGGTCGCAAAAGTGCTTCTTTCCGTCGGCAAAACTATTTTTGGTGTTTCTGGAGCTGCTGTTTGCAGTCCCGGATCGTCGGTATTATTACTTTGTTTGCCCACATCCGGATCTTCTTCCAATTTTTCCATCCAGTTTTTTACCTCTCTTGGCACCGGAATATCCTTTTCTTTTTGTAAATCAATTATTGCCGTCTTCGGGGCTGATTCTTCCCTGATGGGGACGACTTCCTGATTTAATCCCCGTTCTCTATTTTCTGGCATACATACAGTATAAGTTAGATAGTATAATTAGCCAATGGCTGAAACTGAATCTCCCTTGTCTCAGGTCCGAAAAATCGACAATACCAAAGGTGGTTTGCCTTGGATTACCACCATCCTTCTTATTTTTCTTATTGCCTTGTTTATTTGGTTTTTTCGCGGTGGCAGTTTTCGTCTCTACGCCAGTTTGTTTTTCTCGCTTTATTATCTGACTCATCAAATTTGGTTGTCAGTTTTACTTATTGGTATTCTCCAAAACATTCTTTTTATCCCTTTGCGTATCATCGGCAATATTGTCGATCAATCTCTCAAGGATTTTGAAGAAGAATTAGACAAGCAGGATACTAGCCAACAATTAGTTATTTTTACCAAAAAAGTCGAACACGGTAGCTTTTCTTTAGTTTTTTATATTTTTAATTTCTTTGTTAATGCTATTGCCTTCTTTTCTGCCGGTAGAATTTTTTTGATTGATTTTTATACTGACCCTCTTAAACTTCAAAAAATGAATCTTCTTTACAAATGGGTGCCTTACCCTGATTATCCTCTCCAGGGCACCGATTTTAAATTTCCCTTTTTTAAGATTACCCAAACTTACGCTCTCCCGTGGCATAACATTTTCACCATCATCGGCGGGATTATTTTATTTTTAATTCTTATCAGACTGATTTGGCGTTTATTTCGATTTCTTTTCAAAAAAAATCAAAAAATTCTTTATGCCCGTATCCGTTACAACCGGCTGCTTTCTCTTGTTGGTGGTTCTTCCATTTTTTTAGCTTTAATTACCATTTTTATTCTCCGCCACATTCCTACCGCTTTTGAAGGTATTTTGCTAATCGTCGATCTCACCCGGCAAAATACTCCCATGAACTTTGTCACCGCTGTTGGTACCTTTATTACCACTATCCACGCCGGCTATAAAAGCAATTCTCTAGCTGCCAATCACGCCAAATTAGCCGGCATCGATCCCAAAATTATAAAAAAGGTCTTTTCCGACCAAATGAGAAACAGCCTAAAAAATGCCTTTATCCTCGGCGCCGGCGCCTTTTTTATTACCAATCAAATTCCTTCTGCCTTTGAACTGTCTGTCGCCACTTTTGAAATTATTTATATGATCTATCCCTATACTTTTGGTCGTTTTGTCCATCTTGGCAGTAAAAATTTAAAATCCAACCATGCCGTCACCTAGCTTTATCGACACTCTTAATCACTACAAAAGCCTTCTTTGGCCGGTAATCCAATCGCATTTGGATCAGATCAAAGAATTTCCTGACTACTGCCAGCTTGATCCTGAATATCAATCAATTGTCGATTTCCATTTTGATATGGTTAGTGATTATCCCAAAAGACAAGGTAAATACCTCAGACCGTCTCTGCTGCTTCTTACTGCTCAAGCTATGGGCGCCGATCTTCAATCATCTCTGACTACCGCCGCTGCTATGCAGATTTCCGAAGACTGGATTTTGGGTCATGATGATGTCGAAGACCAATCCGACCAACGCCGCGGTCAGCCGGCCTTACCCAAAATTTACGGCGATCATTTAGCCATCAATGCCGGTGACGCCCTTCATGTTTTAATGTGGCAGGTTTTAAGCCAAAATTTTTCTCAACTCCCACCCAACATTGCCCAGAAAATTCACCACGAATTTTTTGTTATGCTCACCCGCACTATTTTGGGTCAGACCATTGAAATCAAGTGGACTGAGGACAACCGTTTTGATTTATCTCAAAAAGACGTTCTCCTTATTTCCCAAAGCAAAACCGGCTATTACACTATCGCCGGCCCCATGCGCCTTGGAGCTATTTTAGCTGGCGCCACTAAAA
>DAOPUX010000031.1:0-4348 GCA_035350835.1 Candidatus Woesebacteria bacterium | reverse complement strand
AAGGGGTGTTTGACAACAAGTTTGGTTTGACCCGAAAGCCAGTTAATAAAGTGGAGAGAGACAATAATAATGGTCAAAAAATAAACAAAGTGCATTTTTGGGAGTTCAAAGAGTTCGGAATTGCGGAAGTTAAAAATCAGGGGAGTAAGGAAAAAAAGACCCAGATAAAGAAAACGGATGATTTGACCAAGGCGTTTCATGGATAGTTTATATTGTAACCGAGGTTGGTTTAAGTTGCTATAATTTTAGAGTGAAGTTAATTAAGGCAGTAGGGCAAAAAATAAGCAAATTAACCCAAATGTTTAGCTGGGATATTGGGATTGATTTGGGAAGTAATAATACCCTGATTTATCTAAAAGAAAGAGGAGTGATAATTGACGAGCCGACGATGTTGGCGCGGCAGAAGAAAAAAAGATGGACGGGATTGTCGGCGCCAAAATCAGATACCAAAAGACCGATCGCTTTTGGTTACAAAGCCAAGTCGATGTGGAATCGAGAACCGAAGCAGATTGAGGTGGTGAGCCCGATTAAGAACGGAATAATTACCGATTTGGAGGGGTTGGAGGGTTTAATGTCTTATTATTTTAAACTTATTTATGAAGTGCCATCAAAATACCCCAAAATTTTTAAGCCGAGAGTGATTGTGGGAGTGCCAAGTTTTATTAATCAAGTTCAGAAAAGAGCTATAAAATCGGTGCTGATGGCGGCGGGAGCCAGAGAAGTGGTGTTGATAGAGGAAGTGGTGTTGGCGTCAATAGGATTGAATCTGCCGGCAGATGTGTCGGGTGGGCTGGTAATTGTGGATGTGGGCGGGGGAAAAACTGAAGCTAGCGTGGTGTCGATGGGTGGAGTGGTGGTCGGCAGGGGGATAAAAACAGCCGGGGAGGAACTGGACAACGCCATCGTAAATTATATAAAAATGAAGTATGGGATGCTGGTAGGTCCAAACAGTGCTGAGAAAATCAAAATTGATGTAGAGACAAATAATTTGGTGCGGGGGCGGGATTTGGAAACCGGTCTGCCAAGATCAGTGAAACTGACGAAGTCAGAAATTAATGAGGCGGTGAGTTTGGAGTTGACCAAGATTGTCAAACTGGTAAAAGCGGTGCTGGACGAGACGCCGCCGGAGCTGATGGAAGACGTGTTGAAGCGGGGAATTGTGTTGGTGGGGAATGGAGCTAAACTGAAGAATTTGGCAGAAATGATTGAAAGTGAAACAAAGATTTATACAGTCGTGGCAGAGGATCCGGGGATGGCAATTATCAGAGGGGCAGGATTGTTGGTAGAGGAAAGAAAGTTATTGGATCAGGTAAGGAGGGTGGCATTGGGTTAGTATGAATGAAGAAAATTTTTTACCTTGGAAATATTGGCTGCTGAGATTTGGACTGGCATTAAGTTTGATGATATTGCTGACAGTAGTGTTGAAACTTAATTTAATTGAAGGGAGTTATTATACAAAAGCGGCCAGGTCAAATAAAATTTTGGAGAGTGTGATTCCGGCAGCTAGAGCGGACATTGTTGATAGAAAAGGCAGAGTGATAGCTGAAAGTGTTTATCAATATTTTAAGCTGGAGGAGGGTAACAAAATTTATCAAAGTTCGGGTAAATTTGATGGTTATAAATTTGAGGGCAAGGATTTGGCTTATGAGGTTAGACGGGAATATCCTTATGGAGAATCGATGTCGATGATAACAGGTTATGTGGGGAAGGTGTCGGATGAGGATATCAAAAAAGATAGTTGTCAAATCAGACTTAAAAAAACTGACATAATCGGCCGGGGAGGATTTGAAGCTTATAACGACTGCAGTATAAGGGGGAAAAACGGCAAGAGAATTGTGGAAGTGGATGCGCTGGGACAGTATGTGCGGGAATTGGGGCGGGAAGAACCGGAAATTAAACCAAAAATCAGTCTGTCGATTGATGCTTATTGGCAGGATAAGATTTACAAAATGCTGGAGGGGAAAAAGGCGGTAGTGATTATGAGTCAGCCAGATACGGGTAAAATAATTAGTTTGGTATCAAGTCCGGCATTTGATGCTAATGATTTTGCTAATCAAAATAATCAAAAAATTAATGATTATTTGAATAATAAAGACGGCTTGCCTCTGTTAAACCGGGCGGTGTCGGCCCGGTATCATCCGGGATCGGTGTTTAAAATTGTGGTGGCAACGGCAGGATTGGAATCGAAAGTAATTGATAAAACCAGTTTGATTGAAGATACGGGGGTGCTGAAAGTAGGGGATTATTCTTACAAAAATTGGTTGTGGAGCAAAAGCGGGGGAACTGATGGAATGGTGGATATTGTTAAGGCGCTAAAAAGGTCAAATGACATCTTTTTTTATAAATTAGGAGAGATGCTGGGGGTGGATCGGATAAAAAACTGGTCGGAAAAATATGGTTTTGGGGCCAGGACGGGGGTGGAAATAACCGGAGAAGTAGAGGGAGTAGTGCCGGACGGAGACTGGAAAAAGAAAACTAAAGGAGAAAATTGGTATTTGGGGAACACTTATCATTTGGCTATTGGTCAGGGTGATTTAGATGTAACTCCGCTGCAGGTAAACCAAATGACTAATATTATTGCCAATCAGGGAGTTAAATGTAAAATGAGTTTGTTAAAAGAGACAAAGGCAGAATGCCAAAGTTTGGGAATAAGGGATGAAACTTGGGCGACGGTGATAGAGGGGATGAAGCAGGCGTGTAAACCCGGAGGAACGGCCTGGCCGTTGTTTAATTTTAAAACCGAGATTGCCTGTAAAACCGGCACGGCTGAAGTCGGCGACGGGAGTAAGGATACTCATGCATGGTTGACGGCGTTTGCACCGGTGGATAATCCCCAGATATCGATTACGGTGTTGGTAGAGAGAGGAGGCGAGGGGAGCGATGTGGCAGCGCCGATTGTGGGGGATATCTTAAAAGAATGGTTTAACGAACCAAATACAGTGGTGCTAAGGAAAAGCCAAAAGACAGAAGTAAGCGAATAGGCAATTGACAGGGGTGTTATTATGGATAAAAATGAAACGATACAAGTTTGTCAAAAAATAAAATGAAAAAATTATTGGTAGTTGAGTCGCCGACCAAGGCGCGGACAATCGGAAGGTATTTGGGTAAAGACTATAAAGTGGTGGCAACGGTGGGTCATATCCGGGATTTGCCAAAAAACAAAATGGCGGTGGATATGGACAAAAATTTTGAGATTGAGTATCAGATTGACAGTAAAAAGAAAAAAGTGATTGATGAGCTAAATAAGTCTGCCAAAGAAGCAGAAATAATTTTACTGGCTTCGGATCCGGATAGAGAGGGAGAGGCGATTTCCTGGCATGTTAAATGGATTTTGCAAAACGGGAAATCAAAAATTAAGGATGAAAAAATATCGCGGGTGGTATTTCACGAGATTACCAAGGAAGCAATCGAAAGAGCTTTGATGGAAGCCAGAGAAATTGATATGGACTTGGTGAACGCCCAACAAGCCCGGCGGGTGCTGGATCGGGTGGTGGGCTATAGTTTATCGCCAATTTTGTGGAAAAAGGTAAGGCGGGGATTGTCGGGAGGTCGGGTGCAGTCGGTGGCGGTGAGACTGATTTGTGAAAGGGAAAAAGAAATTGAGGCTTTTAAAAAAGAGAAATTTTGGACGGTGTCAGCCTTGTTGGGTGGAAAAGAAACTTTTACGGCTCAACTGGCAAAATGGCAGGGTAAAAGTGTATTTATCAATACTAAATTAAAACTATTTGACGGTGATTATACTTATTCCAAGTCGGTATTTAAGACTGAGGCGGAGGTGAAAAAATTTGGTCAATCGGTGGGGGAGGAATTGACAGTAGAAAAGGTGGCAGGCAGGGAAGTAAGCCGGGCGCCGGTGCCGGCGTTTACGACTTCAAAATTGCAGCAGGCGGCAGCCAGGAGAATGGGTTGGTCGGGCAAGCAAACAATGAGTGTGGCGCAAAAATTGTATGAAAAAGGTTTAATTAGCTACCATAGAACCGATTCGGTTTATTTGTCTGACAAGGCAATAAATGAATTTAGAAAATATATCGGTAGAGAATATGGTCAGGAATATGTGGCGGATAAAGTTCGGGTTTACAAAAATAAAAGCAAAAACGCTCAGGAAGCTCATGAAGCTATCAGACCGACAAATGTAGAAGTAAAAACAATTGAAGGGGCGGATTCCCGAGAGATGAAATTGTATGAAATGATTTGGAAGCGGGCGGTGGCAACTCAGGCGGCAGCAGCCAGGATGAAAAATACAACTATAGATTTGGCGGCAAATAAGGCGCTGTTTCAGTCGAAAGGAGTAAGAATGTTGTTCCCGGGATTTTTGAAAATTACGGGAGAAAAACATGAAGACCAAATT
>DAOPUX010000030.1:0-4583 GCA_035350835.1 Candidatus Woesebacteria bacterium | reverse complement strand
TGTGTGCTTTTAGTTTACCAAAACTTGCGCTCCAAATTATCCATGAAACCAAAAATATATTTTTTCCTCTTTTTAATTCTCGCCTTTGTCTCAGGTTTTATTTATCTTTATTTTTTCCCCAAAAACTCTCCCCTGATCACTCCGTCGCTTAATTTTCCTTCATCACCGTTAAAACCTTCACCCACTCCTACTTCAACCCCTACGGTTACTTTTGGTTTGGTTGGTGATCTTGGTTTGGGCCGGTTTATTACTGCCACCGCCAGGTCAAAAAATGATTTTTCTTGGAGTTTTTCTGGGGTCTCTCACTTACTTCAATCAACTGACTTTAATTTAGCTAACCTCGAAAGTCCTATTATTACCAATTGTCCCGAAGGTAAAACTGGCACTTTCACTTTTTGTGGCGACACCCGCTTTCTTCCTTATCTCAAACAAAATAAATTTATTTTTAATCTAGCCAACAATCATATTTACAATTATGGTCAAGATGGCTTTAGTCAAACCCAAACCTTATTATCTCAGTCTCAAATTGGTTTTTTCCACTCCCAAGTTCCCGCCACCGAATTTTATCAGACCACCATTAACAGTATTTCCTTCGGCTTTTTGGGTTTTGATCTCATTACCTACCCTCACTTTAACCACCAAAAAATCATTGATTTGGTTTCCCAGTACCAGTCTCAAGTTGATTGGTTAATTGTTTCCCTCCATTGGGGTAATGAGTATTTGCCTCAAGCTGAAACCTGGCGGCATACTCTGGCTCACCAACTAGTTGATGCCGGTGCCGATATTATTCACGGTCATCACCCCCATGTTCTTCAGGAAACCGAAGTCTACCACTCCAAACCTATTTTTTATTCTTTAGGCAACTTTATTTTTGACCAAAATTGGTCTCAAGAAACCTCACTATCTCAACTAACCCTTCTCTCTGTTACCAAAGACCAAATTATTTCCACTCAAGATATTCCCTTAATCATCAAATCCAACTCCCGCCCCGAACTAATCAAACAAATCAAATAATTTTCCCATCCAGCCACTGTTTTCCTTGACCACCCCTTTTTTATTTTTTATTACTTCCACCGCTTCCTCCGGAGTTGATACCTGTTCATACAAATCAATCTCCATTTTGTCAAACTCCAACCTTTCCACCACATCACTCATCGCCTGATTAATTTCTTTGCCCAAAAAAACCAATGGTTTGTGGCGGCCATAATCAAATTTTGCCATCTGCCACGCCAACCCTATTTCTGATAAAGTTCCCACCCCACCCTTAAGAATAATATAAGCATCAGCCAGTTCTACCAGTTTACCCATCCTTTCCAAATAATTTTTTGTATATACAATTTTGTCCGCCATATTGCAGTTATCTTCACTTGAGCCCTCATAATTGCTCAATCTCTTTTTGGCTTCAATTACCACCGTTTCCACCTTGCCTCCACCCACCTTTGCTCCCAAGGTTGCCGCCAACATTACCCCCGGTCCGCCGCCGTTTAGCACAATATAGCCTTTTTGTCCCAGTAGTTTGGCGACATTATAAGCATCTATAAAATGCCGATCAGTCTTTTTGGCTTCCGAATCACCAAATACAGCCACTCTTTTAATTGTTCTTTTAGTCTTTACCAGCATAGATTAATTTTTCTAAATTATCCTTTACCTTACCATCAAACACTGACCGGCCGCAATACGCTATCTCTACTCCTGCCGTTTTGGCTTTGGTAATATTAGTCTCATTTATCCCGCCGTCCAAAGCTATCCTAAAATTATAATTTCGGTTTTGTTTTATCTCTTTTAACTGCTCCACTTTTTGCCACACTTTACTATTAAATTTCTCATCTCCAAATCCCGCTTTTCGCCCCAACAATAGCACCACATCAGTTTCCACCGGCACCTGACCGATTTCTGTTTCAATATCCCAAGCCAATCCTGCCTCTGCCCCGGTATCTTTGACTGTTTTTACAAACTTTTCTCTGTCGCTCATCGCTTCCACTTGCCCGATAATTCTATGACAATTAACAAACAGTGATTTCTCAATCCAATTTATCGGCTCTTTCACCATTAAATGAGTTTCCCACAAAATATTTTCCACTCCCTCAATTCTATTTATTAACTCCAGCTCAAACGTCTTTCCCGGCAAAAATCTCCCGTCAATTACATCGATTTGTATCATCTTAACCCACTCCTTGACCGCCAAAATCTTTTCTTTCGCCCTTTCAAATTCCTTTTCCAGAATTGTGGGGATTATTTGCATACCGCTATGGCGTTTTCTATTAACCGGCAGCTGTAGCCATACTCATTATCATACCAGGCTCCAATACTCACCATATCATCCGAAATCACCTTTGTCATTCTCGCGTCAATGACACACGAAGCGCTATTACCCAAAATATCCGAAGACACCAGCGGTTCATAAGACATTTTTAACTTGCTTACCAATTCCGGGCTGACGCTGGCATCGCTAAAAATAGAATTTATTTCTTCCACTGTAGTTTTTCGGACCAGTTTAAACGTTAAGTCAGAATAACTGCCGCAAACAACCGGCACCCTGATAGCTGTGCCTCCAAATCTCCCCTCAGCTTCGGGATAAGCTGCAATTACTGCCTCCGCCGCTCCTGTGGTGGTCGGCACAATATTTATGGCTGCCGCTCTGGCTCTTCTAGGATCTTTGCCGTTGCCGTCAACTATATTTTGATTTGTTGTGTAAGCATGAATTGTTGTCAGTGTTCCTTCCTCAAATCCGATTTTCTCATCAATCAGCTTCACTATCGGCGCCACACAATTAGTCGTGCACGAACCGTTAGATATCAGTGTTTCTCCTTTATAATTTTTGTCATTTACCCCCAAAATATAAGTTGGAATTTTAGGATCTTTGGCTGGCGCCGAAATTATCACTTTTTTTGCTCCCGCCTTAATATGAGCCGCTGCTTTGTTGTCCGTAAAAGCTCCGGTGCATTCCAAGACTACATCAACATCATAATTTTTCCACCCAATTTGAGCCGGGTCCATTTCACTCAAAAAGGGGATAACCTTATCTCCCACTTCCAATCTTCCAATTTCACCGGCTCTCTCCGGGTCCAAAAAACCTATTTTTGCCGGAAACCTGCCATAAACTGAATCATATTTAAACTGCATCGCAAACGTTTCCATTTCAAATTTAATCGTATTGATTGCTGCCACCTCCACATCATATTTCTCCATTAGTATTGCTCTCAACACCACACTCCCGATTCTGCCAAAACCATTAATCCCGATTCTTATTTTTTTATTCTTTTTCATAAGATAATTCTATACTAAATACTTAATCCTGGATACTAAATACTGATTTTAATTCCATGCCGGCAAGTCGCCTTTGGTCAACATTTCCAGCATCACTCCACCCCCTGAGCAGATAAAGTCAATTTTATTTTTCAACCCCAAATTTTTTATCGATGCCCCGGTATCTCCTCCCGCAATTATCTTGTAGCCGTCCGTTTCTGCCACCATCTTGGCAATTTCATTTGTCCCTTCACGGCTGTCTTCTGCCTCATACATTCCCATCGCCCCCGCCCAAACAATTGTTTTACTTTGTTTTATTATTTCTCCAAATTCAGCCACATCTTTTTTACTCAAATCCAGTCCATCTTCTCTAAGTCCAGCCCAAAGTATCTTATTATTTTCATTTGACATCTGTTGTCTTATGTCTAATTTTGGCAGTTTACCTCCGATCAAAATATGATCCGCAATTTCTTCCAGCTCCGGCAGATAGTTTAGTTTATCCTCTTTGGCCCCGCCCAATATCACTGTTATTGGCTGCTGTTTTTTCTCCAAAATTTCATTTATTTTTTCTGCCTCTTCTATAAAACTAAAACCATAATATGTTTCCACCTCTCGGTGCAAAATTACTGAAGCATTCCGTCGATGCGCCACCGCAAAAGCATCATTTACTAGTACACTGAATCGTTTTTTGATTACTTCAAACATCGACGTTTCTCCTTTTTCCTCCTCACTCCAAAACCGCAAATTTTCCCCAAAAATTATTTGATTATTTACCAGCGCTCCGGCTATTTTCTCATCGTCTTGGATATCATCTATAAATATACTTTCAATCGTATTTTGATCGTTTTCCAACAAGTTCATCAGCTCTAAATACACCCCCTTAAGCGATAAATTTTCATTTACTCCTTCCGGTCTACCTCTATGCCCCAAAATCATCAACCGACAATTTTTTTCCAGCAACCACCTTATTGTCGGAATCGATTTCATTAACCGACTGTTGTCCAAAATCACTCCGTTATCTATCGGCAGGTCCGTATCCATCCGGACAATAACATTCATCCCGGCACTAATTTCTTCAACTGACCTTAGATTTTTCATATTGTTTAATTTTCTGTATTCTCCTGATAAATCTTTCTTCACTGGCAAACACCGCTCTCAAAAATTCATTTATTATTTCCATATTTTCCTCCTCAACTACAAAATCATTCGCCAAACAAACCACATTGATATCGTCATCCTCTTTCATTTTTCTTGCTTGCCTTGGGTTAATTGCCATCGCCGCCCTGACTCCATCTACCTTGTTGGCTGCCACGCACACTCCCGCCCCCGAACCGCAT
>DAOPUX010000029.1:0-4716 GCA_035350835.1 Candidatus Woesebacteria bacterium | reverse complement strand
CAAAAAATGCCTTGAAGATATTGGTATCAAAATTGACCAACTGGTCTATTCCGGTCTGGCTACCGCCAAATCAACTCTTACCGAAACCGAAAAGGAACTTGGGGTCGCTCTGGTTGATATCGGCGGCAGTATTACTACCATTACTATCTTTAATGAAGGTTCTCCCGTTTATTCCTCTGTTATTCCCGTAGGCGGCAGCAATGTCACCAATGACTTGGCCATCGGTCTTAGATTTTCTCTTGAAGATGCTGAAAAAATCAAACTCCGGCTTAACAAAGTCAGTGAATCCAAAAAATTTGAAGATGAAATTGATCTTTCCGCTTTTGGCCTTCCCGCCGACGATAAACGAAAAATATCGCTCCGCACTGCCGTCAACGGCATTATCAATCCTAGACTGGAAGAATTATTTCACCTAATCTACGACAAAATAGAAGAAAGTGGTTTTCATCAAACCATTCCTGCCGGCATTGTTCTTACCGGAGGCGGAGCTCAAACTATCAATATCAAAGAAGTTTGCGAAAAAGTTATTCCCTTACCGTTGCGGATTGCCAGTCCTCCAAAAGTCGGTGGTATTATTGATGACATCATCAATCCAGCTTACAGCAGTTCTATCGGTCTACTTATGTTTATCAACGAAAACAAAAAAATTACTCCTTCTTCGGTCAAGAAACCAAAACTTCAGGTCGGAGCCCTGTTTGGAAAAATTAAAAAATTAATTGAACCCTTAATGCCTTAATATGGCTCTGATAAAAACCCTTGCCGGACAATTCGCCAAAATTAAAGTCATTGGTATTGGTGGCGGTGGCAACAATGCTATCAATTCTATGATCGCCGAAGACAGTATCAAAGGCGTCGATTTTATTGCTATCAACACCGATTCTCAAGCCCTTCTCAACTCTCAAGCCTCTATCAAGGTTCAAATTGGAGAAAAACTGACCAAGGGTTTGGGTGCCGGCGGCAATCCGCAAATGGGACAAAAAGCTGCCGAAGAATCCAAAGAAAGAATCAAAGAAATGCTAGTCGGCACCGATATGGTTTTTATCACCGGCGGTATGGGTGGCGGCACCTGCACCGGTGCAGCTCCGATTATTGCTGAAATTTCCAAAAAAGAATTGGGTATCCTTACTATTGCCGTTGTCACCAAACCATTTTTGTTTGAAGGCACTCGCCGTATGACCAACGCTGAAGAAGGTATTTCCCAACTCCGAAACAACGTCGACACTCTCATCGTCATTCCTAACCAAAAAGTTATGGAAGTTGTCAACGACAAAGCCACTCTCCTTGAAGCTTTCAAAATTGCCGATTCTGTCCTCAATAAAGGCACCAAAGCTATTGCCGACTTAATTACCGTTCCCGGACTCATCAACCTTGATTTTGCCGATATCAAATCGGTTATGAGCAACGCCGGCTCTGCTCTTATGGGAGTAGGGGAGGCTGACGGCGAAGACAGAGCCAGAAAAGCAGTTGAAGCCGCCGTCGAATCGCCCTTGGTTGAAGCCACTATCGAAGGGGCTAGGGGAGTCCTAATCAATGTTACCGGCGGACCCGATTTGACCATGGCCGAAATTGAAGAGTCAGCCCGAAACATCACCCAAAGAGCGGCTCCTGACGCCAATATTATTTTTGGCGCCACCATCGACCCCGAACTCAAAGGCAAAATAAAAATTTCTGTCATCGCCACCGGATTTGACACCACCAAAGCCAATTTTTATCAATCTCTCAAAAAACCAACCCCGGTGGTTGAATCTAATCCCTTACCACAAACCAAATCCGACGACAATCAGCCAGCCCCAATCGACAACAAAGATATAAAAAAATTTTTGGGTGATAAAGATATTCCTGCCGGAATTGATATTGTCGACGAATTTGATATTCCTGCCTTTCTCAGAAAAAAAGGCTAAATTTACTCAAACAAAATTTTGTTATATAATCATCTCTTAAATAGAGTATGTCTAAATTCAAAAATATTCCCCAAAACATAAAACTTACCGATCTTGAAGAAGACACCATAAAATTCTGGCAAGACAAAAAAATTTTTGAGAAATCAGTTTCATCTCGACCCGAAGATAATAGCTATAGTTTCTATGACGGACCTCCTTTTATTACCGGCTCTCCTCACCACGGTAGTCTCTTGCCCGGAATTGCCAAAGACGTTATTCCTCGGTATTGGACCATGAAAGGCAAACGTGTCCGACGCGTTTGGGGCTGGGATTGTCACGGTCTTCCTGCTGAAAACAAGGTTGAGGAACTTCTCGGACTAAAAAGCAAAAAAGATATCGAAGCCATTGGTATCAAAAAATATATTGATGCCTGTTATTCCTATGTCCAAAACGTCTCCCAGGAATGGCCTTGGTATATTGATCGAACCGGCAGATGGGTTGATTTTGAAAACGCCTACAAAACCATGGATTTAGATTACATGGAAAGTGTTATGTGGGCCTTTTCGGAGATATATCACAAGGATCTGATTTACAAAAGTCACCGCGTTTCTCTTTTCTGCCCCCGATGCTCTACTCCTTTGTCTAATTTCGAAATTGCTATGGACAATTCCTACAAAATGGTGGATGATCCGGCAATTTTTATCAAATTTAAGCTAAAAAATCAGGATAAATTTATTGTTGCCTGGACTACTACCCCTTGGACGCTGCCAGCCAACTTAGCCCTAGCTGTTGACCAAAACGAAACCTATGTCGAAATTATTCTAGACAACCAAACCCTTATTTTTGCCAAAGCCAGACTTGATGCTGTCTGCGGCAATAATCCCTATAAACTCATAAAAGAATTTCCTGGCAAGGATCTCATCGGTTTAGAATACGAACCTTTGTATCATTTTTATGACACTAACCAAAATGACTATCATATTTATCACGGCGATTTAGTCACCATGACCGACGGCACCGGTGTCGTTCATATTGCCCCCGGATTTGGTGAAGATGATGCCGTTCTGGGCAAACTTTTTAATCTCTCTGTTGTTAATCATGTTGATGATGAAGGCAAAATCAGCCCCACCGTCATTCCTTTTGCCAATCTGTTTGTCAAAAAAGCCGATCCTTTGGTCATTGATGACCTCAAATCCCGAAATTTATTACTAAAAGAAGAAAAAATTAATCACAGCTATCCTTTCTGCTATCGCTGCGGCACTCCTTTGATCTATAAAACCCAAAACGCCTGGTATCTTGATGTTCAAAAAATCAAAGACCAAATGATAGCTACCAATCAAAAAATTAATTGGGTTCCAAATCATATCAAAGATGGTCGTTTTGGGCAGGGGATTTCTACCGCCCCCGATTGGTGTTTGTCTCGATCCCGGTATTGGGCGTCTCCTATTCCTATCTGGGAGTGTGATTGTGGTCAGAGATATGTCCCCTCCAGTATTGCCGACCTCGAAAAAAGATCCAGACAAAAAATCACCAACCTTCACAAACCCGACATTGACGAAGTCACCATCACTTGCGACAAATGTCATCAAACTGTTCATCGCGTTCCTGAAGTTTTAGACTGTTGGTTCGAATCCGGTTCGATGCCTTATGCCCAGCTTCATTATCCTTTCAAAAACAAAGAATTTTTCCACCAAAGCTTCCCGGCAGATTATATTATTGAATACATCGGTCAAACCCGCGGCTGGTTTTACACTCTTCATGTCTTGTCCAATGCTCTTTTTGCTTCCGAATCTTTCAAGAACTGTGTTGTTACTGGTGTCGTTATGGGCAATGACGGCCGAAAAATGAGTAAACTTCTCAAAAACTACCCCGATCCCAAAACTATTCTTCAGCAATATGGCGGCGATGCTTACCGTCTTTATCTTATGAGCAGTGTGGTTATGATTGGCGAAAATATCAACATCGACGAAAAAGAGTTTGAAAATCAAGTCAAAAATATTCTCCTGCCACTTTTTAATTCCTTTAAATATTTTATTACTTACGCCAATCTTCATCATTGGTCACCCAAAAAAGACGCCTCTGAATCCGACCATCCGCTTGATCGCTGGATTATCAATCAAGTCAACGGCTTTACCCAAAATATGGCCAAATCGCTGGAAGAATATAACTTAGTCAACGCCACCCGACTTGTCGAACCGTTTGTCAACGACCTGTCACGCTGGTATATCCGTCAGTCGCGCGATAGATTTGTCAACGGCGACCAACCAGCCCTGCAAACCCTATGGCAGGTGTTAGTCCAATTTAGTCTTTCCGCTGCTCCCATCATTCCCTTTATTACTGAATATTTTTGGCAGAATTTAGTCGTTCCCATCGACTCAACCAAGTCGGAGTCTATTCATTTGGAATTTTATCCCCAAACCAAACCCGTCGACCCCAAAATTACCAATGATATGTTTCTAGTTCAGCAGATCTGTGAGCAGGGGAATATGATCCGCAAAACCAACCAAATCAGCACCCGCCAACCGCTTTCTCTTCTCACCGTTTCATCTTCTCAAGATCTTAAACTTAATCAGGATTTAATTGACATCATCAAAAACGAAATCAATGTTAAAGACATAAATTTTGTCAAATCAGGGAAAAATTTAACTATAGATTTAGACACTAATATCACCCCCGTGCTAAAAGCCGAAGGTGACGCCAGAGACATTGTCAGACAAGTCCAAAACCTACGCAAAGAAATGAATCTTAATCTAAAAGATAAAATCAAAATATATCTGCCCGATTGGCCTTCAGATTTTGAAACTGAAATCAAATCCAAAACCTTAGCCGAATCTAT
>DAOPUX010000028.1:2945-4813 GCA_035350835.1 Candidatus Woesebacteria bacterium | reverse complement strand
ATTTTCTTAATTTTAGTAAAGCTGTTTGAGCCGACTTTAAACTCTCTATCGAAAATTCCATTCCTTTTCGATAATGTGATGACAATACCATATACCTAAAAGCTAATGGCTCAAACCCCATTTTCTTTAAATCGGCTATAGTCCACAAACCTCCACTTGATTTGCTGATTTTATTTCCCTTAAAAGTAATAAAAGCGTTATGAATCCAATATTTCACCAAATCGTGGCCAAAAGCTCCTTCCGCCTGAGCTATTTCATTAGTATGATGAACCGGAATATGATCCTCTCCGCCGGTATGAATATCAAATTTTTCCCCTAAATATTTGGTCGACATGGCCGTGCATTCAATATGCCATCCCGGAAAACCCACTCCCCACGGACTCTCCCACTCCATCTGTCTTTTGACATCTTTGGGGCTAAATTTCCACAACGCAAAATCAGTTGGATGTTTCTTTTCCTCATTTACCTCCACCCTTGCCCCTTCTTTTATTTTTTCCAAATTTAAATTAGCCATTTTGCCATAATCAACCATTTTGCTGGTATCAAAATAAATCCCGTCACTGGTTTTATAGGTATAGCCGTTAGCCTCAATTTTTTGGATCAAATTAATTTGTTCGGCAATATGATCTGTCGCCCTTGGCAGTTTCCACGGTCTTTTAATATTTAGTTCGTCTAAATTGTTTAGAAATTCATCTTCATATTTTTTGGCTATCTCCCACACGCTCACACCCTCTTTCTTTGAACCTTTTTCCATCTTATCCTCACCGCTGTCACCGTCAGATACCAAATGACCCACGTCAGTAATATTAATCACATTTTTGACTTCATATCCCAAATATTGCAGCACTCTTACCAACACATCCCAGCAGACATAAGCATACATATTGCCAATATGAGGGCTGGAATAGACCGTCGGCCCGCAGCTGTAAATCCCCACCTTTCCTGTCTCAATCGGTTCAAATGTTTCTTTAGTTCGGCTTAGGGTATTAAAAAATTTTAACTCCGTCATCTTAGTCAATTTTACCTTTAAACTCAGTTGTTTGCGACATTTGACTCATATCAGGTTGGTGCTTCTTTTTTGTCACCAAAGCGCTTCCCCGGCTTTTCTTTTGTTTGGCAGGGTTGTTTGAAACTGCCATTAAGTCATTATATTCTTCCGCCTGCTGCTGCTTTTCTCTTTCCTGTTGTTGTTTAACTTTTTCAAAATATTCCTCTTTTTCCTCTTCTTCCTTTTCTTTTTGTTTTCTTAATTCCGTCATTTCCGTCTCTACTTTTCTACCATAACCCATTTCTTGTTTCAATTTTGCCACCTCCTCCTGCTTTTTTCTCTCCTCTTCCTGTTTTTTAAATTCCAACTCCTGATTATCCATCGTCTTTTCCAATCCCAACAACTCCTTGCCGCTGATTACTGTCTCCAACATCTTTTGTCCTTCCTCACCCGTCTTTTTTAGTGTCTCTGCCCCCAACTCACCCAATCCTGCCATCACTCCTTTCAAAATCTTTTGATCCGCCATAAATTCATTTTACCATTTTGGCTTATTTTCCGGTTGATAATAATAATCACATATATCCACCTTTTCTACCGTCACCCCGGGTTTGACCTTTATTTCCTTTAGCTGATGAGACTCCGGTGTGGCGCAATTTTCCATCTCCAAGGCGCACTGGCTATAAAATCCCATTATTTCCATCTCATTTGGCTGATAAGCTGCCACATACTTCCCCTCAGCCAGTTCCATCACAAATTTTTGATTTTGTCCCTCCATTCTAAAATCTTGTGACAAAACCTCGCCTGTGGCTGTATTTTTCACCAAAATTTTCCCTTCGGGAATAAAACTCGACGGATAACACACCTTTCCCTCTATTTTTCC
>DAOPUX010000028.1:0-2845 GCA_035350835.1 Candidatus Woesebacteria bacterium | reverse complement strand
ATCGGCAGTCCGCTGCCAATCCGGGATATTTTTACCTTCAACCCCTCCAATCTTTTTTTTATATACAAAGCCGTCGCCTCACCCTCCATCGTTGGGTTAGTTGCCAAAATTACCTCCAGACAATCTCCCTCTCCATTTAATTTATTCTTGACTCTCTCCACCAACTCATCAATCTTCAGTTCCTCTGGACCCACGTGTTCCAACGGATTAATCACCCCTCCCAACACATGATATACCCCCTTATACCCTCCCATATTCTCAATCGCCATCACATCTATTGCTCTTTCTACCACACAAATTTGCCACGAGTTTCGCTGTTTATCTCTACATATTGAACAAACATCTTGTTCAGTAACCGAAAAACATTCCCGACAAATTTTAATTTCATCTTTCATCTTTATCAACGTCGTTGCCAAATCCTGCACATAAGCCTTGGGGGTGTTTAGCAAATAAAATACCAACCTGGTCGCTCCCTTAGGACCAATCCCCGGCAACCGCTCAAACGCTTCAATTAAATTTTTTATACTTTTAGGAAATTCCGCCACTTTTAGCCCTCAAACTTATAATTTACAACCTCTTGCTAAAATAACCCCTCCAAACCGCCCATCTCCTTCATTCTCTTTGCCGCTGTCTCTTGGGATTTTTTCAACGCTTTGTTGATTGTATCCACCAACACCTTATTTTCCATCCCATTAACCGACAAAAACTTAACCTTTTGATCCCCGCTGACACTCACCTTAACTCCATTTTCCTCAATCTCAACTACCTCTGCCTCCACCGCTTTCTTCAATTTATAAGCCTGAGCTAACATTTTTGCTTTATCAAACATATTTTTCAAAAAAAATAACCTGTCACCATTATATTATTAATTTCCCCTTTTGTCCCCCATCATTTTCTCTCTGCTTTTTACCCAAAAATATCCTTCGCCACATCATACAAATCAGCCTTATCTTTTTTACTTTCCACCAGCTCCTCACTTACGCTTTCTATCGGCGTGTCATTTTTAATCACCAATGGCTGCTTTTTGCTTTTGCTTAAAATACAGTCAAACACCAGCTCTACCCCCAACGCCTTTTGTAACCCCATTTCTACTATCTGCCGGTTTTTTGGCTCCTCTAACCTGTCTTTGTGAAACGGATAAAACACTTCTACTACCAAGTGTCGTCCATCCAGCTTGATCGGTCTCGAAGCTCTCAAAAACGCCTCTACTGAATGATTAAACGGTTTAATCGCCATCAACACATTCCCCCAAAACTGGCTGATTTTTTCCAAGCTAACCCCTGACACATCTATGTTTATAATTTCCGTTTTACTCTCTTCCTTTTTCTCCACTGCTCTTGCTTTTGGCGCCGGCTCTGCCTTTGTCTTATTTTTTTTCTCATCATTAATCTCTGTCTCAACTCTTTTTGCTTCCTCACCGCCGCTTTCATCCTCCAAAAAATCTATCACCGCCAATTGTAACGGCAACTGATCAATCTCCGTCTCTTTTTCCTGTCTGGCGCATCTGATCAGAAGTTCTATCCACCTTTGCAGCTCGGTTACTGACATTTTTGATTTAATTTCTTCTCCCACTCCAAAAACAGCCAAAACTTTGGTTTGAAAATACTTCATTAATCTTTGCCTAAAATCAGTCAAATCCCGTCCTTCATCTGCCATTTTTTCCAGTTTTTCCAAAATTACTCCCGCCTTTCCCAAAATCAAATCAGCCTCAAAATCAGCCTCATTATAACTGCCTCCTTTGTCCAAAAAAAATTTTTTTACCTCTGTCAACGTCAATTCCGTCCCAAAATTAAGCACAATTTCATTTAAACTTCTTTGCAGGTTTCTAAAACTGCCATCACTCCTGTCCAAAATAAAATCAATTCCCGTTTTGTCCAACACTATTTTTTCTCCCTTAATTACTTTATCCAAAGAATGACGCAGTTCCTCTCTCCCGCCCCGCCGAAAATCAATCCGAACCAACCGTGACATCACCGTATCCGGAATTTTTTCTGCATCTGTGGTGCACAGCACAAACATGGTATGCTTTGGCGGCTCCTCAATCAGCTTCAACAAGGCGTTAAACGCATCCTTGGTCAACATATGCACCTCATCAATAATAAACACCTTATACTTCAATTTACTGGGCGACAAGTAAACTTTGTCTTTTAAATTTCTCACATCCTCAATTCCCCTATTAGAAGCCCCATCCATCTCAATTATGTCTATCGCCCGACCTTTATCAATCTCCTCACAGTTATCACAACTATTACACGCCTCACCCTTTTCTGGTTTCAAACAATTGACCGTTTTGGCCAAAATTCTGGCTGCCGAAGTTTTACCCGATCCCTTTGGTCCGGCAAACAAAAACGACTGCGGCTTGTCTTTGGCCGACAAAATCTTGTTTAATTTATCAGCTACATCAGCCAAATCCAAATCCGACCATCTCCTCGGCCGGTATTTTAAGTGAAACACAGACATCAATAGATTAAACCAAAACCAGGCTGGATTTACAATATCATTTTCTATATCAACCCGCTCTATTCATCATCAATTTGGCTCAGCGACATTTTTATCAGTCCCATATCCACCGAATTAACCATTCCGTCAAGATTGAAATCTCCCTTAATACCGCATACCGCATTTTCCATTTCTGATTCATTCATCATCTTCTTTGTTTGAGAATAATCTATCGAATTAATCACCCCATCATAATTCACATCCCCCGGAGCCAAAGCATAGTTAGAAAAATCGTAAACCTTACTCCCGTCTAGCTTCAAATTACACACTGTATTTTCCGACAATTTTCCCGACTGCCCTTCCTGACACATCTTGTTTTTTGAATGAAATGGACCTTTTATTTTTA
>DAOPUX010000027.1:0-4970 GCA_035350835.1 Candidatus Woesebacteria bacterium | reverse complement strand
GGTGAAATCCCGCAGTATTATGTAACCGGAAACCATGAGCCAATTATATCAAGGGATTTATTCAACTTGGTACAGGAGGAAATCGCCCGGAGAGCCGGGAAGCGAAAAGTAGCTAAGAAAGCCGTTAAGACAGAAAGAGGAAAATACAGCAGCAAGTACGCCTTGACCGAGCTTCTCTGCTGCAGTGACTGCGGAACCCAGTACCGCCGGGTTACTTGGGCGAGGAACGGCAAGAGAAAGGTGGTTTGGCGATGCATTAACCGCTTGGAATACGGCACGAAATACTGCAAGGAATCGCCTACCATAGAGGAAAGTCGCCTACACCAAGCCATTATCACTGCCTTGAACCGGCTGGATAGAGATAAGGTTGATGTAATCGAAACCCTCAAGGCCGGTCTGCAGCTTGCCATCGGTACGCAGGATGATGACAGCTTCAATGAAACCGCTGTTCAAAACCGTATCGCTGAGCTGCAGAGCGTGATGATGGATTTAGTGGAACTCAGCTCCAAGTCCACCGCCAGTGCGGATTACTTCGATGCCAAGTTTGAGGAAATTTCTACGGAGATAAAAGCACTGCAGGGGCAGCTTGGTGAACACCGTGAGCAGGCTATACTCTCACAAAATACGCAGGCTCGAATCCATGAGCTGCTTTACATGATGGAAAACATCGATCTCAGCCTGAAAGAATACCGGGAGGATGTGGTTAGGGGCATTATATCCAAGGTGGTGGTTTTATCCGTCGACCGCATCCGGATTACCTTTAAAGGAAATATGGAAATGGAACAGGATCTGCCGGGTGAATAGAGGGAGAAGCCGCCAGCGATTTCTGGCGGTTCACCTCTTGAACTGTGAACGCATAGCTGATATACTTATTTTTAGAAACATCGGCTCAGGTGTATCGTATTTTTGCCTTAAAGCCTTGATTTAAGCCCAAAACAGGGTGCATCTATTTTGTACTAATGACACAGAAAAAAGGCCGGCAAGGTTGATAAAGTTTTATCAAAATTGTCGGCCGGGTCGGTCGAGTATCAATAGAAAGAAAAATACCAGTAGTTGGCGGGGTTGGAAATCAATGCCATTTTTTTTGCTGACAAGCAAGAAAACCTGACCTTGATCCCAAAACTGTCGTCTTCGTATACAGAACAAGAGAATCTCAATTCCTGGCGATCAGGAGTGAGACAGATGATTGTCTTTACTTTTTCAGAGCCTTCCAAAGCCCGCTTGTCAGCTTCTGACATAGAAACAAAGGCTTTTTTGTGCCCCAAATAGGTGGCAGAAAAGGTTCTGGTGGGGAGATGGTCGGGTGAAGAAAACAGGGTTTTAATGGACTCTTTGACCTGATCGAATTTCATGGAAAATACCTCCTTGAGTTTGAACAGGAGCAGACCACGACGACTCTCGACGGTGGGCAGAAGACAAAACAGAACCATACTGACAGGGTTGAACATAATGAAGTAACGAAGAGCTCTTTTCATCAAAATCCCCTCTTTTCTATTGAATTTAATTTAAAAGTGCAATGACAGACTTGAATAAGTATAGCAAAATATTTGTTATAAATCAATATTATAGGTTTAATATCAGAAAAAAGCTTCCTAAACAAAGGTAAATCATTTATAATGGTCTGATGGCAATAAAATATGGACCCAATGATTTAATTCGGGATGAACATTTTTTGGTAACTCAAAGTGAAGTAAAACAAACCTCAAAAGGCGAGGCTTATTATCAGCTAGAGTTGGCCAACAAAGAGGGAAAGATTGAAGCTAAAATATGGAATAACAATATCCCCCACTGCAATGTTGAGGTGGGTAAGGTGATAGAGTTGAACGGAAAGACTCAGGAATATAAAGGGGTAATAAGTATAATTATTGATAGCTGTCAGATAGTGGATAGCGAGGAAACGTCAGGATATAAACCAATGATGAAAACGATGGTATTTGATATTGAAACGGCGGGAAAAAAATTCGATGATTTGGATGAAGTGGAGCAGGAATATTTATTAAATAACCTGGAAAAAAATGAGGAGGATAAGGAGGTGGCAAAAACCAAGACTGGATTGTATTCAATTTTTGGTCAGGTTTGCGCCATTGGGGCATTTAATCCTAACTCGGACAAGGGAATGGTTTTGGCCATAAGCAATAAAGAATTAAAACCGGAAAAGGAAAATTTTGTTTATAAAACTTTTGAAACCGAAAAAGAGCTGTTGGTTAATTTTTGGCAAATTGCGACGGATTATGAAGTATTTGTGACTTATAACGGCGATAATTTTGATTTTCCTTACCTAATTATCCGATCGGGAATAAACCGGGTGAAAGTTCCGTTTGAAGTAAACAGGTGGAAATCAGACCGGTTTATTGATCTACAAAATAAAATCAGACAAAATCACGGGTTTAAATTAGAAATGTTGTGCAAGGCTTTTGGAATTGAAAATCCAAAAGAAAAAGGGGTTCATGGCGATGATGTCGGCAGATTGTTTGAAGCAAAAGAGTTTCAAAAAATTGCCGATTATGTGGCGCGGGATGCAGCAGCAACCAGTCAATTATATCTGATTTGGAAAGAATTTATGAGTGGAGAAATATAAATTAAAAAACTAAATGACAAAAATAAACAAAAAAGATGAATATAGTTTGGAACTAGAAATTGTGACCAAGACTGAATACGACCGGCCGAAAAAAGTTGACCGAATGGTGCAAAGAAACCTAAAAAAGGTGATTATGAACAGGCTGGATGGGAAAATGGGTGAATGTTAGAGAAAGAAAAAAAGGCAGACAGACAAGATAATGACGTAAAGTCCAAAAATCCAAAATTTATTTTTGATGACTAATTTTTGGAGACAGGAGAGAACAAAAATCCCCACCAAACCGGTGATGACAAAAATCAAAAGATTAATTGGGGTAATTAAATTGGCAGAAAAAATATCTTTGAGGCTAAACAGAATGGCGCCAATAGAAACCGGAATAAATAAACCAAAAGAAAAATTAAAGGCGGCGGCAGGAGACAGTCCTAAAAGAAGGGCAGAAAAAATGGTGCCGCCGGACCGAGAAACTCCGGGAAGAATGGCAAGAGCTTGAAATATGCCAATAATAAAGGCCATGGGGTAGGTAATTTTTTTGTTGTCGGGCTTGATAAATTTGGTAGAAAAAACCATCAGCCCGGTAAAAAGAAAAAAGTAAGGAAGTAGTTTGGGGTTGGCAAATAAACTTTCTAACTGATCTTTGAAAAACAGACCAGTGATAGCGGCAGGAATAGAACCAACAATAATATATTTGAGATGATCAAAAAAATATTTAGTTTGATGACGGAAATAAAATAAAACTGATAAAAAAGTGGCAGCATGAAGAAAAACATCAAGGGCTAAAGAAGGAGTCAGGCGAAAAAAATGCTGGACTAGATTAAGATGACCGTCGGAAGAAATAGGTAAAAATTCGCTAACTGCCTGGGTTAATCCCAAAATGAGAGATTGAATAAAAGTCATAGGATATTATAAACAAAAACAGCAGCGATTTAGCGCTTGGGGGATTGTTTTTGACGTCGGGCTTTGCCACCGGTACCAACCATACGACGTTCCTTAACACGGGAATCAACTGTCAGAAGGCCACCGGCTCTAAGAACCGGTTTGAATGATTCGTCAATTTTGATTAAGGATCTGGCAATGGCCAAGCTGAGAGCCTGCACCTGTCCGGTTTTGCCCCCACCGATAATGGTGGCAGAAAAATGATATTTACCAGCGGTTTTGGTGATTTCAAAAGGTTTATCGTAAATTATTTTTTCGGTTTTGGTGGGAAAATACTTGCTAAGTTGAATACCGTTGACTAAACAATCACCTTTGCCGGAAAAAATTTTGACGGTAGCGACAGCACTTTTGCGGCGACCGATAGATCGAGTATAATTGGTTTTGGAAGTTTTTTTTGCCATATTATTTAGTTAATTTGTCAGCGTAAGGATGATTGCTGTCGGTAAAAATTTTTAAACGGGTCATTCTGCGATCGCGTAATTTATTTTTTGGCAGCATACCATAGACGCCGCTTTTGATGACCAGACGGGGATCTTTTTTGAGCATCTCGTTAAGAGTTAATTCTTTAAGACCACCCGGCCAATGAGTGTGCCGGCGATAAATTTTATCTTTTAGTTTGGAGCCGGTAACTCTAATGTCGGCGGCATTGATAGCCACGACATAATCACCGTCATCACGGTGATAGGAAAAAGTGGTTTTGTCTTTGCCCATAAGAATAGAAGCAATCTGGGTGCAGATTCGACCTAAGGTTTGGTTTGACAAGTCAATCAGATGCCAATTTCTATTGACTTGATTGCCTTTTAGAACACTGGTTTTCATGATTTAGTCTCCTGTTTAACTTTCTTTGCCGGTTTAGCCTTGGTTACGGCCGGTTTTTTGGTGTCTTTTTTATCTTTGTTAACAACTTCTGTCTCAGGCTTGACGGCAAATTTAACGGGTTTGACGAAACTAAGTTTGACGATGAGGGCGTCATCGCCATATCTCCGACTAACCCGGCTGATTTGGGTAAAATTTTTGGTCTGGCCCTCAAAAACCTGTTTGAAGGTTTGACAAACATTGTTGACCCAATTTCTGTCCTGAAGATGGCGGAACAATTCTCTTTTGGCAATCAGTTCGGGTTTGGTGATAATAGTATTGGACAGCGATTCGATGGTAGGAATGATTGATTTGGCCTTGGCTTCGGTGGTTTTGATAGACCCATGAATAAACATAGACCGGGTCAAAGACCGGAACAAAGCCTGACGTTCGTGGTGGTTTCTACCTAGTTTTTTACCAAAATTACGGTGTTTCATATTAACAAAAAGTTTAAATTATTTCCAAGTAAAGCCCCTTTCTTTTAGCCAGGAATCAATAATTTTGAGCGATTTTTCACCGACATTTTTGGCCTTGCTAACTTCGGAGCGGCCAGATTTAACTAAGGTATCGATAGTGCTGTAACCGGCTTTTTTGAGAGCATTGG
>DAOPUX010000026.1:0-5066 GCA_035350835.1 Candidatus Woesebacteria bacterium | reverse complement strand
CAACTAAGCTGATAAGAGAAAGGCTAATCAAAAAGATAATCACTTTTAAAAATTTACGTCTTTCAGACTGGATGACAAAATAGGCTAGGAGGCCATAAAAAGCCAGAGCAACAAAGGTATGGCCGCTGGGGAAACTGTAACTTGGTTCGATTACAAGTGAATCGGTTAGAGGTGGCCGCGGTCGACTGATGAGATGTTTAATCAGCCAAACCAAGACTTCCCCACCGAGAACAGAGATCAATAAAGTTTTGATGAAACGGCGTTTTTTGAACAAAAATAAAATTAAAGAAGTGATAATGGTGCCAATAATAATGATTTCGCCCTTGGCCAGATAAGTGATAAAAAGCATCTGTTGATTTAGTTTGGGATGGCGGAGAGCACTAAAGAGATTGAGAACTCTGAGGTCAAACTGGATGATATTTTCGTTGCCGATGTAATCCTGAAGAATGCCAAAAAAAATGTAAATAAAGAATAAGGTAATTAAAAACCCGATAGTGAAATGTAAGCCGTATTTTTCGGTCGGAGTGAGACGTTTTTTGAGAAAACGGAATAACTTAGGATACCTTTGAATAATTTTGCTGACCTCAGGATCGTTTTTGACGCCGCGGCCGATGGATTTGGTAACTGATTTTATAATTTTGACCATAGATTTTGGTTGGTGGACCTTGGCGGACTTGAACCGCCCTCTCGGCAATGCGAATGCCGTGCTCTACCAGATAAGCTAAAGGCCCTAATTGTCTAGACAATTATTATATCTTAATCTAGAATCAAGCATATGAATAAGAAAATATTGTGGTTGGGATTGGTTATTTTAGTGATAATCGGCGCATCAGTATATTTGAGAGGAAGAGGAAAGATAATCCCAAATAATGAGGATAATACGCCAAAGAAAATAGAAGTTAAAAAAATGCCGTATAACGGGAGTAAAAAGGCTTGTGATGTTATGTCGCCGGAAATTGCAGAAGCTTTGTTTTCGCCGGTAGTTAAACCAGTGGAAAATAATGGGGACGATCGGGTTTGTGTCTATGCTGATAAAGAAAAGTTGGGTATTTCCCATTATGTATTGATGATGTCGGTAGGGACGGCAAGGGATGAAGATTATAAAAGGTATGAAGATAAGAATTACAAAAAAGTTGAAGGGTTGGGTGAGGTGGCATATTGGGATGAATCTAGAAGCGTGTTGGATATTAGAGCCGGTGATACTAGTTATAAAATTGGTTATCAGGCTAACGGTCCGTCAACCCTACAGACAGTTCGACCGGTGGCAGAATTAATTAAGGAAAGATTTTTGAAGTAATTTTATCAAGAGTTTGTTTGATTATTTCTTGTTCGGAGGGAGAAAATGGTTGGAGGACATAGTCTTCGGTGGGGATGGGAGAATTTGGTTTGTCAATGCCGATTCTGAGACGGTGAAAGGCTTGAGTGTGGAGATGTTCAATGATAGATTTGATGCCGTTATGGCCGGCAGGACCCCGGTCAAATTGAATCCGATACTCCCCTACCGGTAAATCAAGATCGTCGTGAACAACTAAGATATCTTGGGGATCAAGTTTATAAAAATTAACTAATTTTTGGATGGTTTGACCAGAATTGTTTATATAGCCGGTAGAAATGGCAAAAATATTTTTTTGACTCCCCTGCCCGACTTCACAAATTTCTGCCAGTAAGGTTTTTTTGGGAGCGAGAGAGAGATAACACTGATCAAGATATTGTCTGATGAATTTTTGTCCTAAATTGTGGCGGGTGGCTTGATATTTTTTATCTGGATTGCCCAGGCCAAAGATTAATTTCATAGAATAGTTTAGCATTTGGAATTTTGATAGTTAAATATATATTTTGATATATATTTATAGCCTAAGAATAGGAAAGAATGTTTTTTATATATTTGTTAGCAGTCTAGTTGCTAGTCTGCTAATTGGTGGAAGTCTGATTCGGTAATAATTTTGGTGCCGATTTTTTTGGCAGAAATAAATTTGTCGGAAGTAGAACTGATTTCGTTGGTAATAAGATAATTAGTATGGGAAGTAACGGTATTTGAGACTTTGCCACCAAGGGAGATAATTTTTTCTTCGAGTTGTTTGCGGGGAAGCGATAAGGTGCCGGTGATAGCAAAACTAAGACCGGATAATTTAGTTTTTGGGGCAGAGTTATTTTTTAGAGTGACCTGATTTAGGATAGACTCTATCCAGTCACGCCGTTGGTTGAGTCCGTTGAGGATTTTTTGGGCTAAGGTGGTTTTGAAACCTTTGATGGCCAAAAAGTCAGCAAGATTTAGGTTTAAAAGTTTTTTTGGGGTATCAAAACCGGCAATAATAAGCTGTTGGATGCGGGCGGCGGAAAAATTGGGAATGGAAGCCGCATCAAAAATCTCCTTGAGAGTAAGATGTTTTTTGAGGTCGATTTGGCGAAGGATATTTTTGGCTGATTTTTCACCTAAATTTTCCAGATCTTGGATATCGTTGAGAGTGAGTCGGTAAAAATCTCCAGGAAGTTTGAGTTTGTCTGAGTGATAGAGTTTTTTGATAGTTTTGTCGGAGAGACCGAGGATTTGGAGTTTGTCGCAAAATAGTTTAAGAGAGCCTAAAATTTGGGGCAGGCACTTTAGAGAATTGGGGCAGCGGAGAGATTTGTTTTCTTTGATAAGAACGGTTTTGCAGGCGGGACAGTGAGTGGGAATAGAGGCAGTTCCAGGATTAACTTTGGTGATAACTTTTTCGATATGGGGAATAACATCACCGCGGCGGGAGATTTCAATGATGTCACCGAGATTTAAATTCTTTTTGGCAACTAAATCATAATTACCCAGAGAGGCAAAATTAATGACGGCACCAGAAATTTCGATGGGTTCAATTTCGGCTACGGGAGTGACAGATCCCAAAGGTCCGACCTGCCAGGTGATATTTTTGATTTGGCTTTGGTTGGAATCGGCGGGAAATTTGTAGGCGACCTGATATTTGGGTCGGCCATTTTTTTGACCCAATTTTTTGGCAATTTTAAGATCGTTGATTTTGATAACCAAACCGTCGATGTCGTAAGGGTATGATTCTCGGTCGCGGTGTAAAAAGTTTTGGTAGATTTTTTCTATAGCTTCAAAGGTGTGGCAAAGATGGGATTCGACTGGGGTAAAACCAAGAGTTTTTAGAAGGTCTATTTTTTCGGATTCGGTGGCAAAAGTTCCAGAAATATCGGTGGCGTAAAGACTACAAAGATGGGAATTGAGACCGTCAAGTCGCTGAGAAAGTCCGGAAGCGGCGTTACGGGGATTAGAGTAAAATCCCTCCGATATCGTAGTAACGATATCACCTCCCTTTGACAAGGGAGGTAGAACTTGTTTCTCGACGATTTTATTTAATTTTATAAAGTCTTTTTTGGTGACGAGAATTTCGCAGCGGATGGAGCCGGAAAATTTTTGGGGCAATCGGGGGACAAAATTCTTCATTTTGACGACATTTTGGGTGATGATATCCCCTATCAGACCGTTGCCGCGGGTAATGGCGTCAACCAGTTGTCCTTGGTTGTATTCAATCTCCAAAGAAATGCCGTCGCATTTGACTTGGACTAAAAATTTACTATTCTGAGGTATTTTTTTGAGCTGAAAATAATGGACTAAATCGGCATAGGTGTTGACTTTGTTTTGGGAACCCATGGGGAGGAAGTGAGATTTTTTGTCAAAGCCGGTATTGAAATCATCGGTGCCGACTTTAGAAAAAATCCGATGGTAAGGGTTTTGCCGGTGAAGAGTGTTTTCAAGAACATCGTAGGTGTGATCGTCCATAATAGGTTTACCGCCGGTATAATAAGCTTTTTTGGCTTCAATCAGAAGTTCGCCCAGGCTTTCGGGAGAGATGTTTTTGAGTTCGGCAGAATCAAGGGTAATCATAAGTTATTATAACGGCCCTAGAGAAAAAATCGTTAGACATTGGTCAGACAATAATAGGCGCCCTTGGTGGAACCGCGTTTTTCGATAGCACCAGAGTCGACTAGTTTTTTGAGATCGCGCCAAATAGTATCATCGGAAACCATAGGCAGAAGTTGTTGAGCATCGGGCATGCGTAAACCGCCAAATTGCTGCATATATTCAACTAATTTAATTTGACGTTCGCTTAGGTGGACTTGTTTGCCGCCAAGTTTTTGTTTGAGTTTGATGTCGCGGGAAAGAGATTGGACTTTGTCTTTGACCCGGGAGAGTTCAACGGCCAGAGCCTGGGTATAATATTCAATCCATTTGGTCAGATCACGTTTAAAAATATCGGAGGAGAGTAAATGGGTGTTTTGGATGGTGTTGTAATAATCTTCGGCATTGCGGTCAAAATATTCTTCCATAGAAAAAAGACGGCGGATGTCATAACCTTGAGTATAAAGAGGTAGCATGGCAAAAGCACGGGAAACACGGCCATTACCTTCGATAAAAGGGTGAATGGCAACTAAAATATATTGACTGATAGCTGATTTGATGGTGGCGTGGATTTCCTGAGAAGCGGAGCTGTTAATCCAGTCGATAAAATCGGTCATAAGATACGGAACTTCGATGGCTGGCGGAGGTCGGTGGGCAATTTCGCCGGTGCGGGTGTTTTTGAGAACGACTTGTTGGTGACGGTATTTACCAACGTCTGATTCGGGAATAATTTTGGCGGTGGTCAGTTGGTGAATCCGTTTGATAATAGTTTCACTGTAGAAGAAGGGGCGTTTTTTGTCGTTAGTGTCGATATTTTTCTCTTCCGGCAGGGGCATATTAGCATCGTAAAGAGACCAAAGTTCTTCAAGATAAGACATAACGTTGCGGTAGTTAATAACTTCCTGAATATCTCTGTCGGTAGCAGTAATTTGATGACCTTCGACCAAGCGGGCAACTTCCTGAAAGGTAAGGTCGTTACCCTCGATGCGGGTGCCATAGTGGACGGTGCGGACAATAGCTTCCTGTTGAAATTGCTTTTCGTAGGCAGGAATCATCGGAGCCTCATCGATGATAGCTTTGGCGGCTTCGATTTGGCCAATATTTTTTAGAATTTGATTATTGATTGAGAAGACAGGAGAAAACATTGTAAGCTGATTATAGCATTTTTGGG
>DAOPUX010000025.1:0-5167 GCA_035350835.1 Candidatus Woesebacteria bacterium | reverse complement strand
GCCAAAACTTTGGTCAAGAGAATAATAACGATCTAGAAGCGAGTCTAGTTCAGGAAACGACCGCTGTGACATGGGATAATAGACAACAAATTTGGGCGGATGAGCTTTGAAACTATCAAGAGTTTCCTGATAACCATTAAAATCGACAACATGGTAGGCGACGGTGTAGCGCCCTGGCGGGAGCCTATCGGATAAAGCATAGATATAAGGATGATCTCCCCAGATAAAAATGCGGTCGTCGGGAAGGGAGTTTTGGCTAATATAATCAGAGATTTGGTAGACGTCAACAACATGGCTACCAAAAAAGTCATGAAAATAAGGAATGCCTTTAAAAGAGTAGAAATGAGAATAATAAGAAAGGGTGGGATAAAAATAAAATTTATATTTAACAAGAGAAAAAGCTACAACCATAAGGCCCAAAATTAAAGGGATAAGAGATTTTGTTTGAGTTTTTAGAAAAAATAGACCAATTAAAAGACAAAGCGGCGGTAAAATTTGGATAAGATAATGAGGATAAGGTCTGGCAGAAAGCAGGGCTCCAAAAATGGTGGCCATTAGCCAAGATAAAATAAAGGTGGTTTTAAGTGAGAGATGGCGACGGCGGAACAAGATATAAATAATAAACCAAAGGATTAGCAGAGCGGCGAGGCGATAAATCAAACCACCACTAGCAGCAGAGCTGGATTGATTGCCGGTGGTCCAAGATGAGAGATAAGAAAAATTTTGGAGAATAGCGGAGGAAAGAAAAGGTTTGAGAGCATCAAGGGAATAAAAGTAGAGAAAATAAATAAAAGTGGGAATAAGAAAACCAAGTCCAATAAATATGCCGGGGATAAATGAAGACCATTTCCGACGGCGGCTTAATTTTTGGAAAGAGACCCAAAGTATGAGAAAACCAGCTTCAATAAAAACAGGAATTTTGATGGTAAAGGCCAGTCCCAAAAGAAAACCAATACATAAATAATCAGTATTTTTTTTGGCCTGGGTGAAAAAATAAAAGGCAAGAATAGTGGGCAAGAGCATAAAAATTTCAGCGTTGGCAATGTTACCTTCGAGGGTAGGAAGCGAGGTGAGAATAACAAAAAATAAAAGAGAAATTTTGGCGGTTTTGGGGGTAAAAAAATAAAGACAGAGACGATAAAAAAAGTAGACAGTGGGGATCATAAACAGCGCCAGAAGAAGACGAAAACCAAAAACGGTTTGACTGATAGCGGCTAAATAATAAAGAGTGGGGGGTTTGTTGTCGTGAATTTGACGGTAAAGAATGTCTCCTTTTCTGATAGCCTGACCGAGGGTAAGATAAATACCTTCATCGCCATACCAATAAGGCTCAAAAAGAGACGGTAGTCGAAGAAAAATAAACAGAATAATGACAAAAACCCAGTACTTGTGCCGGGATAAGAATTTAGTCATTGATAAATGATAGCTTATTTAACAGCTTTTTTGTTGGTAGTTTTGTAATCAAGCTTGCGGCCCAAAAATAGCCGGGTGTGGGAGTGGAGCCCGGGGAGAACAGACATGGTAAGAGTGGCAATGGGCATAAGGGGCCATTGAAGAATATTTTTGACGATATTCAAAAAACCTTTCTTTTGGCGGGGAGGGCGTAATTTCCAATCCAAAATAATCAGAATGGCTAAGGGAATAAGACAAATAGTCAAAATGATATTAGAAATACGAGGAAGATTAAAACCAAAGGTGGTTTGAAAAAACTTAGGATTAAGGATAACAGGCAGAGAAGTACCGAGAGTCAAAATAAACCAATTACTGGACCAAATGAGATGGGTTTGAATAAGTTTAAAAATACGTAGGGCCCGGGTAACGAGGGGAATTTCAGGGTGCTGACGGGACTGTTCGATGGCATAAGGGATATCAATAGCTCCCCAAGCATGCCGGACACATTGGCTGTAGCGGTTTTTGAGAGCATCAAAATAATTTTTACCGTCCGGAGCATCAACAACGGTGGGCAAAAAGATAGGTTCGACCAGGGCTTTGCCGGAAGTGGCAAAAAAGGCCTGAAGAAAAATATGCCAATCTTCGGGAATCATATCAGGGTCCCAATAACCGCTGTGATCAATTAGATGAAAGGAGGAAGAATAACAGGAATAATTAAAAAAGAGACCGTCGGGCTCCTGAATGTTGGCAATGTGAATGACGTTGCCCAAAACTCCAGTCATGCGGATGAGAGAGGGCACCTGATTGATATTGTTGTGCCAAAATATGGGCGACTGCCAAAAACGGTGATAACGGGAAGGATTGGAGGCAAAATTGTAAGTCAACGCAGAAAAATATTTGGGATTAAAAATAGTGTCGACGTCGCAACTAGTGAGAGTGAGATGATTAATATTGTATTTGCCAGTATCAATATATTTCTGTTTGAAAAATTGAGCGGCAAAGCGTTCGTTGCTGTGTTTGCCGGCAGTTTCACCGGGGATATCGGGAGGATGTTCGGTAAAAATAAAGTCTCCAAAAATGCCGCGATATTTTTGGGAAAAATAATCAATAGTCTTTTGGTTATTTTCTTTGCCGGCCCGCTGTTCTTGGGCCAGAATAAGATGAAGTTTTTTGAGATCAATATCAATTTGAGCAGCAAGACTGCCGACGGCCATTTCGATAACTTCAACCGGTTCTTTGTAGGAGGAAATAATAATAACGTGATGGATTTGCTTGTATTTTAGCCAAGAGGCTAAAAATTTATCCTGAAACAATTCCAGCCAATTAGTTTTGGTAGCAAGCCTAATTTTGAAATAGCCGATGAGAGCAAGAATGGCAGATTTAAATGACTGATAAAGCCAATAAAGAAGGAAAGCAATAACAAAATAAGCGACGGCCTTGGGGAAAAATATGGCTCCCCAAATAGGGAAAAGAATTGTCATCCAAGCAAAAAATCCGGGGATCATCTCCCAGAGGCGATAACGCCTGGTGTTTTTGTTGACCATGGTCTTGTAATTATATCAAGAGAGTTCAATTTTGGGATAAAATAAGGTGTGAAGGCGGAAAGAGCAGTTAAAAAAACTATCAATTATGCGGCTAAGTTTAAAAGCCATATAAACAAAAAAGAAATTAACCAAAGACTAATATCGGCAAAGAAATTTTCTAAAAAAGACATAGACGTGGTGTTAAAAAAAATGGGTTGGCGGGATAAAAAAAATAAGTGGTATCGGGGCAAGGTGGAAATGATAAATGAGTTGGCCAAGAAAATGGAGACTGAATTTAGAGATATTTATTTTTTGGGAATAACCGGGTCGGTGGCTTCGGGTCATCCTAAAAAAGGCGATGATATCGATATTATGATTATCACCAAAAATAATAAATTATGGAAAAACAGATTAAAACTTAGGTGGTGGATGAAGCAAAATCAACTTCCCTACCGCGACCGGCGGGGAAAAAGAAAAGAAAATTGTTTTTGTTTTAATTTGTGGCTGGATGAGTCAGGGTTAAAAATACCTGCCAAAAAACAAAATTTAAGAAATGCGGTGGATTTGATTTTGATGAAACCAATAATAAATAAAAATAAAAGCTATGAAAAATTTTTGAAGGAAAATAGCTGGGCGAAGAAATATTTGGCCTCAGGTTATGACCAGTTGGAAAAAAAATACAATTTTAAAAAAGTAAAAATGAAAAGATTTAAAGGTGGGGATATGGGCAATAAATTTTATTTTTGGCCGCAATATTGGTATATGAAACCAAAAATGACTAATGAAAATGTAGGGTTACATCAGGCGTTTTTTCACAAGTCAGATGGTAAAATAGAGTCATGAAATTGTGGTTTAAAGTATCGATGGTAGTGATATCGTTGGTGATATTGTATGTGTCATTTGCCAGGGCAGGACTGGAAAAAGTCAGCCAAGATGAAAAATATGACCAGCTAAGAAAAATATCAATCGCCTATCACCAAGGAAGCGAATGTTATAAACTGCCGGAGAGTCGAACTCTGCCGGATAATCCTTTTTATTTTTTAAAAAAAATCAGAGATGATTTGTGGATTCAATTTACCAACAATCCGATAGATCGGGTAAGGATAGGGTTGCTGGTATCGGATAAAAAAATAACGGAGGCGATAATGTTATACAGGTTGGGGAAAAAAGAGGCTGGGTGGAAAAATAATTTAGCGGAAGCAGGAGTTAAAAACTTGAAGTTGAGGGAGGAAATGGCAAAACTTAATGGGGAAGATATTGAAGTCCAAAAATTGATAACCAAAGTTGATAGGGCAAATTCTTTTTATCAGGATATAATCGAACAGTTATCAAAAAATGAACCAATAAAGGAGTGTTTATGAGTAAAACCAGAAAAAAGACGAAAAAAGGACGTCGGCGTTGGCTGGCGATAGTTTTGATTGCTCTGATGGTGATAGGAATAGGAATAATAATTTTTACTTTGTTTAATGTTCCCAGCCCTAAAAAATTGTCTAGTGGTGAATACGCTCAGTCATCACAAATTTTTGACCGGAACGGAGAATTATTGTATGAAATTTATGCCGAGAAAAGAAGGCTGCCAGTAAAATTGGATGAAGTGCCAGAAAACCTAAAAAAGGCAACGCTGGCAATTGAGGATGCTAACTTTTATAAACATGGCGGATTTGATATTAAAGGACTGGCAAGAGGTTTGTATCGGACGATTATAGAAAAAAGACTGCAGGGGGGGTCAACTCTAACCCAACAGCTGGTTAAAAACGGACTGTTAACACCGGAAAGGACTCTATCGAGAAAATTTAAAGAGGCAGTATTAACCGTGGCAACAGAGGTAATGTATTCTAAAGATGAAATTTTGGAGATGTATTTTAACCAAACTCCCTACGGAGGGACGCTGTGGGGGGTGCAGTCGGCGGCTAACGGAATTTTTAACAAAGAGGTTAAGGATTTGACACTGGCAGAGTCGGCCCTATTGGCGGGACTGCCGGCATCACCAACCAAATATTCCCCTTTTTCTTATCCGGAGACAGCAAAAGCAAGGCAGATGCTGGTGTTGGAACGGATGAAAGAACTAAAGATGATTAGTCAGGACGAATATGACAAAGCTAAAGAGGAGCATTTGAATTATTATGTCAACAAGGCTCAGATTAAAGCACCGCACTTTGTGTTTTGGGTGAAGAATTTGTTGATGCAAAAGTATGGAATCAAAAAAGTGACTGAAGGCGGGCTTAAAATTACGACGACTTTGGATATGGAAA
>DAOPUX010000024.1:0-5182 GCA_035350835.1 Candidatus Woesebacteria bacterium | reverse complement strand
AATTTATTGATGATCTGGTTTTGGTAAAGCTTCTTTAACAGCGATATTTCTACCCATCTGTTCGGAATTGTTTAGAGATTCCATAGCTTTAGCAGCATCTTCCTCAGATTCAAATTCTACGAATCCGAACCCTTTGCTCCTTTTGGAGAATTTATCAATGACTATGTTTGCAGACACTATCGCTCCGTAGGGAGAGAAAAGTTCTTGCAAATTGGCATCCGTCATTGCAAAAGGAAGGTTGCCGACAAATAATTTCTTTGCCATGTTTTTTTTAAAACTCCTTTAAAACACCTAAAAAATATAACAGGTTTTTAACCTCATCTCCAAAAGATGGCCACCTTCGGAAACTAACCAATAGTATATAACATTTTTGCCAAAATGTGTAAAATTACCTATCTATGATACTTATTGACCGTCACACCTCCTCAGACGATATTATCGCCCTTTTGCTCAAAAACCGCCATATCAGCCCCAAAAAAATTTCCGAATTTTTGTCTCCCCGCGCTCCTCATCAGCTTGAACCTAAAGTTTTTGGAGTCGCTTCAAAACAGCTTGACCAAGCCGTCGCCCAAATCAAGCAGACAGTTAAAAACCATCAGAATGTCCTTATTTACGGCGATTATGATGTTGATGGCATTTCCGCCACTGCCATTTTGTGGCAAGCGCTTTATTCTCAAGGGGCGCAAGTTATTCCCTTTGTCCCCGATAGAGAACTGGATGGTTATGGTATCAAATCCGAGTCTTTTTTCCGGTTTCAACAACAAAAAAATATCCATTTTGACCTTCTTATCACCGTTGACAACGGCATTGTCGCCCACGATCAACTCAAACCCATCTTAGATGCTGGCACTCAAATTATTGTCATTGACCATCATGCCGCCGGCCCCAAACTTCCTTTGCCCATCATTACGGTTCACTCTACCAAGATTTCCGGCGCGGCTCTCTCTTGGTTGGTGGCTCAAAAAATTTATCCCCACGCCGATTTGGGTTTGGCCGCTCTGGGAACTGTGGCCGATTGCCTGCCCTTGATTGATATCAATCGAAACATTGTTTTTCACGGTCTCCAGTCACTTCGGCTTAATCCCAACTTTGGTATCAAAAAACTAATTAGCCTTAGCGGCATCAAACCCGACTCTATTTCTACTTACGATCTTGGTTTTGTTCTTGGTCCCAGAATCAACGCTGTCGGCCGTCTTTCCAATCCTACTGACGCTCTCCGTCTGCTTTGCAGTCAAAATCCGGTTCAGGCAAGCAAATTTGCCCAAACTTTAGATGATTACAATTATCAACGTCAGCAAATTCAGCAGCAAAGCCTTGAGGTGGCTGATAATTTAGTCCAAAAAAATAAAAATAAACTTATTTTTGTTGCCGACCCTTCATTTCATCCCGGAATTATTGGTCTTATTGCCGGCCGGTTGACCGAAAAATATTATCTCCCCTCTGTCATTATCAGTCAGACAGATGACATTTCCAAAGGATCGTGCCGTTCTATTAAAGAACTAAATATTATTGATACCTTGCGTGAATTTTCTCATCTATTTATTAGCCTGGGTGGTCACAGTGGCGCTGCCGGTTTTAGTATCTCTACTGCCAACATTCCTCAGCTTAAAAAAAATCTCACCCGGTTTATCAACCGCAAATTAGCCGGCAAAACTCTCAAACCAACCAAATTCATCGACGCTGAGATGAAACTCAACGCCGTTACTGTTCCTAATTGCCGTCTTTTAAATCAGTTAGAACCATTTGGCATTGACAATCCCGAACCAGTTTTTTTGTTCAAACAGGTTAAAGTTGTCGAAAAACGTCTTTTAGGCCCTGCCCAAAATCATCTCAAGCTTAAAGTTGATGACCCGACTACTTCCGGCAAAGAAAATATTCTGGTTGACTGCATCGCTTTCAAAAAAGGGGACTGGAGTCAAAAAATAAACGTTGGTGATTTAATTGATTTTACCGCTAGTTTAAATCTTAATAGTTGGAACGGGCAGACTTTTCCCCAGCTTGTCGTTAAAGAAATTCTACAGTAAAATACACACATGGACAGAATATTAGCCAAAGAATGTCTCCAAAAGATAGGAGAAAAAGTCTTGTTACAAGGATGGGTTAGCAATATTCGCGATCATGGGCAGTTGATTTTTATTGATTTTCGCGATTGGAGCGGCATAATTCAGATTGTTGTTGACGCCAAAAATAATTCTCAAAATCACAAGATTGCTTCTTTGTTGGGATCAGAATGGATTATCAGCGTTGAGGGTGAGGTTGTTAATCGAAGTCCAAAAGCCATCAATCCTAACCTGCCCACTGGCAGCATCGAAATTAACTGTCAAAAATTAACCCTTCTTAACAAAAGCGACCCGGTTCCCTTTCCTTTGGATACTGATGGTTTAGATATCGATGAATCTCTCCGCCTAAAATATCGCTACCTTGATTTGCGCCGTCCCCGGCTTGCCAAAATTATTGCCGCCAAACACCAATACACTCTTGCCGTCAGAAATTGGATGGACAAAAATGGTTTTACTGAAGTTATCACCCCTCTTTTGACCACCACTTCTCCTGAAGGTGCCAGAGATTTTTTGGTACCATCCAGAATTCATCAGGGTAAATTCTTTGTTCTACCCCAAGCTCCGCAGCAATTCAAACAGCTTCTTATGATTTCCGGAGTTGATAAATATTTCCAGATTGCTCCTTGTTTTAGGGACGAAGATCCTCGGGCTGACCGTCACGCCGGCGCTTTTTATCAAATTGATATTGAAATGAGTTTCCCTACCATCGACAAAATTTTTGCTGTTGCTGAAAATATGATCAGCCAAACTTATGCCTCAATTGCCCCCCAAAAAAAGATTGCCCAAGTTCCTTTTCCTCGTTTAAGCTACCGCGAAGCCATTGATAAATATGGTAGCGACAAACCTGACACTAGATTTGGTATGGAGCTTCAGGATATTACTTCAGTCATCAAAAACAAAAGTGATTTTAATGTTTTCAACAATGCCCAAGCCATCAAATGTCTTGTTGCCCCCAAAGGTGGTGATTTTAGTAAAACCCAAATTGAAAAACTTGAAAATTTGGCCAAAGAAAAGGGTGCCAGAGGCTTAGCCTACACCAAAGTTGTTTCAGACGGCTTAGATATCGGCGTGGCTAGGTTTTTTGATTCCCAACTGCAACAGCAGATTATAAAATTCACCTCAGCCAAAGTTGGCGATATGATCTTTTTTATTGCCGACAGTCTTAGTGTTGCCAATCGGGTTTTGGGACAAATTCGTCTGGCTTTAGGCGATATCCTAAATCTGCGCGACCCTAATATTCTTAAATTTAACTGGATTACCGGATTTCCTTTTTATGAAATAAATGATGATGGCAAACTGGATTTTGGTCACAATCCTTTTTCTATGCCTAAAGGAGGGCTAGAAGCTCTCAAAACTCAAGATCCTCTAGAAATTGAATCTTATCAATATGACCTTACCCTAAATGGTTTTGAGCTGGCCTCCGGTTCAATTCGCAATCATGAACCCGAAACTCTGGTCAAGGCTTTTGAAGTTATCGGCTATGGTCGGCAGGAAGTCATCAAAAAGTTTGGCGGTTTATACCATGCCTTTCATTATGGCGCTCCTCCCCACGGCGGTTGGGCTATCGGATTAGACCGGTTTTTAATGTTGTTGCTGGATGAACCCAACATCAGAGATATTTATGCTTTCCCTCTTAATTCCAATGGCTTTGATTTGCTTATGAACGCTCCCAGCCAGGTTGACAAAAAACAATTAGATGATGTTGGTTTAATCCTAAAATCAAATGCCCCCAAAACCCGTCAATCTAAAAAATAATTGGCTTGATTTTTCTATTTTTGTTCTCATTTTACTTCTTAATTTATTTTGGCTGCCGACCTTTTCCTTTTGGAATATCTATCCTTCACCCTTTTTTTCTTCCCGCAACCGCCAATTGCTGGATTTCAAATCGCCACCGACACCTGTTATTAAAATGTCTTCCGCTCCTACCGTTTTGGCTGACAGTTATATTCTTGTTGATGTCGCTACCAACAAAATTCTCTCGTCAAAAAATGCTTCTCAAAAAATTTATCCTGCTTCTACCACCAAATTAGCCACCGCTCTTACAGCTCTCAATCTTTATCCTCTTGATGAAATTGTTACTGTCAACCAAACCTATCACGAGGGCAAGGTTATGGAGCTTAAATTGGGGGAAAAAATCACCGTCAAATCCTTAGTTACTGCCCTTTTGGTTAATTCTGCCAATGATTCTGCTTTTACTTTGGCCGACCATTATCAGCATGGCAGTAGTATCGGTTTTGTTGAACAAATGAACCTTATTACCAACCGTTATGGTCTCAAACATACCAATTTTATCAATGTCGACGGTATTCATCATCCCAATCATTTTTCTACTGTCTACGATTTGTCTCAACTTGGGCGGATTTCCATCAAAAATCCTACTCTCCGCGAATTAGTAAAAATAAAAGACGGTCTTGTCTCCGATGTGACCAATACCATTCATCACCCCATATCTTCTACCAATGAGTTATTGGGAGTTACTCCGGAAATTATCGGTCTCAAAACCGGTTGGACGCCTGAAGCCAAGGGTTGTTTTATTGGCCTACTTGATATTAATGGTCACGAAGTTATCAGCGTTGTTGCTCAAACTGACGATCGGTTTCAGGACACCAAAAATCTCATCGATTGGGTCAAAAATAATGTTTCTTGGGCAAACCATCAATTTGAAATATAGCTGCTGTTTATTGCCGGAACATAAGCCACAAAGCCATTATCACCCTCAAATACAAATATCGGTTGCAAATAATTTGTCAGCGTTGTCGGTTCAAAATAAGCTAAATACATTTTTCTAATAACCACATTTTTATTACTGACATCCTTTGCCGTCCAATAATTTCCTGTTTTTAGGCTATTAATTGCTTCCTCGCTGGTCTTAATCGGGTAGGTCGAATAAGATTCTCTGTCTATATTTACGTCCTTAAAGTTTACTTCAATAATCCTTTTGGCTTCTGTTCTTGACCCTGACACTAATACTGATACCGATGCTTGACCAAAGTTGGCTGAAACTAGCTTCATCCCTTCCAAATCTTTTCTAAAAAAGTCAACTTTAGCCGCATTTGCCTCAGACTGAGCCAAAACTGACTTAAGACCATCTTTGTCAAATTTCCAAAAACTTACTTCCGTCA
>DAOPUX010000023.1:0-5601 GCA_035350835.1 Candidatus Woesebacteria bacterium | reverse complement strand
GGAGATTTGATTTTAGCACTATTGGAGTAGCGCAGATGTCGGTGGCAAATGTGGGCTTGGTGCGGGCATACGGAACCTTTTCTCATCCTAATAGTTTGGCGGGGTTTTTGCTGGTAAGTCTGTTGTGGTGGTTGAAGTATTATCGGCAGTTGTTTTTGATAACTTGGGGAAAATTAAAATGGTGGGTGGTATTTTGGTCGGGGTTGCTGGGGATATTATTGTCGGGGAGTCGGACAATTTGGATACTGACTTTGGGGGCAATATTGATATGGTGGAGATTTAATTATCGGAATAGCAAAGAAAAGTTAGCTTTTTGGCTGTTGGTGGGAGCGGGATTGTTTTTGGGATTGGAAATGATTGATTTTAATTATCCGTTGGCAAATTTTTTGTCCGGCTGGGACGAAAACGGGATGATTAAAAGAGGTCAGTTAAATTTGGCAGCGGTAGGGATGATTAAAAGTTCGCCTTGGTTTGGGGTAGGATTGGGAAATTTTTTAGTTAAACTGCCGGAATTTCAAAAAAATAACCAGATTTTTTGGTTTCAGCCGGTTCATAATATATTGCTGTTGTTGGTGTCGGAAACAGGATTGTTGGGGTTGGCGGGAGTAGTTTGGGGATTGAGGAAAAAGATAAATTGGAAAAGCTGGAGTAAGTTGACCTGGCTAATATTGGGAGTGATTGGGGTTAGTGGGATGGGAGATCATTATTGGTTGACTTTGCCACAGAATATGTGGTTGTTGACACTGGTGATAGCTTTAATTTAGCCAGAGGTGAGATAATAATTTATGTTAAAAAAGCCGATTATTAATACCGGATTTCAGATATTGGGGAAAATAGTAACGGTGGGTTTAAGTTTGGTAACAACGGCGGTGTTGACAAGAAAATTGGGGTCAGAAGTTTATGGAAATTATTTGTTGATTACTTCAGTGTGGTTGTTGTTGGATGCGGCGGCTGATTTTGGCAGCCGGGTGATGGGGGTAAGAGAAGCGGCGGCGGTAGGAGATAGAGATAAAAAAAACCGAATTTATGTTCAGGTGGCATGGTTTAGGTTGATAGCATCTTTGACTGGTTTAATAGTTGGTTTGGGGATAATCTGGTGGTGGCCGGGGTTTGAGGGAATTGAGATGGAGGCTTTGGTGGCATTGCTAATGATTGGATTGACGGCGACGGCAGGAAGTTTGGAAATCATCTTTCAGACTGAAATGAAAATGGGTTTTAAAGTAATGATGGATGTATTATTTCCTTTAGTGTTTGCAGCGGCGTTGATGATGGCAGGAGAAGTAAATTTATTGTGGGTGAGTGGAGTGTATTTGGCGGCCAGGGCCATAAGTTTGGGAGTGGGGTTAGGGGTGGTAAAAAAGGTAACGGGAAAAATAAAACTATCCGGTCCGGATGGAAATTATATAAAAAAGTTTTTAAAACTAACTTGGCCAATGGGATTGTATATGGTGCTGTTTTCGGGATATGATCGGGCGGTAGATTCGGCTTTGATTAAACAGTTAATTGGGGCAAAGGATTTAGCTTTTTACGGTTTGGCATACAAAATTTATGGCAATTTGATTCAGCCGGCTTATTTTTTGATTAACAGCGTGTTTCCGATAATGTCGGGCAAGGAAGGCAATAAAAAGAGATTGTTTTGGCAAACAGCCGGATTGATGTTGTCGGGGGCAGTAGTGGTGGGAGCGGGAACTTATTTCCTGGCACCTTGGGTGGTAGGAATACTGGGAGGACAGGACTATAAACCGGCGGTGACAGTGTTGAGAATTTTAATGCCGGCAATGGCAGCAGCCTATGTAGGTCATTTGGTGGGATTTACCCTAATTGCCCGAGGTAAACAAAAACAGATATTAGTGGTAGGAATAATTTCTTTGGTAATAAACATTGTGGGTAATTTAATATTTATACCAAGGTTGGGGATAAACGGAGCAGCCTGGGTAACAGTGGCAACGGAAGTGGGAGCAAGTTTGTTGATGGTGGGACTTTTAAGAAGAGACATTAGATAAAGATTTTTGAGATATTTTTAGGTTGTAAATCAGAACATATTTGGGAGTATTTTTGGCGGTTAAAAACCAGAATCAGAACATTTATTTAAAAGAATAAAAGTAAAATTTAGGTTGGAAATGAGATAAACAGATTAATTTTTTAGTTCAGACATATTACATTTCTAACTTATTTAGTTATGACATTTTTCACGTTTTAACCACCCATTTTGATATAGTCAGAACTGATTTATAAAATAATTACCGTAAAATAACCGAAAATATACCGCAGAAAAAACAAGAACAACTAAAGTCGTAGATTGAATAGATTTAGTTTAAAATTGATATATGGGTACAGGATTGCCGTCGGCATTAATATTGGGGATTGACCATTTTGCGGCTAAAAAATTAGCCCAAGAATTGGTAAATAAAGATATACAAGTAGTGGGAGTAGGAGAATTAGTAACGGGGTGGGGAGAGTTGGATAATTTTGAGTGGAAGGAGAGTGTAGATGAAGTTGAAGGCGAATTTAATTATGTATTTGATTTTGGGGAAGAAAAAAGAATATGGCAGAGGATAAAAGCAGATAAATTTACATTGATATCGGTTAATAATGAGGTTAGAAGTAATTATTTGGCCAGAGAAGTAACGGGGTGGGAGAGTGATTGGCGGGTAGTGGATGCCAGAGAAGTTTATGGGGAAGGAATGGAGGAAAATAGTTGGCTGGGAAAAGCATTGGTGCGAGCGGTGACAAATAAAAATTTGGAGCTGCCGGGCCCGGAGGAGAGGGTGAGATTGTTGGCGGTGGATGATTTGGTGGAAGCAATTTTAAGAGCGTGTTTTTTGTCGGGGACGGAGGGAGAGTATTTTTTGGTATTGGGAAAAGAAATGAAGATTGAAGAGATGGCAAAAGTATTGATGGACAAGGCTAAAATGACACGATTTAAAGTGATGGAAGTATCAAAAAAAATTGATCAAGGAAATGAAAAGTTGGCGGAAGCAAGCGAGTCTCAATTGAGATGGAAGGCAGAAACACCTTTTGAGGAAGGAGTGGTGGGGACGCTGCAATATTTTTTTTCCAGGGTGGATGAGGAAAACAGGCGAAGCAAAAAAAGTAAGACTACGGTAATAAAACCAGTAAAAGAGTTACGGCAGCAGCCGTTTGCGGTGGTAGTAGAGGAGAAAGAGATAGAAGTAGAAGGGCAGGAAGAGGAAGAAATATTAAAAAATGATAAAAAGGGGATAGTAGAAGTAAAAATGACGGTATTTAAGGAAGAAGAAGTAGGGGATGAATTTGAAATTCCCAGATTGATTGAAAGCAAACAAAAAGAGGCAGAGAAAGTGAAGGAGGATGATTATATTGAGGAAGAAAGTGAGGAGCTGACAGTGGCAGAAAGAGGGGAGCCGGAAGAGACGGTACTAGAAACCAATCAAGTTAAGGCAAAAAAGAAAGGCGGATTAAGGTGGTGGTGGGGAGTAGGGGTGGGATTGATATTATTATCATTAATTTGGCCGGTAAGATGGATATGGTCGGCCCAGTCGACAATAAAGGCAATTACTAAAGCGCCAGAGCTGATTAGAGATAAAAAATATAACCAAGTGGAGGTAACAGCGGATATGAAAATAAAAGAATTATCGGCAATAGATGAGAAAATTACGGAATGGGGATTAAATAGTTTGGAAACGGTGAGGAATTATCAAACAGGAATTAAAGTGTTAATAGATTTTTTGGTAATGGAAAAACAATCATTGAATTTGATTAGGACTGCAGATGAAATGAGTGAGGCGGTATTTGGAGATAAGGAAATTAATTGGGAGGATCAGTTGACGGCAATAAACGGGGGTTTGGTCGAGACGGAAAATAATTTGGGAATTTTACAAGCAAGACTTTCGGGAGGGTCGGGATGGGTGCCGAAAAATTGGCGGGGGACGGTGCAAAAAGGATTGAAGACAATTGAGGATTTGAAAGGACAATTGGGTTTGGGAAAAGAGATATTAAAAATAATTCCGGAAATTTTGGGCTTGGATGGGAGGAGGCGGGAATATATGGTGTTGTTTCAAAATGAGTCGGAAATAAGGCCAACGGGGGGGTTTATCGGCAGCTATGGTTTGATTAGTTTTCAAAAAGGAAGATTGATAGATTTTGAGGTGAAGGATATTTATGAAGCTGATGGTCAACTTAAGGGTCATGTAGAGCCACCGTGGGAAATTAAGGCTCATTTGGGAGAGGCTAACTGGTACATGAGAGATGCTAACTGGAATCCGGATTTTGTAAAAACCAGCGCTGATATTCAGTGGTTTTTGGAAAAAGAAACCCAAAAAAGAGTAGATGGGGTGGTGGGAATTGATTTGGCGGTGGTGCGGGCAATGTTGGGGGTTACTGGACCAATAAAGGTAACTGATTTTAAGGAGACAATTGATAAGGACAATTTATATGAACAGGCGGAATTTTATGCTGAAACTAAATTTTTTCCCGGTTCGGGCCAAAAAGCAAGTTTTTTGGGAACGCTGGGGAAACAATTGTTTGAAGAGATTAAGCTGCTAAAAACAGAAAAGAAAATGGAGTTGTATCAGGTATTAATGGAAATGTTGGAGAGTAACGAAATGCAAATGGCAATAAATAACACCCAAGCAGCTAAAGTGATAAACGAAATGGGTTGGGATGGAAAAATTTATAATGGCAAGTGCGCGGGCGAGGCGTGCGTGACAGATTATTGGTATGCGGTGGAAGCAAATGTAGGGGTAAATAAGGCAAATTATTTTTTGAGAAAAAACATAGAAGAGGGGGTAGAATTTACCGGCGAGTCTTTAAATCGAATATTAAAAATAAATTATGAAAATACGGCTAAGAACAATAATTGGCCGGGAGGGGATTATAAAAATTATTTAAGGATTTATTTGCCAAAGGAAGTGGTGTTGTCGCAGATAAGCGTGTCAGATGGTTATGATACGACAATTAAAAAGGTTTATAGCGGGGAGGAAATCAGAATCAGGGAGGTGGAAGGTAAAAAAGAAATTGGATTTTTGGTAATAGTGCCGGTGACAAAAAAGAGAATAGTAGAAATAAGATATAGTAGCAAAATCAGTTTGGGAGATAAAAAAGAGTTTACTTATATGAAGTATATTCAAAAGCAGCCGGGGACGGGAGAAACAGGGTTGGTGAGTTTAGTATCGTTTGGAGAAGAATGGCAACCAATACAGGTCGAGCCGGCGGCGAGTTTGGTGGGGGGAAAATTATTATTTAACCAAAAACTAAGCAAGGATATAAAAATGGGGGTAGTGTTAGGGAAATAAATTTATGAAGAAAGTGGTGGAGGATTTTGTCTGCGAAGTGTGCGGAGAAAAAGTAAAAGGTGATGGGACAACTGATCATTGTCCGAAGTGTTTGTGGGGAAAACATGTGGATGAGGAAACCCCAGGAGACAGGGCGAGCGGCTGTCGAGGATTGATGAGGCCGATAAGAAGCGAGTATAAAAATGGTCAATTTAGAATTTATTACAAATGTGAAAGATGTAATCATAGTTTTTGGGTGAGAGAAGGAGAGGGGGATAATCGAGAAATGTTGGTGGAGCTGAGCGGGTTTTAGTGAGTGCGGAGTAAATTAGGAGATTGTGCGGTAATT
>DAOPUX010000022.1:0-6260 GCA_035350835.1 Candidatus Woesebacteria bacterium | reverse complement strand
AGCTGACCATGTCCCAAGTCGAAGAAATTGCCAAAAATAAACTCCCCGATCTTAATACCACCGATCTCGAAGCTGCCAAACGCTCAGTCATCGGCACTGCCAAATCCATGGGTGTTGAAATCTCCGACTAACTTGATAAACTTGACAAACTTTATAACTTTAAAAACTAAACATGAGCAAAACCACTCAAGAAAACAAAAAGAAAGCTCTCAAACTCAAAGAGCAACAACCAGTGGAAGTGTCCGAATCAGTCGAGACACACAAGGCTGTTACCGAAGCTGTCGCTCCGACTGCTCCGGCAGAAACTGAAGTTTCCCCCGCCCCGGAAACCCACAAAACCAAATCCGCCAAAGTTAGAAGCAAGCGGTATCAAGCCGTCAAGAAAAAAATTGACGTCGCCAAATACTATCCCCTAACAGAGGCTGTCAAATTAGTCCAAGAAACCTCTCTATCAAAATTCGACGGCAAAGTTGAGGCCCATATCACCGTTACTGACATCGGCAATGTTGGTGAAATTTCTTTCCCCCACTTACAAACGGCTTCCAAAAAAATTGTCGTTCTCAACGATACTATTTTGGCTCAAATCAAAGATGGTCAAATTGATTTTGACATTCTTATTGCTACTCCCGCCACCATGCCCAAACTTTTGCCTTTTGCCAAAACTCTTGGACCAAAAGGTTTGATGCCCAATCCCAAAACTGGCACCCTCACCGACGATCCCGACACCGCCGTCAAACGACTGTCAGTCGCCAAACTTATGATCAAAACCGAAAAGAAAGCTCCTGTTGTCCACCTAGTTGTCGGCAAAGTTTCCCAACCAGTCAATGAACTTACCGCTAACATCAGCGAACTTATCAAAGTTGTCGGTGCTAACAAAATCAAAAAATTGGCTCTCTGTGCCACCATGGGCCCCTGCGTCAAAGTCGAAGTCGGCAAATAAACTCTTAAATTAAGATAACCAACCTCAACCCGAAATCATAATTTTGGAACGTATTTGAGCCTGCATCGCAGACCTCATTTTCCAGTGGAAAAATTGATGATGAGGGTTGATCTGAATGTTTTTACTTGATGGACTTGACAAACTTTACGAACTTTCAACTTGATAAACTTATTCCCTCGCCAGCTCCACCATCTTATCCAACAACTCCGAATAACTAATCCCTACTGCTGCCGCTTCTTTTGGCAGCAACGACGTCGGTGTCAACCCCGGAATTGTATTTACCTCCAAAATTTTTGGTTCCAAATTATCTTTTACCATAAAATCCACTCTAGCAAACCCTCTGCCGCCAATCAACTCAAACACCTTCAAAGTGTATTCTTGGACTTTAGCTGTCACCTCTTCTGCCAGTCTTGCCGGCACAATCTCGTCACACTTTCCCTGAGTATACTTCGCCTCATAATCAAAAAACTCATTTTTTGGCTCAATCTCAATTACTGGCAGCGCTGTCGGCTGATTATTTCCCAACACCCCGCACGATACCTCCATTCCTTCAATAAATTCCTCTATCAAGACCCTGTCATCATATTCAAACGCTGTTTCCAAAGCCGCATCCAACCTGTCTAAATCAGTCACAATTGTCACCCCTACGCTCGACCCTTGAGTTGCCGGCTTAACCACCCATTTGCTTCCCAACTCTTTGACCTCATCCAAATCCACCATCTCCCCTTTTACCACTTCCAAACTTCTGGTTGTCGGTAAATTATTTTCTCTCATCAACTTTTTAAATTTAATTTTATCAATCCCTATCTCCGATGCCCGGCTGCCGCAACCAACAAATTTAATCCCCTCATTTTCTAACATTTTTTGAATTGTGCCATCCTCGCCCACTCCCCCGTGTATGGCAATAAAAACTACATCAGTCTCGACTTTTTTAATACCTTCTATATCAACATTTGCCTTCTCCATCACCATAGTGGCAATCTCATATTTCTCTTTATCAAAATTCTTTACTACTTCCGCCCCCGAAGACAATGACACTTCATGTTCACTACCGCCACCACCCATCAACACCAACACTTTTACTTTTTTCATAAGCTTCATTATACCTGATAAAATAAACCTATGAAACCACAACTTTCCCTGCTTATCTTAGTCTATCTCCGTTTCTTTGCCCGTCTTCAAGTCAAAAAAATTCGCTGGCTTCAAAAACTCAAAGGCAAAAATCTTGATATTATCGGCATTACCGGTTCGGCTGGCAAAAGTTCCACTCTGACTGCCTGCCAATCGGTTTTTTCCAAAAATTTTCGGGTCAAAACCAATCATGGCTACAATTCCGAATCCGGTCTGCCTTTAAGCATTATTGGTCTCAAAATTAATGATTACAGTTACCTCTCTTGGTTAAAGATTATTTTCCTTACTCCATTCAAATTCATTCTTAATTGGTCCGCCTACGATATCCTCATTTTAGAAATGGGCATTGACTCCCCCCAATGGCCCAAAAATATGGACTATCTTTTGTCCGTTGTTCAACCCAACATCGGCATCTTTCTCAACGTTTCCCCAGTTCATATGTTCAATTTCAATTCTCTTGAGGACATTGCCCAGGAAAAAGCCAAACTTGTCAACCAAGCCAAAGTTGCCATCATCAATCCTGCCGACAAATTAGTTCTTAAATTTACCCAAAACAAAAATCTGATTAAACTTACCCTCACCGATATCAAATTTGCCAATTATCACCTCCCTGACGTTTATCAGGTCGGCTTTGGCGCCGCCCTCAGCCTGGCCCAACTTTTTCATATTCCCCGCGCCCAAGCTATCGCCAATCTTCAACAAAACTTTTCTCTTCCCCCTTCCCGCTCTTCTATTTTAGACGGTATCAATCACACCACCATTATCGACAGCTCCTACAATTCCTCCCCTATTGCCGCCGCCAAATTACTAAACTTTCTTTCTACCTTTCCCGGTCGCAAAATTGCCGTCTTGGGTGATATGAGAGAATTGGGCTCATCTACTGCTACCCAACATCGTCAAATTTATCAGTTAGCTCTCAAATCAGCCGATCTCATTATCAGTGTCGGTCCCGAAACCACCGCCTATTTTGGCGCCAAAGCTCACAAATTCACCTACTGGTGGCAGGCAGCTGATTTTCTTAAATCTAATATCAAATCCGGTGACACTATTTTAGTCAAAGGCTCCCAAAATACCATTTACCTCGAAGAGTTAGTCAAAACCATTCTTGCCCATCCCGCCGATGCTGCCAAAATCTGCCGTCAGTCTCCCTGGTGGCTCAAAACCAAATCCAAATTTAAGCGTCTTTCTACCCCTTAAATTCCCTTTCCTTTTTTATTTCCCGTTCAATCAAGTGGCGCAAAAACACTGCCTTGGGAATTCGCCTTTTTTCCGACACCCAAGTCAAATAGTTCAAAATTTTAGGGCTGACAAAAAAATTAAATCTCATATCTACTAACCCCTTAGCCTGCCCTATCGCCCCGTCAATTACCTTTTCCAAGTTCTGCTGATTATATTCTGCCAGCACCAATTTTGGGTTGGTAATCCCCTTTACAAATATCGGTTCCATTCCTTTTTTGTATAACACCACCACCGGTTTGTTTTGTTCCAACGCCTGACTCAAAATATACCCCATCGACATACTGTGGCCCGAAATTTCCATCACCACTACATCCGATTTGTTGATCGCCTTGACCGTTTTTTTGTAGTTATCTCTTTTCTCCTCTATTGTCGCTTCACTCAAGTCTTTGACCCCTTTTTTGACCCACTGCCATACCTTGTCACTCACCATTTTATTTTCCGCCCCAATCGCCTCATACATCCGCTTGTAAATTTCTTTGTTTTTTGCCACCAACCTTGACGAGGCGATGAAATATGCTTGCACAGCCTATTTTACTATAAATCCACTTCAATAAATAAGGCTATATTTTATATAAATTTTAATTCATTTTTTTATTCCTAAATCTTGAATCTTATTTCATAAATCTTTTTTAGAGATATCCTATAATTTGACTTTTTATCTCAAAAATGAGACAATTTTCAACTTAGTTAAAGTATTTGCACTTTAAAACTAACAAGAAAGGTGGATTTTATGTTAAACGATCACGAGCTCAGCGCGGTTGCGGTTTTCAAGGGTGTACTCAAACCGGAAGCTTTTATCGAAAATTTTCCTAGTAACTTTCTGGCAAGAATGTTTGCCTCCTTCAGCAAGCTTCAGCCCTATCAACAGGTCTTTCAAGATCTTAAAGCTATCGCCAATCCCACCAGAGGCGACATTAATCGTCTTTGGGAGATTATCTACCGTATCGACAATGACTTTGCTGAAATAAACACCTACGATGGTTTCAAAGAAGTGGTCAAAAAATATGAAAGTTTTACCGACTTTTGCCTCCATCGTGAGCCTGATTTCCAACTGATGTTGATCGAACACCTAGCCACTTAACCATAGGGTTTCCAAAAAATTAACATAAAAAGGAGACTAATCATGAGCAAGGAATCATCGCTACCCGAAATCTCTGCGCCCAAAGCATCCGGCACTCCTCAGTCCCGTCGCAAAGAAGCCCGCCGCGCTGCCAAGAAAGCCAACAAAAACCATGGCACCAAAAGGGGCGATAAGGGCAAACAGTCCAAACCCCGGTAAGTAATCCACCACCATTTTGCCCGGAGGCAAACATTATCTGTAAAGATTCTGTTTCCCCGGGCTTTTTTTTTGAGATTTTTAGGTCCAAATTTCAAGTCACAACGCCGAAATTTTACCTAAAAATCCAATCCTCAATCAACCCGAAATCATCATTTTGGAACGTATTTGAGCCTGCATCGCAGACCTCATTTGCCAGTGGAAAAATTGATGATGAGGGTTGAGTCAGTTTTTAAAACTTAAATCTGTGCTAAATGTTTTATTCTTAAATCACAAATCTTATATCTTGAATCTTTACCAGTTGTGTTATAATTACCCCATCATCCGAAGACAGTAGGTTGATCCACCAGGATCTCGAAGCACCCTACCGAGGCTAAAATAGTTTTTTATCAGCGCCTCGAATTATTCGGGGCCTTATTTATTAAAAAAATCATGCCAAATATTAAAAAAATTGAGCAAGTCGACCAAGTCGCCCAAAAATTGACCACCGCCAAATCAGCCGCCCTGATTCAATATCAAGGTCTCAATGCTGCCGATATTACCGACCTTCGTTCCAAAATCAAATCTACCGGTGGCAAACTGGAAGTTGTCAAAAACACTCTTATTACCCGGGCTTTAGCCAAACTCAATCTTTCTTTGCCCGAACCGCTCACTGGCCCTACTGGTATCGCTTATTGCGACCAAGACGAAGTTGCCCCTCTCAAAGAAATCAATCAGGTCAACAAAGACCACGATTTTATCACCTTCAAATACGGTCTTTATCAACAACAGCTCCTTAGTTCAGATGAGCTCAAGAAATTCATTTCTCTACCTTCCAAATCAACTCTTTTGGCTCAATTGGTTGGCGGTTTAGTCAATCCTCTCCAACGTCTGTCTTATGGTCTGCGTTACAACCAAACTAAATTGGCTCTGGCTCTTAAAGCTGTGGCTGATCAAAAAAACTAATTATAAATTATTAATTAAAAAATTATGGAACTTTCAGACAAATTGCAAAAAATCCTCGATTCTATTTCTGATCTTTCAGTCGTAGAATTATCCGATCTTGTCAAGGCCATCGAAGAAAAATTCGATGTCAAAGCTGTCGCTGCCGCTCCTGTTGCCGCTGCCGGTGCCCCGGCTGCCGCTGGCGCTGCTGCTCCCGCTGCCGAAGAAAAAAGCGAATTTGAAGTCGTCATCACCTCTGGTGGCGCCAACAAAATCGCTGTTATCAAGGTAGTTCGTGAATTCAAACCCGAACTTGGTCTCAAAGAAGCCAAGGATATGGTTGATGCCACTCCTGCCTCTCTCGGCTCTATGAAAAAAGATGCTGCCAACGACGCCAAAACCAAATTGGAAGCCGCTGGAGCTCAAGTTGAATTAAAATAAATAAATTTATTTTAACCACCAAAAACCCCCGCAGCTGCGGGGGTTTTTCAGTTTCTACTATTTTTACAACAACTCCATTCTATTTTCTTCTTTCAACTTATCTACTACCTGCCCCACCTTGCCAGTCTCATCTTTTTTGATAATCAACAAACCGTCTGGAGTGTCCACCACCACCAAGTTCTCTACCCCTACCAAGGCCACATATTTTTTATTTTTTCGATAGACAAAATTGTTGCCCGCCTCCAGTTCAAACACATCACTCTGATCATAAATTCCCTTTTCTTTCATATAATTAGCCACCGACTCCCA
>DAOPUX010000021.1:0-6342 GCA_035350835.1 Candidatus Woesebacteria bacterium | reverse complement strand
GGAGCTGAGCGGGTTTTAGTGAGTGCGGAGTAAATTAGGAGATTGTGCGGTAATTGAGAAGGAAAATAGGGTAGGGTGAGGGTAGAGTAGATGATATAATCAGAGAATGAAAATAAGTGAAATGTGGCAGAAAAAAGAAAAGGTAAAAGGGAATAAAGAGGTGGAGAAAAAAGATAAGTCCGATGAGGAAATGTTTAAAAATCTGCCGCCAGGGGTAAAAATAAAAAAAATAGAAATAGGACCAAAAAACATAATTAAGTGGTTGATATATATATTTTTGTTTTGGTGGATGATATCTTTTTTGGGGGAATCGTTGGTAAAATCGACAGTAAATCAGGTGTCGATGTCAGAATTTATAGACAAGGTCAAAAAAGATGAGGTCAAAAAGGTGATGGTGTCGGACAATGAAATTGTGGCGGAGATGACTAATGAAGAAAAGCTGCTAGTGACCTCGAAGGAGCCAAATATTTCTTTGACGGAAATATTGCAAAGAGAAGGGGTAGATTTAACCAAAGTAAACGTAAGTGTTAATAATCGCCAAGGATGGAAGATGATGGGAGAAGTGCTAGGGTTGGTGTTGAGTATTGGAGTGCCGATTTTGTTTATTATTTGGATTTTGGGGAGACAAGGGAGTGGTGGAGCCGGGGGAATGTTTGGTTTTGGTAAATCGACAGCAAAATTGTTTATAAAAGGGAAGCAAAATGTGACGTTTAAAGATGTGGCGGGGGTAAAAGAGGCCAAAGATGATTTGATGGAAGTGGTGGATTTTTTGAAACATCCGGAAAAATACCAAAAAATGGGAGCCAGGGCGCCTAAGGGAGTGTTGTTGGTGGGACCAAGCGGGGTGGGAAAAACATTGTTGGCCAAGGCGGTGGCAGGAGAGGCAAATGTGCCGTTTTATTCGATGGCAGGAAGCGAGTTTATGGAAATGTTGGTGGGAGTAGGGGCCTCAAGAGTCAGGGATTTGTTTGGGACGGCTAAAAAGGCGGGGAAGGCGATTATTTTTATTGATGAAATTGATGCTATTGGGCGGATGAGGGGCGGAATTGACGGCGGTCATGGAGAAAGAGAACAGACGTTAAACCAAATTTTAGTGGAAATGGACGGATTTGAGGTCAATACGGCAGTGGTGGTGTTGGCGGCGACCAACAGGGGAGATTTGTTGGACCCAGCATTGTTGAGACCGGGTCGGTTTGACCGAAGAGTGATGTTGGAATTGCCGGATTTGGAAGCAAGAAAAGATATTTTGGCAATTCATGCCAAAGGCAAACCGTTTGAGGAAGAGGTAAATTGGGAATCGGTGGCAAAAAGCACAGTGGGATTTTCGGGGGCGGATTTGGAAAATATGCTGAACGAAGCGGCGATTGCGGCTGCCAGAGACAATAAGGAAAAAATTGGTCGAGCAGAAATTGATGAGGCGGGATTAAAGGTTAAGTTGGGGTCGGAAAAAAGACGAAATCAAAGTGAGGAAGATAAATTGATGACGGCTTATCATGAAGCGGGGCATGCGATTGTTAATTTTGTGGAAAAATTAGATCCGGTGTCAAAGGTGTCGATTGTATCTCGGGGAATGGCTTTGGGATTTACCTTGGTGCCGCCACAGCGGGACATAATTCATCAAACAAAAGGGAAATTGATTAAGCAAATGGCGATGGCGATGGGAGGTCGAGCGGCAGAGGAGATTGTGTTTGGGGATATTACTACTGGAGCGGCTTCGGATATCTCCCACATAACTAATATAGCCAGAAATATGGTGGTGGAGTGGGGAATGAGCGATTTGGGGCCGATAAATTTGGGACCGCAAATTGATATTAATGATTTTGGCAGGGCTTATATGGAGCCAAGCAAGGTATCGGATAAAATGCAGGCTTTGGTGGACGAGGAGATTAAAAAATTAGTGGGGGAGGCTCATGGTGAGGCAAAAAGGGTGCTGACTAAAAACAGACTAAAATTGGATAAGGTGGCCAAAATGTTGGTAGAGAAAGAAAGCTTGGGACAGGAGGAATTTGAAGAGTTGATGAAATAAATTAAGTAGCGATGGTATCATCAATTATGGAATTTGTTGTTTGGCATTATTTAAGAGGGTGGAAGTGGTACTGGAAGCGATTTTGGTTTAATTTGAGGAGGTTGGAACATTTTTTTTCTTTTAGGGTGCTGATTAAGACATTATTGGCGCCTTGGAAAAGAATGAGAATTGTTAATGAAAATGCTGGTTTTGATATTGCTAAATTTTTTGAAAACTTGTCTTTTGATTTGATCTCAATAATGATCGGAGTGATTGTGAGGTTGGGGCTGGTGGTGTTTTTTTTGGTATTGGTAGTTATTTATAGTGGCTGGTCGGTGGTTTGGTTTTTGGTTTGGTGGATGCTACCAATAACTGGGTGGAATTATTACAAGTTGGATCGGAGAAATTTTGGCAGTGAGCTAAAAGAGATGACGGCTAATATTAGAAAAAATCCTCAAGTGGCAGGCCAAATTATTTTTGAAAGCAAACCGGGAAGATTTATTTTGGAGAGACTAGAGCAAAACATGGTTGAGATAGTTAAAAAAATGGAGGTAGACGGGGATGATTTAGTTGATTTGGACGGAAGCAGTATGGAGAAAATAATAAGTTGGTTTTTGGGTAAAAATGGCGGAGTGGAAACAGAACTGCAAAAAATGGGAATGAATATTGAAGAAGTAATTTTGGCGGCTAAGTGGTGGGATAGGAGGCAGTTGTTGGGTGAGGGGAAAGAAATTGATAAATGGGAGCTGGGGAGACCGGGAATTGGTTGGAGTTTGTTATTTGGCTATACTCCCAATTTGGATAAATACAGTGAAGATTTAAGTGTAAAACAGGAATTTTCCGGTCATTTGATCGGGAGAGAAAATGTGGTTGAGAGAATGGAGAGGTCAATTAATGCGGGAAAAAATATTTTGTTGGTTGGGGATCCTGGGGTGGGAAAAATGACAGTAGTTTATGCTTTTGCGGAGAAGGCAATTACGGGAAAACTAGGAAAAGAGTTGATGTATAAAAAATTAGTGATATTTGATTATCGGATGGCGATGGCGGGAACAGAAGATAGTGATGCTAAAAAAAAGATATTATCAAAATTGATGGGTGAAGCAAAAATGGCAGGAAATATTGTCTTGGTGATGAGGGATATTTTTCGAATTACCAATGCCGAAGTTGAAGGAAATGATTATACAGATATCATAAACAACTCATTAGAAGATGACAGGTTAAAAATAATTTCGGTGGTTGATAGGGTCAGTTATGAAAGATTTTTGGCAAGTGACAGAAGGGTTTTGAAAAATTTTGAGGTAGTTGAAGTGTTACCGCCGAGCAAAGAAGAGGCGTTGTTAATTTTAATGCAGGCAGTTGATGAGGTTGAGTCAAAAAATAAAAAAATAAGATTTTCGATCCAGGCGGTTAAACAAATATTGGACGGAAGCGATAGATATATAACCGATACCCCATTCCCGGAAAAATCTTTGGAGCTGATGGATTTGGTGGTAGAAAATGAAGAAATAAACGGTTCTTTAGTAACGAAAGATGAGGTGAATAGGGTTTTGTCGGAGAAAACAGGTATTTCTCTGGCTAGATTGACTGAGTTAGAAAAAGAAAAGTTAACTAATTTAGAAGAAATAATAGGACGAAGTTTGATTGGGCAAAAAACGGCAGTAGACTTGGTGGCTAAGAGTTTGAGGAGCCGGGTGGTGGCATTGGGGAATGAAAAGAAGCCGGTGGGATCATTTTTGTTTTTGGGGCCAACAGGGGTGGGAAAAACAGAAATGGCTAAAGTATTGGCAGATATCTATTATGGTTCTAGGGAAAATATTTTGAGATTTGATATGGCGGAATATTTGGGGCAGGAAGGGGTAGAGAGATTGATTGGGTCGGTGGTTAATAATCGGCCGGGTCTTTTGACAAAAGAAATTAAAAATAAGCCAGCTAGTTTGCTTTTGCTTGATGAAATTGAAAAGGCTCCAAAAGAGATATACAACTTATTTTTGACCTTGCTGGACGAGGGTTATATTAGTGATTCAAGCGGGGAAAAAGTAGTTTGTCGGCATTTGTTTGTGGTAGTAACTTCTAATGCCGGGGCAAATTTTATTAGAGAGAATATTAAAAAAGGCGTTAGGGGTGAGGAGCTACAGAAGAAAGTGATGGAGTATGTTCAAAAAGAGGGAATTTATTCACCGGAGTTTTTGAACAGATTTGATGGGGTGGTGGTGTTTGAGCCGTTGACAAAGGAAAATTTGGTGTTGATTGCCAAGCTAATGTTGGAAGAATTAAAGAAAAATTTGATGGAAAAAAACATTAATCTTGATTATGACGATGAGGTGGTAAAGAAGATGGTGGAGGATGGTTTTGATGTTGAATTTGGGGCCAGACCAATGAGAAGAGTGGCAGAATTGGTGTTGGGCGATTTAATTGGGGCGGCGATTCTGAAAAATGAAATTAAGTCAGGAGATAGGGTAAAACTATCGGTAAATGAGGTAAACAAGTTTGTTTTGTACAAATAGTTTGTTAGCGAAGGTACCCCCTCAAAAAAAAATTATTTAGCTTGTTCCAGATTGATAATCCGTTGGAGAATAGCAAGAGAACCGAGAGTGACCGGTTCGATACCGCTGATGCCAAGATTAGAGTCGCCTAAATTTTGGACTGAAGAAAAAGGAGTATCGGAAGTGTAGTTGATAATGCCAATATCGTAAGGAGCGGAATTGAGGTCAATGATGGTATTTTTGGAAGCTTGCTGATCATAGGTGCCTTCGGTGATGGCGGAAAGGTAAGGGCCGGATTCCATTTCGATAACGGTAATATTATTTTTGAGATAAAAGTTGACCAAGGCCCGGTTTTGGAGGAAGGTGCCGAGGACAGAGACAGCCCGTTGATTGGTTAAAATTGACCCTTGATGATTGACAAAGGGGAAAAAGCTATTGAAGCAATTTTTAAAAAGGTAGGAATTTTGAGTGTGTTCATCAAAAACCAGGCGGGGAATTTGGATATCGCCAATTTCGCTGTTAAGAGTGGCAGCTTTGCCAAGAATATAAATACCTTTGACATGGCGGACATTTTGCATAACTTCGGCAAGAATGTGATAGGCGGCAAAACCAAGAGGGTAATCAATATTAAAGATGAGAGCTGGAGATTTTTGGAGACGGGCGGGTTTGGTGATTTTAAGCCTAGGGTCAAGATGAGGAGAGGAAACAAGGTTTTTTACAGGAAAAACCTGGACGGTGATATCAAGATACTCCCGGTTGGGAATGGTAATAATACCAAGCTGGCGCTGAGCTGTCCGATAGGCAGTTTGATATTTGGTTTGATGAAGGAGATAGCGGGAAGCGTAGTAGAGAAAATCGGTGGGGTTGAGGCGGGTGGTTTGCTGCTGGATGTTTTGCCATTGCTGATAGAGACGGGGATGGTGACGATGAATAAAATCGACTATTTGGGTTTGGTGAGTAGTGGGGAAGCCGGTAATGGCATTAACCAGACTATGAGTGTTGCTGGAGACAAAATAAATTTCCTGACGGGAAATGTGAAATGAGGGAGAAACGGTAGCGGCAATATTTTTCCACCAGCGTTGAGTGGTTTTGGTGTAATTAAGCCAAGAGGCGGACAAAAGCTGGATTTTGAGATCAAGCGGGGCGTGGTAAATATGTTGGAGTTTTGGCTTCCAGTCGGGGCCAAGGGAGGCAAGAAAATTTTCCCAGGTGTCAAGGGAGACTTTGAATTTTTTGAGAAAGTCGGGAGTGTGAATTTCTTTGATAAACAAAGGAAAGGAAGCGTAATGCTTATGCAGGAGACGGTTAAATTTGTTCCATTCAATCTGAAGGGTGATAAGGATATTGACCAGATCATCAATATCAGAGACAGAAGAAATAAGATAAGCTAAAACCCTGGTTTTGGGCTGAAAGTAAGCGATGCGGCGGCGGCTTTTGGCGGTGACGGTAGGCCAGGAGGTAATGTCGGGGTAACCAGCGTCAGCATAAATTTCCGGGCTTTGACCAAGGATAATTTTGGAAATTTTGGAGGTATTTTGGGGAAAACGGTTGAAACAATAAATCAGGGCGGAAAAGTCAACTTCGGTAGAATTTTGAGCCAGGGGGTGGAGAAGGGATTTAAGACGAACATGGGAGGGTTGAAGAGAATGAATGGTAATTTCCAGATTGGATTTGAGAGCGGAACGGTAAGAACGGAGGTGGTGGGTGATAGAATTGGTGCTGGATGAGGAGGCCATAGATGATTAATTTTAGCAGAAGGAGAAAATTAGTAAAAAAATAAGGAAATTGATATAATTTGAGGTATGACAGAGAGACCGTCAGCAATTGAATTTATAAAACAGGCTGGCCTAGAAG
>DAOPUX010000020.1:0-6995 GCA_035350835.1 Candidatus Woesebacteria bacterium | reverse complement strand
ACGGCTTAGGACCGTGTGGGGTAACCCATGGAGGTTCGAGTCCTCTCTGCGGCACATTTTGTGTATAATGGGGTATATGAAAAAGTTAAAATATATAGTGTTTTTGTTAGTGGCGGTAGTTTGTTTAGGTTTAGTTCAGACAGTAAGAGCAGAACCAAATGTAAATGATTTGTTTGTGGCTGAGGAAAATGTTAATACGACACAAGATCTGGATGGGACAGCTTTTCGGGCGGGAAGGAATGTAAAAATTAATTCTAAAGTAAGTGGAATATTGTTTGCAGCCGGAGAAAATGTGTCTTTTGAGGGAGAAAGTGATTATTTGTTTGCTGCCGGTAGAATAGTTACGGTAGAAGGAAAGGTGGTAAATGACGCTTTTGTAGCAGGATCAAGTGTGAGTTTAGAGGAGGTATCGGTAGGTAGAGATATATATGTAGGTGGGGAAAACGTATCTTTGTCGGGTGATTTTGAAAGAAATGTATATGCGGGAGGATCGGTGGTATTGCTGGGTGGAAATTACAAGGGGGATGTAACAATTGAAGCCCAAAAAATTGAAATTGTTGATGGAACTAAAATTGGGGGAAAATTGAAATATAATGATACGGCAGAATTAAAAATAGCTGATGGAGTTGTAATAGGGGCAACAGAGACTTTTAAAGGGGTGGCGCCAGAAGAAAATGATGTTAAGGAGGACTTAATGAAAGCTAAAATTAAGTCAATTGTGTTTGGTTTGGTTAACGGACTAGTGGTGGGTTGGCTGATGATTTGGTTGATGCCTTATGTTTTTGAAAAATTAGTGGAAAAGAATAAGCAATTTAGTTTTAGTTTGGCGGCTAAGAGATTTGGCTGGGGTTTGCTATGGTTGATAGTTTTGCCGATTTTGTTTGTAGTTTCTATGGTTACAATGGTGGGAATTGGAGCCGGGATGTTGATGATATTTATATATGGTTTACTGATCGGTTTGTCAGGAATACTAGTGGGTTATTTGGTTGGTTGGAAGTTGAATTTGGTGGAGCAAAACAAAACTAAGGTCAGTAAAAAATATGTTGATTTTGCCATTGGGTATTTGATTTTGACTTTGGTAAGAAATATTCCTGTAGTTGGTTGGTTAGTGTCGTTTTTGACAGTGGCTATAGGTTTGGGATTAGGATTTAACCTAATAATTGATCGCAAGAAAAAAGCTGCAGTACCGGCAAAGTCAAAATAATTTAATCTTTTTTAGAAAATAGGTTTTTGAGCTTAGACCAGAGATTAATTTTGGGGTGGTAGATGGTTGAGTTTTCGGAAAAAAGATTAATTTCGGTTTCAGGTAAACCCTCCCAGGACAGAGAAATATTTTGAGAGATATTGTTTTTTATTTTGAATTTAAAGGGAAAGATTTTGATCTGTCCGGGGTGGATTTTGTCTGAGGGATTGGTGCAGATTTGGGTAACATCAACAGATTCGGAGACGGTTGGTTGAAGGCAAAAATTAGTTTCACCCCAAATTGATTGGCCGGTATTTTTTAGGCTGATTTGACCCGAATATTCGTGGTTGGCGAATATAAGGAAGGGAATTTGATTCCGATAGAGTTGGTATTGAGTGATCTGTGCGGGGGAATTGGTTGATTTGGCGGCATCAATAACTTTTTGATATTCAGGATAAAGCTGTTCATCTTGGTCCAGCCAAGAGAAGTGATCAAAAGGTGGGTGGGGGTAGTTGAAGATAAATGGAGTGACGGCTTGAATCCGATTGTCAGTTGACCAAACTTGGTAGGCATCAAGCAGAAATTGAGAAGTGGTTTTGGTAGTAAAGAAGTTATTTTTTTGATTGATCCCTTCGCGATGAGGCCAACCGGTCTCGGTAATAAAGACAGGAAAATCTTTAGTAACCCCCATTTTTTTGATAGTTTCAAGCTCCCACTGATAGCCAAGAATACTGTGTTGACCGGTATGATAAGGTTTGCCCACAAAACCATGATTGGGGTAAGAATGGGAAGCTAGTCCGTCTATAGAGTCAAAAAATTCGGGCTTGTAGCTATAAATTTGTTCATAAAATGATTTGGCGGAGAGAAATTTAGGCATAGAATTGGGGGCGGCCAGGTCAAGAGCGCCATTGAGAATAAAAAAATTAGAATTAAGAGATTTGAATTTGGTTGAAGCATAAATACTAAGATCAACATAGCTATTAACATCGACCTGGCCGCCCCATTCCTGTCCATGGTTAACTTCATTAAACAAAGAGACATATTGAGTTTTAATAGGCCAATTAAGAGAGTTGAGAAAATTAGCTAAATTATCGATATCTGATGGGTTGGGGATTTTCCAATTACCCTGATCGGAATAAGTAGCCAGGCGAATAATGGGAATAATATGGTATTTTCGGCAATTATCAAAAAAATCTTGCCAGGTGCGATAATCGAGTTGATCAGTGCGGATAACTAGAATAACCCAGCCCCAATCACCGCCATTGCTATTGATGACATCTTTGGCGGAATGGATATCTTGTGTTTGGGTGAGATGAAGACCAAAGATGTTTGAGGATGCTAAAATAGACTTATTAAAAATAAGCCCAAAAAATAGAAATAAAATTAAAAATAAGATTTTTTTCAAAGTAAGTTAATTTTAGCAAATGACCAAAGAAGAAATTATTAAAATGCAGATATCTCGGATTGAGAAGGAAATTCGTGATACACCTTATCATAAGGCCACAGAACATCACCACGGTATTCTGCGGGCAAAGTTGGCCAAACTCAAGGATGATTTGGACGGACCGGTAAATAGGGGTGGCGGTGGCGGTGTAGGCTATGCAATCAAGCATTCTGGGGATGCTTCAGTGGTATTAGTGGGATTGCCAAGTGTGGGCAAATCGACCCTGCTTAATAAAGTAACAAATGCCGAGTCGAAAGTGGGAAATTATGATTTTACAACCTTGGGGGTGGTGCCGGGGATGATGGAATATAAGGGGGTAAAGATTCAGATTTTGGATTTACCGGGAATTATTGAAGGGGCGGCGGGTAATAAAGGCTTTGGAAGAAAGGTGTTGTCGGTAATCAGGGCCTCAGATTTGGTGGTGTTGATGACAGATGTTGATAGAATTGGTTGGTTGGAAAAGGTGGAAAAGGAGTTATATAACTCAGGTATAAGGCTAAATACTAAGCCGCCAAAGATAATAGTTCACAAGACCCACAAGGGAGCGTTGCAGATAGTTGACCCTTATTATTCTTTTGATAAAGAGATCATAATTGATGTGGCTAAGGAGATGGGATTGTCGAATGCCATAATCCAGTTTGGGCATAAAATTGAGAATGTAGATAGGTTGATTGATGGTTTAAGTAAGACGCGAAAATATATGGCGGCGGTAAGGATAATTACAAAAATTGATACTGTTTTGGATAAAAAACGGTTGGATAAGATGGAAAAAGATGATGTAATTTTGATGAGTGCAGACAAAAATGTGGGAATTGATGAGTTTAAGGAAAAAGTTTGGTTGGGATTGGGGTTAGTGCGGGTATTTTTAAAAAAAGAGAGAAATATGGAGGCGGATAAAAATAATCCATTGATAATGAAAAACAATTCAAGTTTAGATGATGTTCTAAAACGGATATCTAGTCAAATGAGAGATGATGTTAATCGGGCTTATATTTGGGGCAAAAGCGCTAAATTTCCCGGTCAGGAAGTGTCGTTTAAATTTTTGGTGTTTGATGAGATGGAAGTTTATTTTGGACGATAATTTTTTTGATTTTGGGCTAATCTGATTTGCAGGGATCGGTTTTTTAGGATTTCTTTTTTAATTTTGGGCGAATTTTCAAATAAAATTCTGGCTTTGGTGTTGGGACGGGGTGAAAAAATAAAGGTATGAATTTTGGAAAATCCAATTTGGTGGCAGAGTTGTAGAGTTTGATTGAAATCAGATTTAGTTTCGCCAGGGAAGCCGACAATAATGTCGGTGCCTAAATTTATATCTTTGATAACAGATTTTAAATAATGGATTTTAGTTAAAATATCCTTTTTGGTATAAGGGCGGTTCATTAATTTTAAAATTTTGTCTGATCCCGATTGAATTGGTATATGGATAAATTTGGATAATCTGTCGGGATATATTTGGTAGAGTTCAATTAGATGGTTATCGATACAATTAATTGGGACTGACCCAAAACTGATTAGTTTTATGGATGTTTTATCTAAAATATCCTTTAGTAAGGATGTAAATTTATATTGATATTGGTCAATATTTATTCCAGTAATGATCACTTCCCTATAGTCATCTTTGATAGCCTGTTTGACGGTATTGATGGCTTGGTTAATGGGTAAAGAATAAAGATAATTTCGTTTGAAAGGAACAATGCAATAAGAACAATATTGAGTGCAGCCTGACTGAATCTTGAGAAGAAATCTTTTGGTGCGGCTGAATTTATCTTTAATTTTGGGACTATAAAGAGAGTTGAGATTTTTAAGAAGCTTTTCTTTGTCGGGGTTGGTGAAAAAAGAAATATTTTTTAGGTTTTTTATTTTGGTAAAGTCAGCACAACCAGTAACATAAATTTTTGCTTTGGGATATTTTTGGGATAAAAATTTAACCTTGTTGAGCGACTCTTTTTCTCCTTTTTTGGTGATAGAACAGGTATTAATTAAAATAATAGATGGTTTGTCCTGGTTTGTGGCCGGCAAAAAACCTTGATTTAATAAAATTTGGGACCATTGGTTGGTCTCGGCAGCGTTAACACGACAACCAAAACTGAAAGAAAGAAAAGTTTTTTGGACAGGAGACATGGTCAATATTATAGCAAATTAAGCCTATTTTTCGATTTTGGGGTGATCTTTGATAAAGGTTTGAATATAGTCGATAACATCAATGGTGGTTTTCCACCCTAATTGATTGGCTTTGGTAGGACTATCGCCCGATTCGGTGCGGCCGGGATAGCCATTAATATATTCAACCGGACTGTCAAAGGCTTGGGCAATTTCAATTACAGAGTAAGCTTTGGGATTGTTGAGGGCATAGCCGTCTCCGCTGCCTTTTTGGGCGGCTAAAATCATGCCGGCGGCTAAGTCGCCAACATAGGTAAAATTTCTTTTTTGGGTCCCTGGTTTGATAATGGGAAGTTTTTGGTGTTTAAGATAAGCTTGTTCAAATTTGGCAATTAAAGTGGCATACTTCCCTACCCCATTTTCTCTTGGTCCAAAGGCATTATAAAAATAACAAATAGCATAAGGCAATTGATACCATTTGCCGTAATTATTGATTAAATCAACATTATTAGCTTTGGTAAAAGAATAAGGATTAGCATGACGTTCCTGACCGTTTGAGGCAAATTTAGTGCTGGAAGCAGCATAAACCAGTTTGCCAACTTTTCGGCGGCGGCAAAATTCAACCACAGCAAAGGTGCCTAAAACATTCATATCATAAACCTTTTCCGGTTCGTCAAGAGAAGGGGCGACTCGGGCATATTCACCCAAATGAAAGACAATTTCTGGAGTTTCCGGGATTAATTTGTCTATATCCTTGGTATGACCTCGGCGGTAGTCGGCACCTTTAAGGTGATTATCAGGACTGCCGGTAAAATAATTGTCTAAAGATATGATTTTGTATTGGGAATAATTGAGTAGTTTTTCGATAACATGGGAGCCAATGTGTCCGGCGCCGCCGGTAACCAAAATTGTTTTTGTCATAATTAATTTCGACCTAACCAATTATACTTGAGTTTGCTGAAGGTGCCATCTTTTAAACTATTTCTGATTTGGGTGGTAGTGTTAATCATAAAAGAGAGGTTGTGTAGGGTCATCAGGCGGTAGCCGAGCAATTCTTGGGTTTTAAAGAGATGGTGGAGATAAGCTTTGTCGTATTTTTGACAGGCAGGACAGTGACAGTCGGGGTCGAGAGGAGTTTGATCTAGTTTATATTTGCTGTTCATAATTTGGCTTTTGAACTTATTTCTTTGATCATAGGTAGAATTGCCGGTGCGGTGAAGGAATTGTCCGCCTCGGGCCATACGGGTAGGAAGGGTGCAGTCCATGGAGGTAACTCCCTGACCAAAAAAATCGAATAAATCATCAATCTCACCAACTCCTAACAAATGGATTGGCTTGCCACTTTTGAGAGCAGTCGGGAGAGCATAAGAAACAGCTTGACGCATTTTGTCCTTGGGTTCACCAACCGAGACACCGCCGATGGCAATGCCGTCAAAATCTTGAGAACAAATAAAGTTAGCGGATTCCTGCCTTAGGTCTTGATAATAACTTCCTTGAATAACGCCGTATAGTTTGAGATTTTGGTTGAGTTTTTGGTTTAATTTTTTGTGTTCAGCAAGCGATCGGATGGCCCAGCGGTGGGTTCGGTCGAGAGCTTTTTTGGCATATTTTTTGGTAGCAGGATAGGGGGTGCATTCGTCAAAGGCAATAATATAATCAGCGGCTAAATTGTGTTGAATTTGAAGGGATTTTTCCGGAGTAAAAAAATGCAAAGAACCGTCAAGATGAGATCTGAATTCAACCCCATCTTCGGTAATTTTGACTAGATTGCCAGCGCCATTATGCTCTTTGGCTAGGGAAAAAACCTGAAAGCCACCGGAGTCAGTAATAAGCTGACCTTGCCATCGGGTAAACTGATGGAGACCACCAAGTTTTTTTATAAATTTATCGCCAGGTCTAAGATAAAGATGGTAGGTGTTGCAGAAAAAAATTTCAACTCCGATTTGGGTTAGTTCTTCGGGAGAAAGCGACTTGACAGTGGCTTGGGTGCCGACAGGGACAAAAGTTGGCTGTAAGAGCATAGATTAGATTATAACATTGGCTTAAACTGTAAAAAAAATCGGCATCTTGTTATAATAATGAACGTTGCCGCAGTGGTGAAATTGGTATACACGCAAGACTTAAAATCTTGTGCTCTCAACAAGCGTGTGGGTTCGATTCCCGCCTGCGGCACCGGGTCAGTATTTGGCATAAAATACTTAATACTGAGATCTATCGGGGATTGGCGCAATTGGCTAGCGTGCATGGTTTGGGACCATGAGGTTGCAG
>DAOPUX010000019.1:0-7136 GCA_035350835.1 Candidatus Woesebacteria bacterium | reverse complement strand
TCTTTTTTTTGCGACCGCGTTTAGCCATAAATAAGTATATAGTATTTTTTGGAGACTGCTAAATACTAAAGTGAATCGATGGCAATAATTTTAGTTTGAGATTGGTTTCTGTCTTTGGATTCGACTCCACCGGCCCCTAAACTTCTTTTGCTTACAACCAAGCGGGTAGGAATGCCGATTAGATCAGCGTCGGCAAATTTGGCGCCAGCGGCGACATCGGGACGGTCATCATAAAGAACTTCAATATTCTTGTCCAGTAGATGTTGATAGAGATTGTCAGCTTCTTGTTTGAGGTTATCTTCAAATAAATCTAGAGCGATCAAGTGAATTTGATATGGGGCAATAGACTGGGGCCAAATAATACCTTTGTCATCGTGGAAAACTTCGACCACTGTCCCCATGGTTCGGGACGGACCAAGACCATAACAACCCATTTCAACAATTTTTTCCTGCCCATTTTGATCTGAATAAACAAAATTGAAAGCTTGAGAATATTTGGTTTTGAGCTTAAAAATATTGCCGACTTCGGTGGATTTGACGGTTTTAAGGTCGGCGCTGCCACATTCAGGACAAGTTTTTTGAACATCAATAATTTCTTTGTTGACGGCAACTTGGCATTTTTCACAAAGATAAATAGTATCTTCGCCATTGGTATTTATAGTTTGGAATTCGTGGGAAAACTGACTAAAAGTGCCACCAGAAGCAAACGTCAGAACAGTAATATCTCCCAAACCAATCCGGTTATAAATTTTAAAATAGGCTTGCTTAACAACTTCGTAATATTTGTCCAAATCGGTTTGGTCAACATGAAAAGAATATAGGTCTTTCATATTAAACTCCCTGCCCCGCAAAAGACCAGATTTTGCCCGAGGTTCGTTTCTAAATTTATTTTGAATTTGATAGACGGAAAAAGGCAGATCGCGGTAGGAAAAAATATATTTTTGAGCCAATGGGGTGACAACTTCTTCGTGAGTGGGATTGAGAACCAAGTTGGTATTTCCCTGCCCTTTTAGATGAAACAGAACATCCATGTGACTACGGCCGGTAGTCACCCAACTATCTTCAGTGGTTAAAGCCGGCATCAAAATTTCCTGACCGCCGATTTGATTCATTTCTTCGCGAATAATGTTTTGAATTTTGGTTAAAACTCTTAGACCAAGGGGAAGATAATTGTAAACACCGGAAATTTCCTTTTGGATAAAGCCGCCTTGAGTGAGTAATTTAGCGTTGATACTGTCGGCATCGGCGGGGGCAGATTTGCTGGTTTTACCAAAAAGTTGTGAATATCTCATGGAGTTATTATAACGTAACAAAGAGATAAAATATAAATAATGATTAATAAAAACAACTGTTTTGTTTGTCAAAGAATTGAATTGATTAAGCAAAACAAAAATCAATATTTTGTCAGAGAGTTGAAAAGCGGATATGTGGTGCTGGCAGATTACCAATATTTTTATGGCTATACAATTTTTATCTCCAAAATTCATATAGATGAATTGTATAAATTAGGTAAAACACAAAAACTATTTTTGGAAGAAATGGCAAAAGTAGCTGAAGCGGTCATAAAAACTTTTAAACCAAAAAAATTAAATTATGAATTGTTAGGGAACACTGATTCACATTTACACTGGCATTTAATCCCCCGCTACAGAAATGACCCAAAACCAGAAACTGCTATTTGGGCGATTGAAAAAGAAATCAGATGTGATGAAAGGTATAAGCCATCAGAAAAAGATTTAGAAAAAATGAAAAAGAAATTAATTAAAAATCTTTAATTTAGACCTCGATCACCAACGGCAGGACCATGGGTTGGCGGCCGGTTTTTTGGTGAATAATTTCCTCGATATGAGCCTGAATTTCTTCTCGAATATAATCAAGATTGGCAGGGCTGCTGGTGGCTTCATTGAATTTTTTGATGGTTTCCTGCTTGAGATAGTTGATTAAGTCGGTATTTTCTTTGACAAAAACAAATCCCCGGCTCAAAACTACCGGATCTTTTTCCATTTGACCACTGGCTTTGTTGATGAGAATCACAACAGAAAACATGCCATCGCCTGCCAAAAGCTTGCGGTCGCGGAGAACAGTAGTGCCAACATCACCAATACCAAAACCGTCAATTAAAATTTTCCTGATGGGGATATGGAAATTGGTATCAAACTTGCCATTGTCATAAAAAGTAACTGAAGCATCAAAGTCAGGCAAAATAACATTTTCTTCAGCATAACCCAACTTTTTGGCCATGGATTGATACTGCTTGACGTGGCGGAAATTACCGCCGATGGGAAGGAGATATTTGGGCTTGACCAGACTAATGAGAAGAGCATGCTCTTTTTGATAGCCGTGGCCGGAGACATGGAGTTCTTCTTTTTCACCATAGACGACTTCAGCCCCAAGTTTAGAGAGATTATCAATCATGGTGTAGATATTTGAAGTAGTGCCGGGAATGTAGTCGGGAGAGGAAAAGATAACCTTGTCGCCGGATTTGATTTTGATCCGATGTTTACCCATAACCATTTTGCTAAGAGCAGAATCAGGCTGACCGGCAAAGCCCGCTACCAGAAAAATAAGTTTATTGTCGGGAAAGTTTTTGGCTCTTTCGGGAGGAACAATATCAGAATCGTTTAAACTGAGGTAGCTGAGGTCTTTGGCAATACCGATGGCCTTGTCAACAGAAAAACCGACAATAACGATTTTCCGGCCGACGCTTTTGGCATATTCAATCGCCTGAGACCAGCGGATGATATTGCTGGAGATGGAAGTAACAAAAACCCGACCTTTGGCGGAGGTAATTTCGTATTTAAAATTTTCGGCAATTGAACTTTCGGAAGGAGAATAACCTTCGTGGTCGGAACCAAGACTATCGGACATAAGAGCGACGACATTTTTTTCACCGATACGGGCGATGTGACTAAGGTCGGCTCTTTTGCCATCAAGAGGGAAAACATCGAATTTGAAATCGGAACCATGGTAAAAAATACCAATAGGAGTGGTAATCGATAAATGAAAAGTGTCTGGAATAGAATGAGTCACCCGAACAGGATCGACACTAAAAACTCCACGCTTGACAGGAATACTGTCTTCATAGACGTTGATAATTGCCCGCTGATTGACTTCACTAAGACGGGATTCAATAAAGGCGGCTGCCAGTTTGGGGGCAAAAATGGGAATTTTTTCGCCCAAAATCGGGAGAATAAATTTGACAGCACCAATGTGATCTTCGTGACCATGGGTGATGAAGATACCTAAAATTCGGTCTTTTTTGTCTTCAAGATAATGAGTATCAGGGATTTGCATGTCGACGCCAAAAATATCTTCTTCGGGGAAACCGACACCGCAGTCGACAATAATTATTTGGCTTTTGGAAGTGTCGCCGTTGGGGATAAATTCATAAACAAACATGTTTTGAGTGACATCACCAAAACCTCCCAAAGAACTAATACGAACAGAATTTTGGTTAGACTTAAATTCTCTAACCTGATTTTGAGCGCCAGAAAAATTGACTCTCGGTTTTATATTTTTTTTATTTTTAATCATAATTTTTATTTAATTTCTACCATTGCGGCAGATAATATTTAACATTGGACTCGTCGACAACAACCTGTTTGGTTTTGCCTTCAAAAATCATTTTGGCGACTTTGCGGCATAAACCTTCGATATTGCGTTGAAGAGTCCGGACACCAGCATCAAAACCCAAAGGACGGACAATCTGATCCCAAACGGAAGCATCAATTTTAATTTCTTCGGGACGGAGACCGGCTTCTTTGATAACTTTGGGGAAAATATAGTCACGGCCGATAACTATTTTTTCTTCGTCGGTGTAAGAGGGCATTTGAATAACTTCAAGCCGATCCATAACGGCAGTGGCAATTCGGGAGGTATTGTTGCAGGTGGCGCAAAAAATAGCCCGGGATAAATCAACCGGATAATCAATATAATGATCAACAAAGTGACTGTTCTGCTCCGGATCAAGCAGCTCTACCAAAACACCCATAATGGTATTGAGAGCATCGTCGGCTACCCGGTCAATTTCGTCCAGGAGAATTACCGGATTAATACTTTTGGAATTAATCAGACCTTTGATAACCTGACCGGGTTCGGCTTCAGGATGAATTCGAGACTGACCGCGAAGATAAAGCGGGTCACCCAAACCGCCGAAAGGAATCCGGATTAACTGCCGACCCAAAACGCTGGCAATGGATTTGGCCATAGTGGTTTTGCCGGTGCCGACCAAGCCGACAAACAACAAAACCGGGGCTTTGATGGGATTATCGGGGTTGCGGTCTTTTTGGAGAGCTAGAACGGAGATATATTCCAAAAGACGGTCTTTGACGGTATCCAAACCATAGTGTTGCTCGTTGAGTTTTTCGCGGGCAAATTGGGTGTCAAGAATATCTTGAGTCTGACTAAACCAAGGAACGCTAATAAGATAATTAATGTACTTTGAAGCTGACTGATAATTTTGCCAGAACGATTCTTCGTTGCGAGAATTGATGGCCAGCTGAGAAAAAAGTTCTTCTAGGTTGGTAAGTAAATTATCGGGCAATTTAACTGAATTAACCTTTTGGCGAAGAGTTTCAATCGCCTGAGCGGTAGTCAAAACACTAGAATCCATATAAAAAGTATAACTAAAATGCGACTAAAAAATACCACTCAATTATCTAGGTCGTTTGGAAAAATTGGGGTTAAATTTGCGGAATTCCGGTTTGGGAGCAAACTGAGCCCGATTGTTATTTTCCCGAGGCTGGCCGGGGTGGGCAGCCTTAAACTCAGGTGAAGATAATTTGATCTGATGATTGTCATTGAAACCGGCAATTTTGACATTGAGTTTGTCGCCGACTTTGATAATAGTGGAAGGGTCAGACAAAAAGCCGCCAGACATTTCGGAAACATGAAGCAAGGCTTCACGTCCGGGTAAGAATTCAACAAAAGCGCCGTAATTTTCGACCCGGGTAACAATACCACTATATTCTTCGCCGATTTGAACTTCTTTGATCATAGATTCAATTTCGTAAGCGGCATCATCAATTGATTTTTGATTCTGAGAAGAGATGGAAGCGGCCCCAAAATCATCAATGTCAATTTGAACCTGATATTTGTCCATTAAAGCTTTGATAGTTTTACCGCCGCTACCGATAACTTCACCAATTTTATCTTCGGGCAATTGGACTAATTTTATCTTGGGAGCCAGCGGAGACAGCTCGGGTCTGGGAGCGGTCAAAACTGAGTCCATTTTGTCCAAAATCTGGAGACGGGCAGTGGTGGAAGCCGCAAAAGTATCGCGGATCATTTGCAGAGTCAGACCTTCGCGTTTGATATCAAGTTGAATAGCGGTAATACCGTCGCGAGTGCCAGTAATTTTGAAATCCATATCACCAAAATGATCTTCAATACCAGCAATATCGGTTAGCAAAATATATTTGTCATCAGTTTCGGCCATAAGACCGATAGAAATACCGGCAACCTTATCTTTGATAGGAACGCCGGCGTCCATAAGAGACATGGTCGAACCGCAGGTAGAAGCCATAGACGAAGAGCCGTTTTGAGACAAAACTTCGGAAGTCAAAACGATAGTATAGGGAAATTCAGCTTCGGTGGGAATAACCGGAACTAAGGCTTTTTCGGCTAGAGCTCCGTGACCAATTTCCCGACGACCGGGTCGGCCGACACGTCCGGTTTGACCGGTGGAAAAAGGCATAGCAGAGTAATAGTGAATATAACGTTTGGTAACTTCACCATTGGAATCTTCTAAATATTGTTTTTCTGAGAGAGGAGCCAGAGTAGTGACAGTAATAGCCTGGGTTAGTCCCCGTTCAAACAAAGCAGAACCGTGAGTGGTGGGTAAAACCCCAGCTTCAACGTTTAAGGGTCTGATTTCGTCTAACTGACGCCGGTCATAACGGTGACCAGAGAGAGTTTGCTGGCGAACATGATTTTTGAGAATAGCGTCAACTGCAGCCACAAGATGATTTAGAGAAACTTCTTCGGAATCGATTTTGTCCTGATAAAGTTGTTTGACTTTTTCTATAATCATTTCCTGACCGATCATATGAGCGCCATCGACACCGTCATCAAAGAATTTTTTGATATCAGTTTTAATTTTGGACTCAACGTCTTTGATAAGGTCGGCAGATGGTCCGGCGGGTTCAAATGTAATTTTGGATTTGCCGGCTTTGGCGGCAAACTGGGCAATCTGAGAATTAACCTCATCACCGGTGGTTTTGGCCAACTCAATAGCCTGAAGCATAAGGTCATTTTTGACAATTTTACCGTCGGCTTCAATCATATTGACACCTTTGGGACCGGTGCAGACTAAAAGATCAAAAAGGGATTGTTGGAGTTGATCCAAAGAGGGGTTGATAACTAATTTATCGTCAACATAACCGACTCTGATGGCAGAAACCGGACCCAAAAAAGGAATGTCGGAAATAGCTAAGGCTGCAGCAGCAGCAGTAAAGGCTGGAATAACCACATCGTGATTTTTGTCATTGCTTAAGACGGTGGTAATAATTTGAATTTCGTTAAGAAATCCTTGAGGAAACAGGGGGCGGAGAGACCGGTCGATAATCCGACCAAAGAGAACGGCAGTGTCGGACGGGGCGCCATCGCGTTTGATCCATTTGCCGCCTTTGATAATGCCGCCGGCATAAAGTTTGTCAATAAATTCGACAGATAAGGGAAAATAATCTTTGGTTTCGTCTACTTTTCCCATTAAAACAGTAGCGAGAACGACGGTGCTGCCAAATTGGGCGACAACCGAAGCGTTGGTTTGAGGAGCGAGTTTACCAGTAGAAAGACTGATTTTTTTGTCACCCACCAAAATATCTTGTGTATACATTTTCATAAAATTTAATTAATTATAGCTTAGTTATTTTTTCAATCCGAGAGATTTGGTGACGGCAGTATATCGATCGGGACTGTGAATAGACAAATAGCGAAGCAAGCGGCGTCGCTTGGCAATTTTGGTTAAAATGCCGCGTTTGGCCGGAGAATCGTGTTTGTTTTCAGCTAAATGACCTTGGAGTTTTTCGACTTCTTTGGTAAGAATAGCGATCTGAACTTCCGGAGAACCGGTATCACCCTTGGCTTGAGCGTGTTTAGTAATAATTTCCTGCTTTTCTTCTTTGGTTAATGCCATA
>DAOPUX010000018.1:4290-7184 GCA_035350835.1 Candidatus Woesebacteria bacterium | reverse complement strand
AGATCGCCGGCATACATACCGCCGATTTGAGGAACAGTAACATGTGATTCATCAATAACAGTCAAAAAATTTTTGCCCCAAAGACGATGAAAATAATCAACCAAGGTATAAGGCGGATCGCCGTGCTGACGATTTTTGTCAAAATAAATAGAATAATTTTCGATACCGTTGATATAGCCGGTTTCCTGAAGCATTTCTAAATCATATTCAACCCGCTGATTGATCCGCTGAGCTTCGAGAATTTTATTTTGAGATTTGAACATAGTGACCTGCTGGTCTCGGTCGTGGCGAATTTGGGCAAAAATATTATCTAAATTTTGATAGCCGCCGACATACTGTTTGGCAGGAAAAAGTTTAAACTGGTCAAACTTTTTTTCGGTGGCGGTAAAAGGGTGGCGTTGAGTAATAGCGGCAAGATAGTTACCATTAAACTCTAAAACCAAAAAAGAGTCGGTATATGACGGCCAAAGTTCGATAAGATCGCCGCGAACACGAAAAGTAGAACGTTTAAATTCTAATTCTGATCGGGTGTAAAACAAAGAAATAAAATTTTCCATTAACTGTCGGCGGGGATAATTTTGGCCGACTTGTAATAATAAAGTTAAGGCTTCAAATTCGTTGGGATCGCCGATATTATAAATACAACTGACGGAAGCGACGACAATATTGTCGCTGCCGGACAAAAGGTTTGAGGTAGCCTCAAGCCGGAGACGATCAATTTTGTCATTAATATCAACCTCTTTGGCAATATAAGTATCTGAAGCCGGAAGATAGGCTTCGGGTTGATAATAATCATAATAAGAAACAAAATAAGAGACTTTGTTGGCAGGAAATAATTCCTTAAATTCCTGATAGAGTTGACCAGCAAGAGTTTTATTGTGGGAAATAACTAAGGTGGGCAGTTGGGTGTTTTGAATAACATTGGCGATAGTAAAGGTTTTTCCCGATCCGGTAACTCCTAAAAGAGTTTGATGAGCGATATCAGAGTTGATTCCGTGAGAAAGTTTGGCGATAGCTCGGGGCTGATCACCTGAGGGCTGATAGTCTGACTGGAGGTTAAAAGACATATCATGTATTTTAACAAAAATGTTTGGGTTTTATTGGGGTGAGAAGGAAAGGTTATCTTGATTGACTAAGCATCCATTCAATCATTTTATTGTCAATATAGACCTGTTTCATAATATTGTGTCCGCCAGCGATAGATTTGATATAAGCTTGACCGCCAGCTTGATTGATGGAATTAACGAAAGCGCTTCGATTGGTAGAGTCAGCGTCACTAGTACCATACCAATAATAGATTTTAGTTGAAGTAAAACCGGAGGCGGAATTGGAACTGGGAGCACTGGAAGCAACCGCAACCAAAGAAGAAAAGAAAGTGGAATTATTTCTAACCAAGGCAGTACCTCCCCAGCAACCATCACTATGACAAGTCAAAGATATTTTTGATTTATTGATATTGTATTGACTAACAACATGATCAATAATAGCTTTGGCCTGCTGCTGATTACTAGAATATCCCCAAGATCGGGTGCTAAAAGGAGCAACAACAACTGCATTATAGTTATTACCGTCTCTTAGAAGTCTTGGAATATGCCCTTGTTTATACATATTATTTATATTTGGTTCTCTTTCCCAACCATGAAGATAAACCAACAAGGGCCAGTCTCTGTTTTTAGTAAAACCATAAGGTAAATACAAAATATACTGCATACCGCCGTATGATTCATGAGTAATAGTCCCCTGCTTGTCGTTGATTATAGGAAGAGTGGGAATAATGGTGGGAACGGGAATTCTATTAACTTCAACTGAGATTGATTTGGTGATATTGTTTGAGGTTTTGACCACAACGGTAGTAGTTCCGGGAGTTTTGGCGGTAATATAACCTAAGCTGTTGACGGTAGCAATGGTAGGATTGTTACTAGACCATTGAAGTGATTTATTGGCAGCATTGGCAGGAACAACCGAAGCTGATATCTTTTGAATTTCACCAGAATAGAGCTTGACAGAAGTAGCGCTAAGATTAATGCCTGTAGGATTAATAATGGCGGTAGTAGGAATAGGAGTGGGAATTCTAGTGGGAGTCCTAGTGGGAATTTGAGTAGGAATATTGGTGGGAGTTCTAGTGGGAACAGAGGTAGGAGTTTTGGTAGAAGTGGGAAGAGGTAAATTAGTACCAGGGACGGTGATGGTAGAACGGCTGGTCTGACCATTAACACTGGAGGCAGTAATGGTAGCAGTGCCAGGATTAACGGCAGTAACTCTGCCGGCAACATCAACAGTAGCGACACTAATATTACTGCTAGACCAGTTAAGGTGACGTCTGTTGGTAGTGTCAGGGGTATAGGTGACAGTTAGTTGAATAGTGCGATTGGTTTCGAGAGAAAGCTGGGGTTGATTAATACTAATAGATGACGGTTCGATGATAGCTCTGGTAGGAATAGGGGTAGAGGCGGCGGCGGTTGGAGATGTGAGGGTAACATTGGAGACAGATGGGGTGGGTTGAGTTCTGGTGTCTTTGATGGTAATTAAAATTTCGGCAGTTTTGTCATTAATAGTTTTGGCAATAATTTTGGTGGTGCCAGGAGTGGCGGCAGTAATAATCAATCTATTTTTGGCACTTTCAATTCGGGCGACGTGGCTGTTTTCAACCGTCCAAGTAACGGTATTATTAAAAACACCTGAGGGAATAATAGTAGCTTTGATTTCCTGTTGCTCTCCGGGATAGAGTTCGACTCTATAGGCGCTAAGATGTAAAACTTCAGGATAGATAGTAGGAATAGGCGTGCTGGTAGATCTAATAACTGGTTGAGGAGGATTAGTGGGTGCGGGGGTGTTGGTGGGAATTGGAGTCGAGGTGGGAATAATGGTAGGAATGGGGGTGTCAGTAGGAATGG
>DAOPUX010000018.1:0-4280 GCA_035350835.1 Candidatus Woesebacteria bacterium | reverse complement strand
GGTAAGAAGTGGGAATAGGAGTAGGAATAATAGTGGTGGGGGCGGGAGTAGGAGTTTCCAACTGAATTTCTTCAAAATCTTTACCACCAGTGTTGGTGGTAGCAACATTGGTTTTAGATTTGCCACCAGTAAAAAGACTTAAAAGCAGGAGGAGAATAGTGAGTACTAAAACTCCAGTGATTATTTTGACTACTAAAGTCGCATTTTTAAACCAATCGATGATGTCCATATATAAGAGTTTAACAAAAGACTGAAAAAATTATACAACTTTGTGTTAAATTTTTATAATGCTGACTAAAGTTTTGTCAATTGCCAATGTGGGTTTGCAGGGTGTAGAAATAGAAGTTGAGACTAATGTAGCGGAAAAGGGGTTCCCTGGGTTTGGTATTGTGGGGTTGGCAAGCAAAGCGGTAGAAGAAGCTAAAGAAAGAGTCAAAACAGCCATAATTAATTCTGAAATTGAATTTCCCAACGCTAAGGTAACTATAAATTTAGCGCCAGCGGATTTACCAAAAGATGGATCTTGCTATGATTTGCCGATATCGGTGGGAGTGTTGTCGTCTATCAGGGAAATGACAATGCCAAAGGAAAAAGCTTATTTCTATGGCGAATTGTCTCTGGATGGAAGTTTAAGACATACTAAGGGAGTATTTTTGTTGGCACTATTGGCAAAAGAAAAAGGGATTAAAAAAATATTTGTCCCCAGAATGAGCGCCAATGAGGCCAGCGTGATTGATGGAGTCGAAGTATATCCGGTAGATAATTTAAAAAATTTGATAAAACACTTGAGCGGAGAAAAGCTGATTACACCGTTAAAGAAAGTGGAGACTGAAGAAATTTTGGATGATATCAGACCGGAGTTTGATTTTGCAGAAATTTTGGGTCAAGAACAGGCCAAAAGAGCGTTAGAAATTGCCGCAGCCGGTGGTCATAATGTGTTTATGATGGGGCCGCCTGGATCTGGTAAAACCATGTTAGCCAGAGCCATGTCGGGAATATTGCCAAATTTGACAGAAAAAGAAAGTTTGGAGGTGACTAAAATTTATTCAATTACCGGCAATATTCCGCCGGGTGGATCATTAATCCGGCAAAGGCCGTTTCGGTCGCCTCATCATACAACCTCACAGGTGGGTTTGATTGGTGGAGGCAGCAATCCCCGACCAGGTGAAGTATCGTTAGCTCATCGGGGAGTGCTGTTTTTGGACGAATTTCCCGAATTTGGAAGAAATTCTCTGGAGGCGCTGAGGCAACCCCTGGAAGACGGATTAGTTAATATCTCCCGAGCAGCCGGGTCGGTTACTTTTCCGGCTCAGTTTATGTTGGTGGCAGCAGCTAATCCCTGCCCCTGCGGCTACCTAGGTGACCCAAAAAAAGACTGTAAATGCAGCAGTTTTCAAATTTTGAATTATCGAAAAAAACTGTCGGGGCCGATTATGGACCGGATTGATATTCATCTGACAGTACCGGCGGTAGATGTAAATCATTTAATGATAACCAAAGATGAAATTAATAATAATGAAAAATCGGAAGCAATTAAACAGCGGGTGATAGAGGCCAGAAAAATTCAAAACCAAAGATTTAAAAATTTGGCTCATATTTATAGTAATTCGGATATGAAAAACCGCCACCTAAAAGAGTTTGCTAATTTAAATCCGGAGGCTAATTTGCTACTAAAACAGGCGGTGAACAAATTTAATCTGTCTGCCAGAGTTTATTTTAGATTAATTAAGGTAGCTAGAACGATTGCTGATTTGGAAAAAAGCGAAGAAATTAAACAAAATCATATTGCCGAAGCTCTGCAATACCGGATAAAAAATGATGAATAATAAAGTCAGAAATTACAAAACAGGTAAGGAGGGAGAGGAAATTGCCAGAAAATTTTTGGTTCAAAAAGGGTTTAGGTTAATCGAATCTAACTATAGTAATAAGTTAGGAGAGATAGATTTGATTATGTTGGATAAAGAGGTGCTGGTGTTTGTGGAAGTAAAATTAAAAATTGGTGATAAATTCGGGTCGCCGGAGGAGATGATTTCAAAATATAAACTTAGTCAAATCAGGCGAGTGGCAGAGACATTTTTGGTATTAAATCCGGACATAAGCAAGCGTCTGGTGAAATACAGGATTGATGCTGTGTGTATAGTTTTAAACGAAGATAAAACTATTAATCGAATTAATTATTACGAAAATGTTTATGAATGAATGGTCAAAATGGCCGATAAAACTGATTGACAAAAAAGATTTTCCCCCACAGCTTGGAGAAATCAGATTGTGTCCGGAAAAGCTTTATTATCGGGGCGAGTGGAAAAGTGAATTGTTTGATAAGGTGGTGGCAGTAGTCGGCAGCCGCCAGATTACCCGATATGGCCGCGACGTGGTTGACAAAATCATGCCGGAAATTGTGTTTCGAAAAGCAACGGTGATTTCCGGTTTCATGTATGGAGTTGATAGCGAGTCCCACCGTCAGTGTGTCGAATATGGAGGAAAAACTGTGGCGGTTTTGGGCAGTGGTCTTGACCGACCTTACCCCAAAGAGAACAGTAGACTTTATACGGAAATATTAAATAGCGGCGGGGTGGTAGTATCGGAATATGAACCCGATTTTGGAGCGACGGTATGGAGTTTTCCTCAAAGGAATAGAATTGTAGCCGGGTTGGTAAACGTGGGAGTGGTGATTATTGAGGCGGGGATAAAATCTGGCAGTTTGATTACGGCCAAATTGGGGTTGGAGCAAAAGAAAAAGATTTTGGCAATCCCCGGACCGATAAACTCAAAAACGTCGGAAGGAACAAACTGGCTGATCAAAACCGGGGCCGCCAAGATGGTAACAGAGCCGGTAGATATTTTTGAAGATAAAATTGCTATGCCGGATCAGGAAAACTTGTTTAAGGATTACAGTAATCTGACTGATTTGGAAAGAAATATTATCGAGGTGTTGGAAAACGAAGCATTGAACAGTGATGAGATTTGTCAAAAAATTAAAAAACCGATTAATGAAGTTTCAACAACTTTATCAATGATGTTGATGAAAGATTTGCTGACAGAAGAAGACGGAAAATTTTTTATTTCCTAAAGGTAGTTAGTCCAATCTGAGATTGGAGCGGTATTGCCCCAGACAAAATTGATGGCGTATAAAACTATGGCGGGGATAAGGAGAATAAGAATAATTTTGACGGGATGTTTGGTAAAAAATTTTTTGTAAGCCAAAAGCATAAAAGGATAAACCGGGGCGATATAACGACTGATATCGCGGTGAGCTACCAGCAAAGTGGCGAGGGTAAAAACTAAAGGATAAACGGCAGTAATATCAAATTTATATTTTTTGACTAAGCGGTAAACTCCATAAATAGCCAACAAAAAGATATAAACAATATCCTCCAACCAGATGGTGTTAATCCAGGATTTAGTGCTGACAAAAACCAAATAAGGTAAAAAATTAAGATGGAAATTGTCGCCACTATGGAAATAGGCCCAAAAATTTCCTGTCTGGAGATAATAAAGATAAAAAATCAAAACAACGGTGATAGGCACTAAAATATAGGGAAAATATTTTTTGAATACCGGCAAAAATTTCCGGATATCAATCCAATCTTTGATAGCCACAATTCCGTATGAAGCTAACAAAAGAATGGCAGGGGTTTTGAAAGCCATGGATAGAGCAGCAAAAATGGCTGACAGCCAAAACTTTTCTTTCTTGTAGTAAAAAATTGAAGCTATAGTGGCGGCCAAAAACCAAGTTTCGGGAGCGCCGACCTGGCGAAGAACAAAAAACCGGGCGGGAAAAAACAAAAAAACTAGAGTCAGCCAAAAAGATTTTTTTTCTTTAAGATAAAGTTTGAGAAATTCGTAAAGAATGAGACTGAGAAAAACTGATCCCAAAAGAGTGGAAAAGATCATGGCTTTGGGACCGGTGGTGAAGTTACTAAAAAATGTAATTAAAGCCGGATAACCGGGGAAATGAGCCGGGTAGTATTCCAGAGGCTGGGGCAGGGAAAAATTGGGACCAATGCAGTTTTTGTCATAGCCGCATTTGGAAATAACCATGTAATTAGGACCGTCGTAGTTGGCAAAAATGGTCTCTAAAGAAACGTTGTCAAAACCAATTTTGCCGGGAATATTAAAATAAAAGATCAACCAGAATAAAATAGTGGAGGCTAAAGTCAAAGCTATAAGCTTAAAGTGACGGTTATATTTGGTAAAATACATCTTAGCTAATTTTACAACATTAGGCCCTATCGTCTAGCGGTTAGGACAGCGGATTCTCATTCCGCTAACCGGGGTTC
>DAOPUX010000017.1:4794-7706 GCA_035350835.1 Candidatus Woesebacteria bacterium | reverse complement strand
CCGCAAGGATTAAATTATTTTTGCAGAAAGCAATTGAGCTATGTTAATGGCTAAAACTATTACTAAACAAAACATATTAAATTTAACGAAGGGTTTGCAGTTTAATACTGAGGATGAGCTTAGGGATTATTTGGTGCCAAAGCTCGCAAAGTTATTTAAGGTAAAAGAAAGTCAGGTTGAAAGAGAATCAATAACTACCAGTTTTGACAATACTCTATCAAACCGAGCTGACATAATAATCAGAACAGAAGGAGAAAATTTTAAAAAAGCATTTATAGTTTTTGAGCTAAAATTGTCGAAAAATGTGGAAATATTCAAAAATGGAGATTACACTGATGCTGACAAACAATTAAAGAAATATTGCCAAGATGTTAGAGCTCCTTATGGAGTTTTATTAACTGAAAATTTTTGTGCTATTTATAGAAACAAATATTATTCTTATGATCAGGAGCCAAGAAGGGTTGAAAAAGAAGAAATACCTACAATTAGTCAAATTGAAAACCTTATGGCAAGAGAGGCAATTTTAGATGTCAGTTTTTATAATAAGTCATTCAAATACATTCTCTTAGTAATTTTAAGTCTTTTTGTTCTAAAAATAATTATTGACATGATAAAAATTGTTTTTAACTTAAACTGGGTAATGACATCTATATTTTCCTTTTTAAGTGGAATAATGATTGCTTTAATGTTGATGGTTATTTTTCGAATCCGGAAAACTTTTGATTAGTTTTAACAGGTATAATTGAGCATGAAAAAGTGGTGGGTGATATTAGTGGTAGTGATTTTGGGGGTGTGGGGGTGGTGGAGTCAAAGAGAGAGTCCGGTTGAGAGAGAAGATGAGCCATTACAAGAAAAAATACCGGAAACAAAGGTGGTAGTAGAAAAAGAAATAGTGGCGCCGATAGATGAGTTTAAAGAGAGAATAACTAAGAAAAAATTTGGTGATTATATATCGCCAAAAAATTCGCCGATTTCTCCCGAGAGATTTGAGGGTTTTCATACTGGGGTGGATGTGGAATATGGCGACAGCGATCAGGAAATAGAAGTTAGATCAATAGCGGTAGGCAAGGTGGTGGGGTCAAGAAAAGCACAAGGTTACGGTGGGGTGGTGATAGTTGAGCACCAAATTGGGGACCAAATCTTGTTTGGAATTTATGGACACTTGAAACCTGAGAGTATGGCAAGGGTGGGAGAAGAAGTGAAAGCGGGTCAAAAAATAGGAGTACTGGGAAAAGATTATAGCACAGAGACTGATAATGAACGAAAGCATTTGCACTTGGGATTATCAAAGACAAACAATATCAGAGGTTATGTGAATAATAAGGCGGAATTAGATAATTGGGTTGACCCGTTGGGATTGATTGATTAGGGTTGGTTTGAAATTGATTTAGTGATATAAACAACGTTATGGGCAAAAAAAAGTGGCTCAAATTTGACCTGCATATGCACAGCCGACACAGCGATGGTGTTAGTAGTGTAAGAGAGATGATTTTGGCAGCCAAAACTAAGGGGTTGGATGTGATAGCGATTACTGATCACAATTTGGCAGTTAAAATTGAGACGGAAAAAATATATAAAAAATATGGGATTTATGTGATTCCGGGGTGTGAATTGTCATTTTTTCGGGGGCATTTTTTGGTGCTGGGACTGGAGGCAGAAATAGTTAATAAAAAAATCAAAGAGATGGGAATAAGGGAGACAACAACCACGATGATGAACCGGAGAAAAACAATAGAAAGTTTATTACAATTTTTTGTAAAAAAAGGAGCTTTGGTAATTGCGGCCCATCCCAAAATACCAACCGGGATTATATCAGCTAGAAAAAGTTTTTTGATAAAACTGTATAAAAAAGGATTGATTCATGGAGCGGAGACTCATAATGGCGATTTGGAGAGAAAGTTTGGCAGGAGAGTCTATTGGGTGTGGCACAAAATGGCCAAAAAGACGATGATAAAGTTAAATATGCCGCCATATGCTGACAGCGATGCTCATGTAGCCAGCAGGATTGGATATCGATTTAATCTGGTGCAGATGACAGACCCAAGAAAATTGCTGGAAGTGCTAAAGAAAGGTAGAATCGAGATTAAACATGGGACGGGCGGGAGTTTGAAGTCGGGAGACAGATAAATTATTTTTTGGGTTTGGTTGGGAAAATACCGCGAAAATAGGGCAAGTGCCAAAGGGCGTGAAAGATGGCGATGGTGGCCATAACAATACCAAACTCAACATGAAGCCAAAGACCCGTAAGGTAGTTGGGGAGGTGGCGATTTTGATCAATAGCAAAGGCAAAAAAGAGGCCAGTAAGACCGGAAACTAAAAAAGAAATTAAAAGAACCAGGTTCCAAAACCGGCGTTGAGTGACGGGAGAAAGTTTTTTGAATTTGACCAAAAAAGCGGAAATTAAATAAAGGCCGGCGGTGAGACCGAAAAGGAGAAAAAAATTGTAGCTGTCCATAATTTATTTTAGGACAATGGCTTGGGTAGGGCAAGAAGTAATGGCTGATTTTAGAGCCGGAGAGTCGAGATTAAGGGAAGAGATAACCACAGCCTGGCGATTTTGGAGGTCAAAATGCTGTGGGTCAAGTCGGCGACAACGACCACAGCCGATACATTGGTGAGGCAGAACTGAAAGCTGAGCGGTAGTTTGGGGAGTGGGAGAAATTTGGGTTTGCTGGTCAGATTTGGAATTGGAGGAGGTGGTTTGAGAGCGGGATTTTGAAAGAGAAACAAAAATAATCCCGGAAATAATTGATAAACCAACAACAAAAATGAGAGCTAATTTTTTTTGGGTCATAAGAGATTTTGTTTTATGTTATAAAATTGACTAAGATGCAATATGTTTTTGATCTGATAAATATTTTTATCACTTTTTTTGTAAGTTTATGGAACTGGTTTGTGTCTTTGCCGCTTTT
>DAOPUX010000017.1:1594-4694 GCA_035350835.1 Candidatus Woesebacteria bacterium | reverse complement strand
AAATTTATTTTATGATCAAGGCAATAATTTTTGATTTTGGCAACGTAATTTGTCACTTTACCAATCAGATTTTGGTGGAAAAAATTGCTAAAATATCGAGAAAATGTGAGGAGAAGATATTTGATCTGATTTATAGACAAACGGATGTGGTGGAAAAATACGAAAGCGGATTGATAAGTTCGGTGGAATTTTATCAGAAAATTTCAAAACTATGCGGCATAAATATCCCCTATTTTGAGTTAAAAAGAATTTATTCGGAGGATAAATTTACTCCGGTTAAGGGCATGGAAGAGTTGGTTAAAAAATTAAAACGGAATTATAAAATCGGACTGCTGTCCAATACAAGCGAGTGGGATTGGGATTATATGGTGAAGTCGGCGCCGTATATAAACGGTTTTGAATCGATAACTAAATCATATGAGGCGAGAGCGATGAAACCAAAAACAAAAATATTTGAGGATGCGGTGGTGAAACTGGGACTTAAACCGGAAGAGTGTGTGTTTACGGATGACGTTAAAGAATATGTGGCGGCGGCAAAAAGCTTTGGCTTGAGAGCATATGTGTTTACCACAACAGATAAATTGATGAAGGATTTGGAGAAATTGGGGTTGAAAAGTTAAAAGGGTGATTGATTTTTGGGGCAAGGATAGTAAAATTGGTTAATATGAAAAAATTGATCAAAAAAGCAGAAAAAATGGAGACAAATGATTTGACAAAAATGTTGACTGATGTGGAAAATAAGTTGAATGAAATTTTTGGCAAGAAAGCGCCAAAAATGCCGGAATCGGTGGTTGATTTTTTGGTTAAATACGGACCTTATTTGATTATAGTGGGATTAATATTGACGGTGTTGACGGTTTTTCAGACTATCGGCTGGACATCAAGGTTGGCGCCGATGAACAGATGGGGTGGTTACAACTATGGTTTTGGTCCTAAGTTTTGGCTGATGGAAATATTGATGTTGGTGCCAGCGGCAATGCGGGCAATGGCGGTGTCACCATTAATGAAAAGACAAATTAGGGGGTGGAGATTGATGTTTTGGGCTTCGTTGGTGAGTGTGGTGATAGGGATCTTGAGACTGGAATTAGGCGGGGCTTTGTTGGGAGCCATAATTTCTTGGTATATTCTGTTTCAGATCAAAAAAGAATATAAATAAAGGTGATTGAAAGAAAATACAATCAAGAGACGTCAGAATTGGCTGAAGCGGGTTTGAGTTCGACTAGATTTTTGGCAAAAGAGGGAGAAAAAATAGTCTCACAGGCGTTGGTGGTGGAATATAAAAACAAGACAGATATCCCGTTTGGATATGTGGTCTATGTTCAGACTCAGCAGGAATATAGAGGTTTGGGGTTGGCTGGCGGGGTGATGGACAAGGTAAATAATTTTTTGGAGGGAAAGGAGATGGTAGGAGTGTTGGAGAATAAAATTAGTAAAAATGACCCTGGTTTTAGGCTGTATCAGGACCGCGGCTGGCGGGAGTCAAAAAAATATGAAAACTGGATGATTTATGACAGAAAACAAACATCAGAAGCTCAAATAAATGAAGTGATTGAATATTTGATTAACCAAAAAATTGAGGACGAATATGATTTTGAAATAAAGGAGATTGATATTGACAGACGGTCATAGAAAAAAACCGGGTTTCAGCTTATAATCGGTTGTGGAAACAAAAGGAAAACTAAACTTAATTACCCGAAATTGTGAAGAGGTGCTGACGGGAGAGGATTTGGAAAAATTAATTGAGAGCGGGACGGAATTGAGACATTATATCGGCTTTGAAATTTCCGGATTGGTTCATTTGGGCACAGGATTGATGTCGATGGGAAAAATAGCTGATTTTTTGAAAGCGGGAGTGAGATGTCAGATATTGCTGGCAGACTTCCATTCATACTTAAACAACAAATTGGGCGGAGACTGGGATAATATCCGAACCGCCACTGAAGGCTACTTTAAAAGCGGGCTGATAGCGTCGTTGGCGTGTTTTGGGGTGGAAGGAAAGGAAATAGAGTTTATCACCGGCAAAGATTTATACCGGGATAATTTAACCCATTGGGAAACGTTTATGGAGGTAGGGAAACATGTGACTTTGTCAAGAAATTTGAGATCGATTTCGATTATGGGTAAAAGTCAAGGCAAGGATGTAGATATGGCAACTCTGTTTTATCCCCCGCTGCAAGTGGCAGATATTTTTAGTTTGAAGGCCAACATTATTCATGCGGGGATGGATCAGCGCAAGGCCCATGTAATTGCTAAAGATGTAGCCAAAAAACTAAAAATTAATCCGCTGAAAAATAACCAGGGAGAAGTGATATCGCCGGTGGCAGTCCACCATAAATTGATTGCGGGATTGACCGGACCAGAACCAGCCTCGCGACAAGGTTCTGATTTATCCCAGAATAATAGTAATGAGTCACTGAAAATGAGCAAATCAAAACCAAATAGTGCTATTTTTATTCATGACACGCCAGATGAAATCAGAAACAAAATTAAAAAGGCCTATGGCCCGCCAAAAGAAATTGAATTTAACCCGCTGATAAACTGGGTAGAGACGCTGGTGTTTTGGGGAGAAAAAAAGGGTAATTTTAAAATTTCCAGGCCGGAAAGATATGGTGGAAATGTTGTTTATACAGAAATAGATAAATTAATAAGCGACTATAAATCGGAAAAATTGTATCCGGCGGATTTGAAAAACGGGTTGGCAGAATGGTTGATAGAAAAACTGGAGCCGGCTAGAAAATATTTTGAAAGGCCGGAGGCAAAAGAAGGGTGGATAAAAATGAAAGAGTTTTTAGATATTAAATCTCCTTAAACACTTTTGACAAGAGAGGTTGGTTTATGAAAATACTGGTGCACAGCTGCTGTGCCGATTGTTTGCTAAAACTGGTGGAGGCGATGAAACAAGAAAGTGATAAGAATTTGGAACTAACGGCTTATGTTTATAATCCTAACATTCATCCCCGGTCGGAATATTTGTCGAGATTAAAAGCCGTCCAACAAATTGCTAAAGAAATTAAAATTGAATTGGTGGTGGCAGACTGGAGTCCAAAAGAGTGGTTTGAGGTCAATAAAAATAAATTTGAAAAGCCGGAAAGATGCCACC
>DAOPUX010000017.1:0-1494 GCA_035350835.1 Candidatus Woesebacteria bacterium | reverse complement strand
TGTCAAGAGCGGCAGTAGATTCCCCTTTTTCGTTGTTATTTTTTATTTTAGGAATTTTGTTTTTGATAGATGATAGTGTCAAAAAACAGTGGCTGTCTTTGATATTTTTTGTGTTGGGTTTTTTGTCTTATCATGGAGCAAAGGTAATATTTTTACCCCTGATTTTGGTGGGATTGCTATATAAACTGATAAAAAAGAAAACTGATTTGAAAAGAGCGGGGTTAATTTTGGTTGTTAGTTTGGGAGTGGTGGTTGGTTATTTTGGCGTGGCAGAAAAATTTTTTACCCAATCAGTCAATCGGACCAGATCGGCTGATATTTGGATGTTGGACAAAGATATTTTGTCGGAGAAAGTAAACACTGAAAGACGCCAGGTATTGGAAAATAATGTTGAACAATTATTCTCTAACAAAGCGACGGTAATAACTAAGATATTTTTTGAAAAATATCTGACAGCTTTGGGACCAGAAGTGTTATTTAATTTTGGTGATCCGAGAGGAACTTATCGGTTTGGAGATCATGGATTGTTTTACTTGATTGATTTGGTGTTTATAATTTTGGGGTTAATAAATTTATTTAAAAAATACCCTAAAGAAACATATTTTTTACTTGGACTGGTTTTGATTTCACCGCTGGCAACAGCAGTTAGTAGAGTGGAAACTTCAGTATTGAATAGATCTTTTTTGCTTATGCCAATATTAATTATTTTTGTTTCATATGGAATGTTGAGTGCTTATAAACTGTTGGGGGGGGGTAGGAATGGGCTTAATATTGGTAATATATCTAATTTCTTTTTTGAACTTTAGCTATTTTTATTTTTTTAGATTTCCAATTATTGGTCAAGAAAATTATTTTTTTAGCCAAAGATTGATCGCTAATTATATTGAAAGGAGTGGGGATAAGAAAATATTGGTAGTGAGTCAAGAACCGCGGGAGATTTTTTTGGAAACAGTTTTTTATTCGCGAAAAAATCAATCAGAGAATCTTAAAATTTTTGTAAAAAATCAAGAGCTAATTTTAGGCAATGTTTCTTTTGTGTCTGAATGCCCAAAATTTTTAGAGAAAGAAACAACTTACATTATAGAGAAAAGCAAAGATTGTCTGGTGAATAGTGGTAAGTTGATAAAAAGTATTAATGAGGAGCAATTTGGGGGACCACTATATGTTATAGAACAAGATGGTTTGTGTTCTGATTTTAAGCTGCAACCATGGCAAAGGTATCGAATGAAGGAAAACTATCTGGTAGAAAAATTAAATAATAAAGATTTTTGTGAAAATTGGATAAGACAGTCGTTACAAAACTGATAAAATAAATTTGTGAAAAATAAAAAAATATACCGCAATCAAACAAATGAGTTAGTTGCCGGGGTGTGCAGCGGACTGGCGGATTATTTTGAGGTAGACGCAACTTTGGTAAGAATTGTTTTTGTAGTGTTGGGGATTGGCGGCGGGAGTGGAGTTTTGATTTATTTGGTGTTGTGGTTTGTTATTCCC
>DAOPUX010000016.1:0-7758 GCA_035350835.1 Candidatus Woesebacteria bacterium | reverse complement strand
TGGTATACTAGGTCATGAGTAACAAAAAAATCGAGATATCTTACAAAACCATCATCTTTACCGCTCTTTTTTTGATTGGTCTTTTTGTTCTTTGGCAGATCCGGGCTCTGATTATTCTCATGTTTATCAGTTTTATTTTTATGGAAGTTCTTAATCCAGCTATCGTTCGGATGGAAAAATACAAAATTCCACGACCTTTGGGAATATTAATTATCTACCTTATTATTATTGCCGTTGTCTCTCTGACTATTGCCGGTATCGTGCCTATTTTAGTTCAACAGACCACTGATCTTATTAAAACCCTGCCGGAAACATTAAAAAATATCAGTATTTTTGGCACCAATGCTATTGACTGGTCATCACAACTAAAAGTTTTGGAAAATCTACCCGGTAGTATTGCCAAGACCGCCGTCTCCGTCGTTTCCAACATTATGTCCGGCTTTATCATCATGTTTTTAACCTTCTATATGTTGTTGGAAAAGAAAAATTTTTCTAAATATGGCTTGCAAGTATTCGGCACCAGAGGAAATCAAAAGTTTATGGATATCGTCGAAAAATTAGAAAAACGTCTTGGTAGTTGGGTAACGGCTGAATTTTTTCTTATGACTATTATTGGAGTTATGTCCTATATTGGATACACTCTGTTGGGGTTAAATTATGCCGTTCCTTTAGCTATTTTTGCCGGACTGCTTGAGGCTATCCCCTCAATTGGTCCCACCGTCACCACCGTTGTCGCCTCCCTTGTTGGTTTCACCGTCTCTCCTTTAACCGGAATTTTGACTGTGGCTGTCGGTATTATCATCCAGCAGCTAGAAAATAATGTTATTGTTCCCAAAGTTATGAAACAAACCGTTGGATTTAATCCCTTGGTTACCATCCTTTTGATTGCCACTGGTGCCAAGCTTGGGGGAGTTGTTGGTGCCATTTTAGCTTTACCTATATTCCTTACCATCCAAACAGTTTTTGAAGTTTTAATGCCCAGGAAAAATAGACCAGCAAAAACCTCCTAAGAATTGATAAGCCGGATTCTGTTTAGGTATTATCTATCTTTTCTCTCTACCTGAGACTCTCAAAGACCAGATATTAACGTCTCAACTTGAGATTTCCACCAAAAGGATGCTCGTTTCACTTCGCCCCGACAAGTCGGAGTTATTCGTCACTGTAGCATTGCCTCCCGATCACTCAGGACCCTACCTATTTGGGTTTTGCGTCTTTCGTGGTCCGGACTTTCCTTTTCAGTCAAAGACTGAAACAAATACCTCAATTTCTTTGGAGGTTAGTCTATTTTACAATATTTTGAGCTTTATTTATCTCAACAAAGCTGCATCAGCAGCAGACAAGATTTTGAACATCTTGGTGCCGGTTTGAGGGTCGATGGTTTCAGCTGCTGGTCGGCCGTTTTTCAAAGTGACTTTCTTAACCTTGCTGACATCAACTTCTACTGCCTTGCGTGATTTAACGTTATAAAATTTTATGGTTGGCATTTTAAGCTTCACCCCCTTGAATTAACAAATAAATATATAACAACTATGAAAATAATAGAAATCAAGCTCAAAATCAAGCTCTTAGCCAAATCTTTCTTTAGAAACTTGTTATTTTCTGTATAATCCATCCTACTAAAGCCAGTATAGCACACCCAGGTTTGCTACAATAAATATATGATTTTGCTCTATGTTTTAGTTATTCTCAATCTAATTTGGTTGTTTCTCATTACCAGAGCAATATATAAAAAAAACAAATCCCGTCCCGCAACCGACTCAACCGCTAAAAACAACTCTAATTTCAAATTAAATATTACCCGGTTTAATCCTTTTGATGACATGGGTGGCAATCAAAGTTTTATTCTCACCTTACTCAACCAAGCCAACTCTGGCGTTGTTCTCACCTCTCTTCACAACCGTGATATTACCCGACTTTACGCTAAACCTATCAAAAACGGCGAAGGGGATAATGTCACTTTGTCAAAAGACGAAAAATTAGCTATAGTTAAAACTATTAAAGATTAAAATTTTAATGAACCCCAAAGTCACCAAAATTCTCGGACTGCTAGGCATATTCCTAATAGTCAGTGGTATTTCTTATTTTTTATTTGACTATTTTTTGCCCTCAGGTAGCGGTGGTTTATTAAAATCATTCTCTCAGCGCCAACCAAGTAGTGATCAAAATCAGGATCAAAATCCGGCAAAACCAGAATTATATCCCGGTCCAAAAACTGAAGCCTGTCCTCTAAACGGCAAACTTTACACCAAAGAGGAAAAAGATACTTGGTCTGGTCGGCGTCCCCTTATGGTAATGATCGAAAATCACCAAGATTCCCGCCCTCAGTCTGGGCTTCAAACTGCCGATATCGTCTACGAAGCCGTTGCCGAAGGCGGAATTACCAGATTTATGGGAGTTTTCTATTGTGGTCAGGTTGCTGGATCCGAAGCTAACAAGTATGATGTTGGTCCTGTCCGCTCTGCCAGAACTTACTTTTTGGACATCGCTTCTGAATATTCTGATTATCCGCTTTACAACCATGTTGGTGGCGCCAATTGTAGTGCTGCTACTCCCGGCGGTCCCTGCACTACCGCCAAAAAAGCCCAAGCTATAGAGCAAATTAGCGCTTATGGCTGGACCAACAAAGGCACTTGGGGTGATCTGAGCCAATTTTCCTTGCCCTACAAAGTCTGTCGCCGAGAACCCGATCGCACTGGTCAAGAAAGGGCCACTGAACACACCATGTATTGTTCCACCAAAGAATTGTGGAATATTGCCTCTACTCGTGGTTTAACTAATCTTACTGAAGCCAAAAAAACTTCATGGGACAAAAATTATCGCTCTTGGTTGTTTAAGCAAACCGATCAAGCTGCTGCCAGTCCCACTGCTACCAAAGTCACCTTTGACTTTTGGTCTGGTTACAAAGACTATACTGTAGTTTGGAATTATGACGCCGCCAACAACAATTATGTCCGAACCAACGGTTCAGTTGTCCAGACAGATTTTAATACTGACACTTCTCTTACTGCCAAAAATATTATCATTCAACTGGTCAAAGAATCCCGGTCTATTGATGAACATATGCACAACCTTTACGATGTCGTCGGTTCTGGTAGCGGCGTTCTTATCCAAAATGGTGAAAAAACAGATATCACCTGGTCCAAAACAAACCGCGTTTCTCGGACTATTTACAAAGATAAATCCGGCAAAGAAGTTAATTTTATTCCCGGCAATATTTGGGTAGAATTACTTCCTACCACTTCAACTGTCAGCTACAACTAGCCTATGAAAATTCAAACCAGTCTTAAGCGCATTTTTATTTCTCAAACCCGGCTCAAACTCATCAATATTTTCTTTTACAAACCGGAGGAGATTTTTTATGTCCGGCAACTGGTTCGGTTAGCTGACGAAGAAATAAATTCAGTTAGACGTGAACTTGATAATCTTCAAAAAAGCGGCTTGATCAATTCTGAACGACGGGGGAACAGACTCTACTATTGGGCTGATAAGCAATCGCCTTTATTTACTAATTTAGTGATTATTGCCAACCAATCTTCAGGTCTGGGGTTAAAGTTGCAAAACAAAAATGAAACCCTTGGCACTATCAAATTGGTTTTTTATAGTTATAGATTTATGGTCGGTGGCAAAAGAGGTAGCGATGATATTGATTTGATTATTGTGGGCGATGTTTCTCTGCGTGAAATCGAAGGCTTTGTTAAACAGGAAGAAGCCATCCGTGGTCACGAAATAAATTATATGGTCATGGGCAAGGGCGAGTTTAAACTCCGCCGTCAAAAACGCGATCAGTTTATTGTTGATTTCTTCCTTAGCGACCCAGTTGTTATAATAGGTAGCTGCCTAGAAATTTGTAACCTTTAATGGCCAAAATCAGAAAAGTAATTAAAACCGGCAATAGCTTAGCTATTACCATCCCTTCAAAATCAATCAAGGATTTTAATATTAGAGAAGGTGATCCGGTTGTGGTCAAAACTAACCGCACCAAAGTTTCTCTCACTTATACTTTTTCCGGTCATCCTCGACAATTATCTCTAATTGGTCATAAATAAATATGCATTCGCGTAAAAAAACCCTCAGAATTTTTTGGAGCATTTTAGCTCTGACTTTGTTTTGTTTTCTGATTAATTTTCCCAAACAACTGCCCCTAAAAATTCACTTAGGCCCCATCAATTGGGAACACACTTTTTACCGGCCTCAACTAAACTTAAAACTTGGTAACAATATTTTAAAAAATAATTTTGATCTAAAATATGGTCTTGATTTGGCGGGTGGTTCCTCCCTTATTTTTGATATTGACACCTCCAACCGCAATTCTCAGGAATTAACTCAAGCCCTTGAATCTCTCAAAACTAATATCGAACGAAGAATTAACTTATTTGGCGTTAGTGAAACCAACGTTCGTATTGACAAAATTCAATCCCAACACCGTCTTCAGGTTGATTTGCCCGGTATCGAAAATACAGCCGATGCTATTGACTTAATTGGCACCACTGCCCAGCTTGGTTTTTTTGGGGTTATCAATGACCAGCAATTTACCCAGGCCACCTCTTCTGCTGAGTTTCTCTCATCCATCAAAGACACTGGTCTCAACGGTTCTCATCTCAAAAATTCTTCTGTCCAGATAAACCCCAACAACTCCAAACCCGAAGTCTCTTTGGAATTCAATGATGAAGGCTCCAAACTTTTTGCTCAAGCTACCAAAGATTATCTTAACCAAAAAATTGTTATTTTTCTAGATAACCGTATTTTAACCGCACCTACAGTCCAAACTGTTATTACCGAAGGCAAAGCCTCAATCAGTGGCGACTTTACTTCTCAATCAGCCAAAGAGCTGTCAATTCAACTTAATGCCGGATCCCTGCCTTTACCTCTAAAATTAGTTCAGCAATCTCAAATTGGCGCCACTCTAGGTCAAAATTCGCTCAACAAAGGCATTTTTGCCGGTATTGTCGGCTTGATTGTTGTAGCTTTGTTCATGGTTGCCAATTATGGCAAACTCGGCTTAATTGCCAACATCAGTCTTATCATTTACAGTTTGATCACTCTTACTCTTTACCGTCTTATCCCGGTAACTCTAACCTTTCCTGGTATTGTTGGCTTTATTTTATCTGTTGGTATGGCTGTGGATAGTAATATTTTGATATTTGAGCGGATCAAAGAAGAATCGCGCCGCGGCAAAGATTGGAATATGGCCATGGAAACCGCTTTTGGTCGCGCCTGGGATTCTATCAAAGATGCTAATACCTGCACTATCATCACCGGCTTTATTTTATTTAACCCTTTTAATTGGTCGTTTTTGAGCACTTCCGGCATGATCCGCGGTTTTGCTGTCACTCTCATTTTGGGAATTTTTGTCAGTATTTTTACCGGCGTTTACGTTACCAGAAACTTATTACGTGTTTTTGCCAAGGAGAAAAAATAATATGAACGTCATGAAACTCAGACCATTATTTTTTACTATTTCTGCCTTTCTTTTGCTGGCTTCGCTTTTGTCAATCATTTTTTGGAAATTCAAACCCTCAATTGACTTTACCGGCGGCAGTCTTTGGGAAGTAAATATTCCTCAATATTCTTCCGAAAAAACCGACCAAATATTTTCCTCAAACAATTTAGAACTAAAAGAAACTACTCCTTTGGGCAATAATAATTATTCTCTAAAATTTGCCGATATCAATCCTGATCAAAAAGGCAAATTAGATCAAACCCTAAAAGAAATTTATCCCGATTCAAAGGAACAAAAATTCCAGACCTTAGGTCCAATTTTAGGTCGCGAGTTGCTCCAAAAAACCATTACCGCTGTAATTTTAACCTCCATCTTCCTTTTCCTTTTTATCGGTCGTCGGTTTCGAGATCTCTCTTTTGGCGCCGGTGCCGTCCTGGCCATGCTCCACGACACTTTCATCCTTATTGGTAGTTTTTCTCTTTTAGGTCATTTTTTTGGCGCTGAAATTGATTCGCTGTTCGTTACCGCCTTGCTAACCACCTTATCGTCCTCCGTCCACGACACCATTGTCACTTTTGACCGCATCCGCGAACTAAGACGTCAAAGTTATCAAAAGGATTGGGTAGCACTTGCCAATCAGGCAGTTACTGAGACTCTTACCCGGTCTATCAACAACTCTATGACCATTATCTTTATGTTGCTCTCTTTAGTTTTGCTGGGTGGTTCCACTACCCGCTGGTTTGCCGCCGCCCTACTTATTGGAGTTGTCTCCGGCACCTATTCTTCTATCGGTGTTGCCATTCCCTTGGTTCTATTTTTCAAAAACCGCCGCCAAAAGTAATCTAGTTTTTATATTGCCTAATTTTTTCCAGTAGCGTTTCTCTGTCATTTATGGATGGATTTTCTTCCACTTGTTCAAAAATTCCATTCAAAACTTCACCCACCTTTGGTCCCGGACTGATCTGAAGTATTTCCATTACGTCTTTGCCGTCAATCTTCAAATCTCTGACCGAAAACGGCTGTTTTTGAACTTCGATAATCCTCTTTTTAAACAGTTCCCACCGCCAACTGGTTTCTTTAGAACCGCTGCCAAGTCTGTCCGCCCGTCTCAGATCAATCATTTCATCAATATACTCCGGGGTCACGTTTCTAATAAATCTTCTTACCGCTTTATCGGTTTGAGTTTCCTGAACCGTAAACATATGCCATCTTACTAATCTAAATAATTGATCCAATTCTTTGTTGGACAATTTAAAATTTTTCCCTAACCTCACTGCCATTCTTGAACCATAAACTTCATGATTGTGAAAAGTTCTTGTTTCCCCTTCGCCGCTCATTGATCTTGGCTTGCCGACATCGTGCAGCAGTGCCGCCAACCTCGTAATTGGGTTTTTACTCTGACAATTATCCAGTGTTTTTAAATTATGTGTCCAAACATCGTCAATATGATGCCCCTTTTGGGCCATATTCAGTCCTTCCAGCAACTCTGGCATTATCTCCCCCAGTAACCCGGATTGCCTTAATAGTTCTACTCCTTTTGATGGTATTGGTGACAGTAGTAGCTTAAATAATTCATCTCTGACTCTTTCACTAGAAATTTGATTGATTAATTTGGCATTTTTTTGAATTGATACCAAAGTTTTTTCTTCAATCTCAAAACCCAGTTGACTGGCAATTCTTACCGCTCTCATTAGCCTCAAACCATCTTCTTTAAATCTCTCATCCGGATTCCCCATTGTTCTGATTAATTTGTTTTCCAAATCTTTTCTGCCCTCAAACAAGTCGATTATCTCCATTTTTTCAGCCGAAATCCCCGTTATGGCTATGGCATTGATACTAAAATCGCGTCTGGCTAAATCTTCTGCCAAACTTTTTCCCCACCTGACTTCATCCGGGTGTCGACCGTCGCTATAACCAACATCGGTCCTAAAAGTAGTAATCTCAAAAATTTCCCCCTTTTTACCCACCACGCTAAAAGTTCCAAAATCATTGTTATAAAAACTGTTTTTGGGAAATAATTTTTTCATTTCTTCGGGAGTTAGGTTGGTGGTAAAGTCCCAATCAGTTACTTCCCGTCCCAGCAACAAATCACGACAAGCGCCGCCGACAATATAAATTTCTGCCCCGGATTGGTTAAATTTGGTTATGATTTTTTTAACCTTGTCAGGAATTTCTAGTTTTGTCATAACTGTTTTATTTTACCTTAAATTTTGTTATCCAAAAACCCCGCCGCAGCGGGGTTTTATAATCATTGCTAAATTTTAATTTATTGATGATCTGGTTTTGGTAAAGCTTCTTTAACAGCGATATTTCTACCC
>DAOPUX010000015.1:0-8653 GCA_035350835.1 Candidatus Woesebacteria bacterium | reverse complement strand
CCTTCTTTTTGAAGTTCGGCAAGCTGAGGAATAACTAAAGCCAAAAGCTGGATCATAACAGAAGCGCTGATGTAAGGACTAAGACCAAGAGCAGTAATAGAAAAATTAGCTAAGGTGCCACCAGAGAAAATATCCAAAAGCGATAAAAGTTGATTTTGGTTAAAAAACTGGCGTAGCATGGCAACATTGACGCCAGGAACAGGAATATGGGCAATAAATCTAAAGGCAATTAAAATTCCGAGAGTATAAAGCAGTTTTTTACGTAAAATTGGGGTTTTTAGGCCTTCAATATAAAGTGATAGGGTTTTGGTATACCGATTCATTACTCTATATTACCACCCGCAGCAATAATTTTTTTGGAAGCAGATTGAGAAACAGAGACTCCTTTAAATTTTAGAGGCTTGGTAATATCGCCGGCAGAAAGAATTTTGACGGAGGCGTTGAGATTTTTAAAAGAGATTTTGGTCTTTTTGGTGAGAGAATTAAGATCGACTAAATCGTCTTTTTTGAACCACTTATCAATTTGGGTTAAGTTAAAGATAACAACATTTTTGCGGTTGCTGAGTCGGTGTTTACCACGCATAAAAGGCAATCTTTTTAGCCATGATTTTTTGATCTTGGTGCCATCAAAGGTTAGTTTGGTTTTACCTCTGGCTTTGTCCCCTTTGGCGCCGCGGCCAACGGTGTGTCCACCAAGTCCAGAACCAATGCCGCGTCCACGACGACGGGCGGGTTTGGCAGTAATTTTGGTTAATTGAGATAGTATTTCCATATTATTTTTGGAGAGAACTAAGAGCTTTTAAGGTAGCCCAAACATTAATCGATTTGTTTTTGGAACCGATGATTTTGCTGGCAATATCTTTGATACCGGCAGCTTCGACTACTGATCGGACGGGACCACCGGCAATAATACCGCTTCCGGTTTTACCGGGGCGAAGCATAACTACAGCTCCTTTGAATTTTAATTTGATTGATCCGGAAATAGTGCCGTCAATAATGGGAATGGTAATTAAAGATTTTTGAGCTTTTTTGATACCTTTTTGGATAGCATCAGCAACACTTTTGGCTTTGCCCAATCCAACGCCAACCCGTGATTTTTTGTCACCGGAGACAACTAAGGCAGTAAAATGAATTTGATTGCCGCCTTTAGTTTTTTTGGAGACACGTTTGATTTGAACTACTTTATCGGTGAATTCGCTAACTGGTTTTTCAAACCGGTCATTTTTTTGATTTGGTTTATGGTTATTTGGAATCATATTAAAACTTCAAACCTCCTGATCGAGCACCGTCGGCAAGGGCTTTAACCCGACCGTGATAACGGTAGCTACCCCGATCAAATCTAACTTGAGTAATTTTTTTGTCGAGAGCTGATTTGGCCAAAGATTGACCGACAGCAGCAGCCTTTTCAGACTTGGTGCCTTTGAGACTTTTGACGGTTTTGGTAGAAGCTGATACAAGAGTTTTGCCGTGTTTGTCGTCAATTATCTGAGCCCAGATATGCTGGTTGCTGCGGAAAACCGACAACCGAGGAATACCAAAGTTTTTGGCAACCTTACTTCTGACCCGATTTAATCTTCTAATTTTTTTATTTTGTTCGATCATAGTTAAGCTTTGGCTTTCTTGCCGGCTTTTAACTTTATAAATTCATTTAAGTAACGAATACCCTTGCCTTTGTATGGTTCGGGTGGTCTGATTTTGCGGATATTGCTGGCGATTTGACCGACCACCATTCTGTTGGGTCCGGAAACAGTAATTTTAGTTTCTTCCTGAACCTGGAAGGTAATACCTTCGGGAGCAGTGATTTCGACCGGATGGATGAAACCAACGTTAAGTTTGAGTTTGTTACCGTTAAGAGAGGCTTTGTAACCAGTGCCGCGGATTTCCAGCTCTTTTTGCCAATGATTTTGAACCCCGTCAACCATATTATTGAGATGGGATCTGGTGGCGCCATGACAAGCTTTGGTTTTTTTGTCTTCGGACAAACGACTGACGGTCAATTGAATATCTTTAACTTCGACTTTGATTTTGAAAGGCAAGACCAATGAAAGATTTCCTTTTGGCCCGGCAATAGTGACGGTGTTGTTTTCGACAGTGGCGGTGACTCCGGCGGGAATAGAAATTGGTTGTTTGCCGATGCGGGACATAATAATGGTTTAATTAATAGACTTCGGCGATGATTTCTCCGCCAAGTTTTTTAGTTTTAGCTTCCTTTTGGGACATAACCCCAGCGGAAGTAGAAATAATAATAAGAGAATTAGGTGTTTTACCCCAAGGCAAGGACGAAACTTTTTCGTAGACCCGACAACCGGGTTTGGAAATAATTTTAACATCGGTTATTTTGGGTTGATTACCGGCATAACTTAATTCCAAAGAAATGCGGCGTTTAGCGTCATCAGTAAGAGAATAGCTGGTAACAAAACCATATCTTTTTAGGAGATCGGCAATATTGACGCAAAAATTTGAAGCCGGAGCAGTCATATTTTTTTTGCCGGCTTTAACAGCATTTTTTATTCTAATTAAGAAATCAATTGAAGTTGATTGCAACATATTTTTACCAACTGGATTTTTTAACACCAGGAAGCATGCCCTGATGAGCCAACTTGCGGAAGCAGAGACGGCAAATACCAAATAAACGAATATAACCGCGGGGGCGACCACAAATTGAACAACGATTGTGGTACCGAACGCGGTACTTTAATTTTTTTGTTTCTCTAACTATTTTTGCAGTTGTAGCCATAATTATTTTTGCGAATCAGAATCCGCGGATTTTTCGAAAGGAAAACCCAGAGCTGATAATAACATTTTTGCCTCATCTTTGGAAGCGGCTTTGATATTTAGAGTTATTTGAACTGAGCGGATTTTGTTGACTTTATCAAGATTGATTTCAGGAAACAAGGTTTGATCTTTGATAGTCAAATTGTAATTGCCGACGCTGTCAAAAGCGGTGGCGCTCATACCTTTAAAATCGCGCAGACGGGGTAAAATCAGATTGAATAATTTTTCGACAAAATCATACATCCTTGCCCCCCGAAGAGTAACTTTGAGAGCTAAGGGATCATTTTGGCGGAGTTTAAAGGCAGAAACAGCTTTTTTGGCCTTGCATAGCTGGGGTTTTTGACCGGTGATAGCAATAATTTCTTCGGTGGCAGAAGCAAGAGATTCCTGACTTTCGCGGGCTTCGCCGACACGGTAGTTGATGACAACTTTTGACAAATGAGGCAGAGAAAATATATTTCTCTTTTTGCCGATTTTGTCAATTAAATTTTGTTTGATAGTAGTATTGATGGTATCTTTTAGCATAATTATTTCTTTTTGGCGGGGGCGGAAATGCCTTTGGCGGTGCCAACAATAATTGAATTGCACTTTTTGCAAATGCGATATTTTTCGCCGGATTTGTCGATTTTGTAGCCGACTCTGGTGGTCTTTTTGCATTCAGGACAAATAAGAGCTACTTTTGAGATATAGATTGGGCGTTCTTTTTCGACAATACTGCCGGGTTTGCCTTGGGTCGGCTTGACATGTTTTTTGAAAATATTAAGGTCTTTGACTACCAGACTGGATTTTTTGGGAAAGCTTTTGATAACCAAGCCTTCGCGACCCTTGTCTTTGCCGATAAGAATTTTTACTTTGTCACCTTTTAGTATTTTCATATTAGTAAACCTCCTGAGCCATAGAAGCTATTTTATTAAAACCTAAATCCTTGATTTCACGGGCAATTGGACCAAAAATACGAGTGCCGCGAGGATTGTTTTGGGAATCGATAACAACTCCGGCATTGTCGCTAAAACGGATATAGGAACCATCTTCGCGACCAAATTCTTTTTTGGTGCGGACAATAACCATTTTGACTTTTTCTTTTTTCTTGACCATACCGTTGGGGATGGCGTCTTTGACAACAGCCAAAACAATATCACCAATAGTGGCTTTTTTGTGAAAATGACCTTTGTAGACATGAACAACTTGGACTCTTTTGGCGCCGCAGTTGTCAGCCGGTTTGATGATACTTCTGAGTTGAACCATAATAATTAGATAGATTTTTTGATAATTTCTATAGTGGTAAATCTTTTTAATTTACTTAAGGGTTTGGTTTCGCGGACTTTGACAATATCGCCGATTTTGGCAGAAAGATTGTTGTCGGCATAAATATTTTTGTGTTTGCGAATAATTTTTTTGTACATAGGATGCCGGCGGGTATATTCAAGAGAAACGACAATAGTATTGGACATCTTGTCGGAGACAACATTGCCGATAAAAGTTTTGCCGGTATTTTTAATTTTTTGTTTCATTTTTGGTTTCTCCCAAAAGGGTTAAAATTAGAGCAATTTGTTTTTTGGTCTTTTTGAAAACAGAAGTATCGGACTGGTTGCCAGTAGCCAACTTTGATTTCGACTCAATGAGACTTTTTTTGAGGTCAATTAGGCTTTTTTTAAGCTCTGCTGAACTCTTTTGTCTGTAGGCAATTTTATCAGTTTTTTTCATAAATTCCACTCCTATTTTTTGGTAACGATTTTGCAGACAACTGGTAACTTGGCGGCGGCAAGTTTGAGAACTTTTTGAGAGTCTTCTGGACTAATACCGGAAATTTCAAACATGATCCGACCGGGTTTAACAACGGCAACATAGCCCTTAACTTCGCCTTTGCCAGCACCCATGGTGCCGGTGCCTTTTTGGGTAAAAGGCTTGTCAGGAAAAACTCTAATCCAAGTCCGACCGCTTCTTTTGGTGGCGTTGGAAATAGCCCGTCGGGCGGCTTCGATTTGGTTGGCAGTTAGCCAACCGCATTCCATACTTTTGAGACCGTATTCTCCAAAGGCAACTAAATTACCCTTGGCATTACCCCGCATTTTGCCGCGAAACTGTTTTCGGTATTTGGTTCGGCTTGGTTGTAACATAAGTGGTTTATAAAGTTATAAAGTTTGTAAAGTTTATTGAAAAAATTAAATTAAACATAAATAAACTTTAACTCCGATATATCCGGAACGCGTAAGCGACGGACATTCGTAATAATCAATTTTTGATCTGATGGTGCTTAAAGGAATTTTGCCTTCGGAAAATTTTTCCCGGCGACCGATTTCGGCACCATTGATACGACCGGATAAAACAACTTTGACACCTTTGGCGCCGGAAGAGATTGATTTTTCAATGGCGGATAAAACCACCCGACGGTAAGGCATTCTTTTGGTAAGCTGATAAGCAATTTTTTCGGCAACTAATTTGGCAGAAAGGTCAGCATGTTTAAACTCTTCGACTTGGATTTCAACTGACTGTTTGCCAGCATTTTTGTTAAGAAGTTTTTGAATTTCCTTTTTGAGAGCTTCCAATTCCTTGCCGCCACGACCAATAACTAAACCCGGTCGAGCAACAATGATGGTAATTTTAAGTTTTTTGACGGATCTTTCAATTTTGATACTAACAATACCGGCAGAGTAAATCCTCTTTTGCAAAAAGTCACGAATTTTTTTGTCTTCAAGAAGAAAAACAGAATATTTTTTGGAATTGGCAAACCAGCTGGATTGCCACTCAGGACTGTTCTTGACAGCCTCGAGTCTAAAACCGATAGGATTAACTTTTTGACCCATATTATTTTTGGACTCCTTTAACAATAATGACGAGCCGACTATGACGTTTTTGGATCAGACCACGCTGAAAACGAGAGCCGTGTGATTTGTCCATACGTTTTATTTTTAAAGCTTCGTCGGCTTTTATAGTATCAAATTTTAATGAGTTTGTATCTAAATTAAAATTATTTTTGGCGTCAGCAATAATATTTTTTAGAGCCTGGACCATAATCCTGGCTGATTTGGTATTGATAAATTTAACCCGATTAAGAGCTTCAACCGGACTAAATTGGCGGACCTCATCAACCAACAAACGTAATTTTCGAGGTGAAATCTGGATATTTTTATTGACATATTTGGCGGTTTTAAAAACCGGCAAGGCAGCCGGAACTTTGACTGGCTTGACTGGTTTGGTAGCAGAGACAGTTTTTTTGACAGTCTTTTTGGGAGCGGTAGTAGTTTTTTTAGTAATTTTTGGCATAAAATTTTAGGTTTTTTCAATAACTCTTTTAACCACCCGGCCATGACCTTTAAAGGTCCTGGTGGGAGCAAATTCACCTAACTTGTGTCCAACCATATCTTCGGTAACATAGACACTAATGAATTTTTTACCGTTATGAACATCAAAGGTCCGACCGACAAATTCCGGAGAAATGGAACTCATTCGGGCATAAGTTTTGATTACCTGACTGCCACCTTTGGCAATTTTGTCAAGAATGTTTTGATCGATGTATGGACCTTTTTTTGAGCTTCTGGACATAATTAATTATAAAGTTATTATTTTTTTCTCCGCTGAACGATTAATTTGTTGGAAGCTTTTTTGAGTTTGCGGGTCTTTTTGAAAGCGGGTCGACCCCACTTGGTTTTGGGATGCATACCAATAGAACTGCGGCCTTCTCCACCTCCATGCGGATGAGATTTGGGATTTTGAGCCACACCTCTGACACCTGGTCTGACACCGCGGTGACGGGATTGTCCGGCCTTGGTTAATTTTTGGTTGGAATGGTCGGCGTTGCTGACCTGGCCAACAGTAGCCCGACAGTCGGAATGGAAAATTCTAATTTCACCTGAAGGTAATTTGACGGTGGCTTTGGTGCCATCGATACTTTGGATAAAGGCGGCTGATCCGGCAGTCTTGACTATTTGAGCCGGCTTGCCCACCTGAAAACTAATGGCATGAACAGGCACCCCAATGGGAATGTTTTTTAGAGGCAAACAATTGCCGTCTTTGATGGGAGCCTGATTGGCAGAAATAACTGTATCCCCGACTTTGAGACCGGCAGTAGACAAAATATAGGACTTGGCACCGTTTTCGTAAACCAAAAGAGCGATATCTGAAGTTCGGTTAGGATCGTATTCGATAGAAACAACCTTTGCTGGAACATCAAAGCGATTACGATTCCATTCAATTTCGCGAAGAAAACGTTTTTGCTGACCACCTTGGTGGCGGACAGAAACGTGACCGCGAGAGTCACGACCGCTGTGTTTCTTTTTGATGGTTAATAAAGGTTTGTGTGACATATTATTTGGTATTTAGTTTAAGTAATTCAATTTTGGTGCCCTTAGGGACAGAGATAATGGCTTTTTTTCTGTCGGATTTTTGGATAGAAGCCCGTGATTTCCAGTGAATTTTGGTTTTGCCTTTGAGAGTAACGGTATTGACAGATAAAGGAGCAATATTAAAAACTGATTTAAAAGCGACTTCGATTTGACCTTTGGTAGCGCGTGGGCTGACCCAAAAAGCATATTTGTCCTGCGTTTGTTGGGCAGATAGGGCCTTTTCGGTAACAACTGGTTTTAAATCAATAATATTGTGATTCATGATTATTTAAATTGTCTGATAGCTTTTTGGCTAAAAATCAAGTAATTTTGTTTTGACAGATCGTAAATATTAAGAGATTTGAGCGATATTAAAGAAATATCTTTGATATTGCCAAAAGCTCTCTTGACAGGAGTGAGAGTGTTGGTAGTAATAATCCCTATTTTACGACTTTTTGATAATACTTCATCTTGGGATTTAAGTCCAGCCACAAGTTTGACTCCGGATTTGGTTTTGGGATCAAGATGGGAAAAATTATCAATAACTAATATCTTTTTGCCGGCAGCAAATTTGGAAAGAAGAGCATAAAGAGCTTTCTTTCTCATATTTTTGCCGATTTTAAGAGAATAGTTTTGTTGACCATCGGGTCCGAGAGCGATACCGCCGCCAACAAAAATAGGGGCAGTGCGATTGCCGTGACGGGCATTACCGGTGCCTTTTTGGGACCAAACTTTTTTGCGGGTGCCGGCAACTTCAGATCGGGTTTTGGTTTTGGCAAAAGAAGAACGGCGATTGGCTAGGGTAACTCTAATTGCCTGAGAAATAAGAGTATCGGAAACTTTGACTTCAAAAACACTTTTGGGTAAAGCGATTTCGCCGATTTTTTCTGATTTGAGATTATAAAGTTGAGATTTCATAGGTTAATTAGTTTTTTTGACGGTTATCCAAGAATTAAAACTTCCGGGAACTGAACCTTTAATCAAAACTTCTTTGGTGTCAGGGTTGATGGAGAAAATTTCTAGATTGGGAATAGTAATAGTTTCAACTCCCATATGTCCGGGCATTTTTTTGCCTTTAACAACTTTGCCGGGAGTTTGAGCGCCGATAGATCCAGGACGGCGGACGCGGTCAGAAGAACCTAATATGGGCTGTTTTTTGAAACCATGTCGTTTGACAACACCGGCAAAACCACGACCTCTGGAAATGCCGGTAATGTCAACAATATCTCCCTGATTAAAAACTGATTCAAAAGTGATATCAGCGCCGATTTCAGGGATTTGATCGGAAACTAATTTGAACTCTTTAAAAGAGCGGGGCTTAATGTCCAATTTAAGTTTGGATATTTTTGATCCAGTAGCTTTGTCAAGATGTTTTTTGGAACCATAGGCAACTTGAACAGATTGATAACCGTCTTTTTCGACGGTTTTTATTTGAGTTACTTTAAGCGGCAGAGCCAAACATTTAGTCACGGCAACCCGACGACCGTCTTGGCTATAAACGCTGGTCATATGACCTTTTTTGACTAAAAATCCTGAAATCATAGTTACATCTTAAC
>DAOPUX010000014.1:0-9371 GCA_035350835.1 Candidatus Woesebacteria bacterium | reverse complement strand
ACAACTTCTCCCCTATTCCCGGCACCAATTTCAATTCCTCAATATTTTTAAATCCTCCGTTTTGATTTCTATAATCAACTATCGCCTGAGCCAACGCCGGTCCCACCCCGCTTAGTCGATCCAACTCCGCCACCGTCGCTCTGTTTAAGTTCAAATGTCCTCCCGTCGGCGCTACCGACACTCCTAAAGTTTTTACCCCCGCATATTCCCCTATTTTAGGAATATAAATTTTCTGACCGTCATTTAATTTCTCTGCCCGGTTTATGTTTTTGTCCACCCATTCCCGGTCTGCCTTAGCTGCCAATCCCCCGGCTGCCACCAGACCATCGTTAATTCTTGACCCCGCTTCCAAAGTATAAACTCCTGGATTTATCACCTCTCCTGCTATATCAATAGTTACTTTATTATTACTTTCTACATCGACTTTACCTGTCGGTATTGGCTGACTTACCACTACCGTTTTGTCCTTCTCCCAAAAACTCTTTTTAAAATTCATCCCCACACCTATCACTACCAATATCAGCCCTAGTATCAACAGACCATCTACCCATTTAAACCCTCTCCAATTTTCCTTCATTCTAAAACTATTCTATACTATTCTTATGACCCAGTTTGCCAATATCTTATTTTTTACCTTTGCTTCCCTTACCGCTTATCTTTTGTCTCTCTCTTCTCTAGCCAATTTTGTCCCCCAAATTATTGCTCTCAGCTCTATTATTCTTATTATTATTTCTCTTTGGCGACGCCAGTTTTCCCTACACCTAATCGCCTTTATTATCAGTCTCACCGTTTTCCACACCCAAGGGCTCAACTCTCCTTTCTTCTTTCTTATCTATTTTCTCCTTTTTACCCTTGCCTTCCAAAATCCACCCACCACCACCCTGACCTACTCTCTTGTCCTCATTCTCCTGCTTGCTCAATCACTCAACTCTATTCCTTCTCTGCTTCCCCTGCTTTCTTTGGTCTTTATTGCTCCGCTATCCTGGTTTATCGGCAAACAATATCTGGACAAAACTGCCGCCGACACCAATCTCGCCGCCAGCGAAACCGATGTTCTCTTATGGTTATCGCTCAAATTCAAAACCGGTATCTGTCAGATCATCGACACCGCCTCCGAAGTCCTCTCCACCCCCCTATCTCCCACCCAAAAAAATCATCTCAAACACATCAAAGATTCCGCCAAATCCCTTCTCAATTCCTCTCAGAAATTAAAAGAATCCGTCGACCGCCAATCCGATGAAGCCTAAAAAACATCTCCTAATTCATTTTCTTCTTTTTACTGTTCTATTTTTATGCTTTATAAACTTTAAACTTTCAACTTGTCGGGCTCAATCCTTCGATTCTGCCAGCTACCACATTGACTGGGGCCATTTTAATATGACCAGCGGCCACAAACAGTCCGCCAACTATCACCTTACCGACACTGTCGGTCAAAATGCTCCCGGTCGTTACACTAGTGACGGTTACACCGTCAAAGCTGGCTTCCAATATCTCTACGACAAAATTGAACCGCTTTATTTTAAAATCGACCGTCTCGATATTAATTTTGGTTCTTTAACCGCCAACGTCGGCTCGACTCAATCAAACATTACCACCATCACCACCCCTTCCGGTCGGGGCTACGAAATTCTTGCCGTCGCCGCCCACCCTCTCATCAACCAAAACTCCACCCCTATTCCCGATACTAATTGTGATACCAGCTGCACTATCAACACCTCCGGTCTCTGGACCAGCGCTGCCAAATACGGTTTTGGCTACAACGCCACCGGCATCGACAGCTATGGTAATTCTAACTACATCGGCACTCTCTCTTATTTTCCTACCACCGACCATTTCCGTCCTTTTGCTCATCTTTCTCAAAATCAAACCGCCCAAATCATTTCCTCCGAAACTGCCCCCGTCACCAACCGCCGCGCCCGCATCACCTACAAAATCAACGTTTCTCCCCAACAAGCTACCGGCACTTATCAAACTTCCATCAACCTCATCGCTATTCCTAAATATTAAAGTGATTCAAGATATTTAAACTATTTTCCGATATCTACTTGACTCAATCCCTCTAAATCTCCCTTTGACCAGGGAGACTCTTTTATTTCCAACCCGAAATCATAATTTTTGAGATTTTTAGGTCTAAATTTGGAATCAAATGATATAATTTTGCCTAAAAACCCAATCCCGATGAACGAAGTGACATCGGGATAAACTTGATGAACTTCATAGGCCTGCTAAACTAAATTATGTTTGACCTATCTCTTTCTCCCTCCCAAATTGAGTTCGTCGTCCGCCCTGGTTCCGGTCTGACCCAAGCCTATCAAGTCGTCAACAATTCCGACCAGTCCATAACCCTTAACACCAAAATTCTCCCTTTTCTCCCCAGCGGCGACACCGGCTCTGTCACCTATCATCAAATCTCACCCAATCCCAGCATTATTTTTTCTCTCAACAATGCCGATCTCCAGCTGGGTCAGCCCTTTACCCTGCCCCCCAAATCCCAAAAACAATTAGTTCTAAAAATAAACACTCTCTCTCAAGCCAAGTCAGACGATTCCTATTTTACTTTCTTTGTTTATCAAACTGACCAAACCTCTGCTAACGACGGCAACATTACCCAAACTACCGGTCAAATCGGCTCACACATCCTTCTTAGTCTTTCTTCCACCGAAACTCCAGCCACTGCGGGTCAAATCCAAAAATTTTCCACCAAACCCCTTATCAAAGATGTTTTTTTTACCCCTATTTCTTTCACCGCTCAGGTTAACAATCATACCGACTATTTTTTCAAAACCGCCGGCAAAATTATTATTTCCAAAAATTCCCAAGTTGTCACTGAGATCAAACTTGACGACAACAACGTCCTTGCCCATCACTCCCGCCAAATTAGCTGTGGTCAACAAACCTGCACCCTTTCTCCCCCTCTTTGGCCTGGATCCTACTCTGCTTCCCTCGAGTTTGATCCCCATCTCAATCTCAAACCGGTTTCCCTTTCTTTTTTTGTTTTTCCCTTCTCTCCTCTTCTAATTATTGTTACCGTCTTTCTGGCTATTTTTGCTTTCACAAAAATCAAATCTAAATTTTCCAAAAAAAAATACCGGGGAGTAAACTGATTAATAAAGCTTACGCTTTAATTATCAAGTCTACCCTCCGGTATAATTAAGCCTGCAGGGCCGCTTCCAAACGGGGCAAAATCCCGTCATCAGCCATCACCCTGGCTAAACCATTTTTCACTTCCACTGTCACGTCCTTGTTCCTAAAAGTTCCTTTTATGGTCAGAATTCCGGTTTCCAAGCTCCTTTCCTTGACCTCATTATCAAAGTGAAACCAGTGAAATACCGCCGGACTGACAAAAAAACAACCGCTCATAGTCACTCCTTTTCTAGTTCTGGCTTCCACCGCCACCTCAGCAGAGGACCGGATTCAAACGTTAATTTAGCCTTACCCTTAAAAAAATCCTTAATTCCTTTGATCTCTTCGCCAGTAAAGCCTTCTTCAATCCAAATCTCTACCCAATTTTGCTCGGTTCTCAAAAACAACGTTCGATGTGTCTTGTTTGCTACCTTACCCGGAAGTTTCTCTGGATTGATAGTTATCCTTGCATCAGGTATCCTAGTCCTCATTAAAGTATCCACCAACTCCACCACCTGGAACAGAGATTCATCTGTCATATGCCCCTCCTATTAAATTTTCACTTTCCTGTTTGATCCGACAAACTTCCACTTGGTTTATCGACGCCGCCCTTTCTTTTGCCATTGGCACCGCCCATAAATCGTGACTGCAATGACCGCCAATACTCGACTCGGTCAGACTAAGACTTTTCATTAAATCATTTGTTAAGTTCATCAACTCATGAACCCTAATCTGACCATTACCCATTAAACAAAAATTTTCGCCCCCATCAGACCAAACCGACACCCAATGTTCAATCTCTACCGTAGCCGCTATCAAAATTTGACTACTGTTTAACCTCATTTTAGGCTGAACTCCAAAATTTCTCTGAAAAAAATCTTTAAGTTTCAGTATCAAACTAATATCAACCACTCAAGGCACCTCCCCTCCTTCTTTTTTAAAGAACTTTGATGAAAAATATTTCAAAAAGCCACGCTTAGTGACCATTAATTTACCATCAACCCCCTATTCTACCACAAAAATCATCAAAAATCAATATTATAAGATATATTTGTTTTTCGTCTCCCCCAAGACTCGTCAGTATAGTTTTTGTCTATAGAAACAAATATCCCGAGCTGACAATAAGATTTACCACTTTGGGCAATCCTATTCCCAGCCCGGGTCAAACTCAAGAACTCTTTTACAAAAATAAATTAAACACTTTTTTGCCAAAATCAGCCACCCGAGGATCAAAGAATTCCGACAACTCATGCACCAATATCAAACCCAAACTCACATCATATTTTAATCGTCCCGGATAAAAACTTGGGCATTTTCCTTTTTCGTAAAAAACTGCTAACACCCGCCTCTGTTTAGAAATCGATTTGTCTACAAAGATCATCCAACCACTCTCGCCATCAATCTCAACCATTATTGTCTCAGTTCTCCCTCCGTCCTCTACTTTCAAAAACCTAAACAACGTTTCTGGCACCATGTTTTTTAACCAAGTAGCGCCTCCATATTTGGCAATAACTCTTTCAACCACTTCCTGGGTCATTTTGTCTCTCCTTTCAAAATCAACTCATTAAGTCTTGCCTCGCTCCAACCGGTCTTATCCCAAAGATAAACATACATCAGATTAAAATCATTTGGTTTCCAGCCATAAAATTTATGGCCCCTAAATGCTGCCGAGCCATACTTTACCGACTTAGGTAATTCACCGTACCTCCATTCCAATAGTTCTTTTAGCAACACATAAACTTCCTCGTCAACTCCCCAAGGTAAAGGTGGCACATTTAACACTAATACCGGCGCCCCATCTACATCTTCCCAAAACATCAAATTCATTTCTCCACCAAGACCAACCGGCACCGACGCCGTCAACTTTAGCTTTTCTCCGTCGAAAATTGTTTTGGCCCGAAATAGTTTTTCTAACAGATTTTTTAGCAGTTCCACCATCAGTTTTTTTGGTTTACTTTTCATTTACTTCTCCTCTCCAAAAATCCTTGAGCTTATTGTTAAAGTTCCGAATTCCAAAAAAAATATTTAAAAACCAAGCTCTCTTGGTTAAATTTATTCTGAAAATCGGACAAATTATACCATTAAATAACCTATAATACAAATAAACTACTTACCCAATTTTTTCAAAAAAAATACCCCAGTTTAATAAATTCTAGCCTTAGCTAAAATCTACCTCCGGGGTAAATGAGTCAGTCGTCAGCCAGCTGTTTGGTCAAATCTACGTCTTGGCTGGGTTCATCCCGCCAAATATTACCAAACCAGGCTGTTTCTGTCTCTTTGGTAGGGTTTTTTTTTCCTGTTTATCCATGTTTCCTCCTAAAACCAAATGTTTTGTCATTTTCATCTGCAGCTTCAAATCAACTCCGTTTCATTTGCCAATCAATCACCTCCGTTATCTTTTTTACCTCAACCGGGGATCTGCCGGCAACCGTAAACTTATATTGATTATCGGCATAAATCAGGCTTACCTTGCATCCTCCAATTCTTTGAATTTCCTTCCAGGGGATAAAATCCGGCGCTTTGTCTTGCCAGCTTTTTTTCGCCAGCATTAACTCTCCCACTTCAATCCGTTCAGGCCAAGTTTCTGTCCTTCTGCCCTCACCACATCCAAACGCCGTCACTGATAACTGCCAATCCATCTCAAACCCTCCTCTGTCAATGTTCTATAAATTAAATTCCGCTCACGGAAACTAATTTATGGGGCTATTTTACCAAAAAACTTTAATTTAATCAAGATTATAGGATAAAATCCTCTCCCCAATTCAGAATTTTTACCCACAAATCATTAGGTAGGTTTTGCAACCGACATCTACTTAATTTAATCCCCAATCAACCCGAAATCATCATTTTGGAACGTATTTGAGCCTGCATCGCAGACTCATTTTCCAGTGGAAAAATTGATGATTAGGGTTGATCCTAATGTTTTTACTTTATGAACTTAATCATCTGATATCTATTTACCTTCCACCACTGCTTGAGCCGCCGCCAGTCTGGCAATCGGCACCCGATATGGGCTGCAGGAAACATAATTAAGTCCGATTCGGTGACAGAATTTTACCGTCTCCGGATCACCGCCCTGCTCACCGCAGATACCGATATTCAAGTCCTTGTTGCTGCTTCGACCTAATTTGACTGCCATCTCCATCAACTTTCCCACCCCTTTTTGATCCACACTCTTAAACGGATCTTCGTTCATTATTTTTTCTCTCAAATAATCCTTAATAAACTTACCCGCATCATCTCGAGAGAAACCATAGGTCATTTGGGTCAAATCATTAGTTCCAAACGAAAAGAAATCTGCCTCAGTGGCAATTTCGTCTGCCGTTACTGTTGCTCGGGGAATTTCAATCATGGTTCCGATTTCATATTTCAACTCCACTCCATACGACTTCATCGTTTCTTCAATCACCGGCACCAATTTATTTTTCAGCCACTTCAATTCTTCCACATCAGCAATTAGCGGAATCATAATTTCCGGCACAATTTCAATCTTTTGTTCTTTTTTCAACTCACAGGCTGCTGCCATAATAGCTTTTACCTGCATTTGAAACACTTCCGGATAGGTAATCCCCAACCGACAACCCCGATGACCCATCATTGGATTGGCCTCGTGCAGCGATTCCACCTTGTCTTTGAGTTTTTCAAATGAAATCCCCATTTCTTTGGCCAGAGCTTCAATATCTTTGTCTTCTTTGGGCACAAATTCATGCAGCGGCGGATCCAACAGTCGGATTTTAACCGGTAGACCTTTCATAATTTCAAACAATTGTTTGAAATCGTTTTTCTGCATCGGGAAAATTTTAGCCAAAGCCGCTTCCCGCTGTTCCACCGTATCCGAAATAATCATCTGCCGGATAGCAAAAATTCTGTCTTCTTCAAAAAACATATGCTCGGTTCGGGTCAAACCGATACCTTCAGCTCCAAACTCCCGGGCAGTTTTAGCATCCTTGGGCGTATCAGCGTTGGTTCTGACTCCCAGTTTGCGGGTTTCATCAGCCCACTTCATTAACTGACCAAAATCCCCGCTCAACTCCGGCTCTACCGTCGGCACCTGACCCAAAAATACTTCTCCCGTCGACCCGTCCAAAGTGATAATGTCTCCTTCTTTAACTTCTGTTTCACCGGTCTTAAACATTTTCATTTCTTCTGATACCGCGATTGATTCACACCCGGACACGCAGCACCGACCCATTCCCCGAGCTACCACCGCCGCATGAGAGGTCATCCCTCCCCTGGCCGTCAAGATTCCTGCGGCTGCATTCATTCCCGCAATATCCTCAGGTGATGTTTCCAGTCTTACCAAAATTGCCTTCTTGCCTGCTTCCGCCGATTTTACCGCCTCTTCTGCGCTAAACACTACCGGACCATAAGCTGCTCCCGGACTGGCCGGCAAACCCTTGGCAATTACTTTAAAATTAGTTTTTTGCTGACTATCCAAAGTCGGATGCAGCAATTGATCCAGTTTATCGGCTTCCACCCGAGTCAAAGCTGTTTTTTCATCAATCATCCCCTCTTTAACCAAATCCACTGCCACTTTTACCATTGCCGGCGCTGTTCTCTTGCCGTTTCGGGTTTGCAAAATAAACAACTTACCATTTTCAATCGTAAACTCCACATCCTGCATATCTTTATAGTGTTTTTCCAGCCGTTCAAATATTTCCAGCAGCTCCTTATAAGCCGTTTCATTATCCTCCTTAAGAGATTCTAAATGTTTTGGCGTCCGGATTCCTGCCACCACGTCTTCACCCTGAGCATTCATCAAATATTCGCCATAAGCCTTGTTTTCTCCAGTTGACGGATTTCTTGTAAACGCCACTCCAGTGCCACAATCATCCCCCATATTGCCAAACACCATTGACTGGATATTAACCGCCGTCCCAAAAATTTTACTTTCATCAATTTTGTTCAACTGCCGATAGATAATTGCCCGAGGATTATTCCAGGAACCAAACACGGCGCCGATAGCGCCGTTCAATTGATCTTCGGGATTTTCCGGAAACTCTCTGCCTTTTTCAATTTTATAAATTTCTTTGTAGCCCTTAACCACTTCCTGCCAGTCCTCCGCCGTCATTTGGGTATCTTCTTTAATCCCCTTTTTGGCTTTAACCGAAGCAATCACATGCTCAAATTTTTCATGCTCCAAATTTTCCACCACATTAGAATACATCTGAATAAATCTTCGGTAAGAATCCCACACAAATCTGGCATTGCCGGTCTTTTCTACCATGCCCGCCACCACTTTTTCATTTAATCCCAAATTCAAAATTGTATCCATCATTCCCGGCATCGATGCTGCCGCCCCCGATCGAACCGACACCAACAACGGATTTTTGATATCCCCAAATTTCTTGCCTGTATTTTCTTCCAATTTTTTTAAACCTTCATCAATCTGTCCTTTTAACTCAACTGGGTATTTTTTGCCATTATCATAATAGTATTTACAAACTTCCGTCGAAATTGTAAACCCTGCCGGCACCGGAATTCCCAAATTAGTCATCTCTGCCAAATTAGCTCCTTTGCCCCCCAAAATAAATTTCATTTCCTTATCGCCTTCAGCTTTTTTATTGCCGAAAAAATAGACATATTTATTCATATTTTCCTTTTTTAACTTTCTAAAAAGATAATGCTCTACTTTATCCCAAAAAATTTTCTTTTTCAAGCCACCTCTTTACTCTCTTCTATTTCCCAATCCCTCCAAATCTCCCTTTGACAAGGGAGACTTTTTCCTCCCCTCTTGCTTCGCCCGCCGACAAGGTGGGTCAAAGAGGGGTTGGGGGAGATTATGTTTTACTTTATAAACTTGATGAACTTTACAAACTTGACAAACTTTACCAACTTCCAACTCAATAACTTCTTGACTCCCGCCAACCAATCGTCTAATCTTAATTAAGTCTGTATGAAAACTAAAAAGCCGTTAATTATCGCTGGTGTTTTTGCCGTCGGCTTCATTTCCTTTCTTATCTCCGCCAAATTTTCCTCTCCTATCAAATCTACTCCAGTAAATTATCTCAAAAACCAACTCTCCTCCGCCCAACTCTCCTACTTTGGCCGTCTTGACAGCACCAATGTTGCCTACAATTCCATGATTAAAATTGACACCGGCACCACTGTTGCCCCTTCAACCGCCAACTACAATCTTTTTATCGGCGATACTATTGCTATTGCCAACTCTGCCGGCGGCGGCTCTGCTCTTTATACCGTTAGGGATGTTGCCGACACCAACGCCATTTTCATTTATCCCGCTCTTG
>DAOPUX010000013.1:0-9542 GCA_035350835.1 Candidatus Woesebacteria bacterium | reverse complement strand
AAGGTATATCGGTATGTTTGGGTAGTTTTGTCCTGATAAATATCGGTAATGGTGAGCTGCCAGAGATTTTCTAAACCAATTTTTTTGATATATTTTTTTATGAGTTTTTTGGGATCCTGGCGGGAGTTAAGAGTAAGGTTGGCGTCAAGAGTAATGATCTGTCGATTGAGTTCATAAGCTTGGTGGATATGAAGTTGTGGCTGATATTGAGCCGGAGCTTCTAAGTCATCAAGGATAATTTCGGCAAAATTATGATCAATAGTTTGCGGTTGGAGATGAAGTTGTTTCAGGTCGGTGGTAAGTTGATCGGGATTAAAGTGATATAAAGCCAGAGTGTTTTTTTCAATGTAATGATTACCTTTTTTGAAAAATGTTTTTCCGATCTCAAAAAATTGGGTCGGAGGCAGTTTAAAGCGTTGGTATTGGTCAAGTTGATGTTTGAGTGAGGGAATGAGAGATTGGCGGAGGTAAACAGCCTCAGTGTTGATGCTGTTTTGAGTTTTGACAACAGTTTTTTTATTCAAAAAGGTATCTGTCAGCGGCCAAGTTAGGATTTCGTCATAACCAAGATTGATTAAATTGTCTTTTAATTTTTCGGAGAGATAAACTTGGGCAGGAGTAATATCAGGGAGTTGTTTGGGAGTCAACGGCTGATCGAGAGGAATATGCTGGTAGCCAAAAAATCTAACGATTTCTTCTACCAGATCGGCAGAAATAGAGATATCGGGACGGATAGACGGTGGGGCGATGGAGAGTGAGGGATGTGTGTCAATAAGACAGCCAAGACGGGCAAAGACGTCTAAAGCAAAGTCAGAAGGGATGTTGATACCTGATATTTGACTGGGTTGATTTAGGTCAAATTTAATTTTTTTGGGTTTATTTTTTTGGGGATAGTAATCAAATACTTGGGAAGAAATTTGGCCACGACAGTGTTCTAAAATAAGGTTGATTAAATCAGTAAAAGCTTGAGGAATAGTGTCGGGGTCGAGATTTTTTTCTAATCTGGTACCGGCTTCGGTGGTTGATTTGAGAAATCGGCTGTTTTGACGGACGGTGGCAGGGTCATAGATAGCCATTTCGAGAATAATTTCGTCGGTATCTAAATCAATAGCGCAGGCTTCCCCACCCCAAAAACTCAAGCTGAGGGCGTGACTGGGGTTGTTAATCATAAGAATGTGAGAGTCTAATTTGAGATGAGAACCGTCGAGACTGGTAAATTCGGTATATTTGGGATTTATTTCCCAAATCAAATTTTGACCGGACTTGCGGATATCAAAAGCGTGATTGGGAATACCATACATAAACATAATATAGTTGGTCAGGTCGACGGCTAAGTTAACTGGATTGGTGCCGTGAAGCTTGATAAAAGTCTGGAGCCATGGAGGCGATATTTGGTTGTGAATACGGGAAATTTTAACAGCCATAACCCGTTTGACTTTGTCGGTGGTGATAGTGATAGGTAGAGCCGGCAAAGACTGAAGATTTAATTTGCCAGTGGCAGTTAGATCATTTAGAGGGAGATGATATAAAACAGCAAGATCGCGGGCGAGACCATAATATCCCAGGCAGTCTCCCCGATTGACTTTGATATCTAAATCAAAAACGATTTGGTGATCAATTTCTTCAAAATAATTAGTAAAATGGCCGATCATGGTCAGGTCATCACGGAGTTGTTGGGGATCAACTTTGAGATCGGGAAGAAATTTTTGGAGATGAGAATAGATTAGTTTCATGGTTGGTTGGGTTTGTAGGCTAAATTTCCTCCCATAAGGGTGCGAATGTCACTAATTTTGTTTTGGGCCATGGTCCATCGGTCAAGTCCCATACCAAAAGCAAATCCGGACCAAATTTTTGGATCAATACCGGCTTTTTTGAGAACTTGAGGGTGAATCATACCGCTGCCGCCCATTTCAATCCAACCGGCATATTTACACAAAGGACAACCTTTACCTTGGCAGCTGAAGCACTGCATGTCGGGGCCGACACCGGGTTCAACTTCGGGATAATATTTGCAACGATATCTGACGATGGCACTTGGTCCGTATAAAGTGCGGAACATTAATTCCATGGTGCCGATCAAGTCTTTCATGGTAATATTTTTGTCGACAACAACAGCCTGATATTGGTGAAAGACAAAATGGTTTGAACGGTTAACTTTTTCGTTTCTAAAGACGGCGCCGGGGAAGGCAGCCCGGAGAGGCAACTGTTGGGATTGGGCTTGAAGCAAATAAGCTTCGATAGTAGAGGTTTGGGTTCGGAGAAGATATTCTGGCTCTTTGATATAAATACTATCCTGCATATCGCGGGCGGGATGATTGGTGGGGACATTGAGACGGGTAAAATTGTACTCATCGGTAACAATTTCCGGGCTGGTGTAGACAGAAAAGCCAAGAGACTTAAAAAGAGCGTTTAATTGACGTTCGGTTTGGGTAATGGGATGAAGATGACCGATTTTGGGAAGAGCAAATAAAGGGAGATTGATTTTGGTGGCGGTTGAAGTTTGATGAGGGCTGATATTTTTTTGATTGAGAATAGTTTCTAATTCCGATTTAGTCTGATTGAGATTGGCGCCGTATTGTTTTCTTTGGTCTGAAGGAATATCTTTGATTTTGGTAAAAAGTTGATTAAACAGTCCATGACGACCAAAAAGTTCAATTCTTATTTTCTCCAGGTCCTGAGAGTTGTCCAAATTAAATATTTGTTGGGAATATTTTTGTTTGATGGATGCCAAATCTTGATCCATAGATGACTTTATTTTAACAAAAAACCCCGCAGTGGCGGGGTTTTGGTTGAATTAAGTAAAATATTATTTGGCCGATTCAACCACAGCCTTAAAGGCATCGGGGTTGTTGACGGCTAGGTCGGCCAAAATTTTGCGATCAATAGCAATATTTCTATTTTTAAGCATCTTGATAAAGGCTGAATAGCGAATATCAAATGGTTTTAGAGCCGCATTGATTCTAACAATCCAAACTTGTCGGAGATCCCGTTTTTTGAGACGACGACCAGCAAAAGCATAATCGCCGGCGTGCATAACAGCCTCGTGGGCAACCTTGTAACGTTTGTGTCGGGTCATCCAAAAGCCTTTGGCAGCTTTGAGGACCTTTTTGTGAGCAGCTCTTCTGACTGTTCCGGTTTTAACTCTCATAGTTAGTTTATAAAGTTTAAAGTTATAAAGTTTATCAAGTTAGTTGATAATAATAAAGATTAGAGATGACCTAAAAGTTTTTTGACTCTGATAGCTAAAGCTCCTTCGACCACTTGTTTACCTTTTAGGCGGCGAAGTTGTTTTTTGCTTTTTTTGCGGCGTAAATGTCGGTTAAAGGAGGACATTCTCAAGACCTTACCGGTTTTGGTGACTTCAAACCGATTAGAGACAGATTTTCTAACTTTTAGTTTTTTCGATGTTTTCTTCATGAGTAGGAGCAGCCTTCTTTTTTGAAGGAGTAAAAGTAATCATTAATCTTTTGCCTATAAGTTTGGCTTCGCCTTCGGCGGTGGCAAAATCCTGGAGATCAGATTTGAATTTGGCTACCAGGTTGTGTCCAAATTGCTGTTGAGTCATCTGACGACCTTGGAATTTTATACTTAATTTGATTTTATTTCCAGTAGCTAGAAATTTTTTGGCTTTGTTAACCCGAATTTGATAATCATTTTGACCTATAAATGGTGTCATTTGGATTTCTTTTAGTTCGCCGCCTTTGATTCCCTTCTTTTCTGACTGAAGTTTTTTGGCTTCCTGATATTTGAATTTGGAAAAACTAATAAGTTTAATCACCGGAGGGACAGCCTTGCCATTAATTTCGATTAAATCCAAGCCTGATTCCTGAGACATAGATCTGGCTTCGGCAATGGAGACAACTCCAATTTGTTTGCCGTGTTCGTCCAAAAGACGAACTTGCGGAGCAGTAATATATTGGTTGATTTTATAGAATTTATTGCTGGTATTTCTATTTCTAAAACTACTCAAGGTAATAATAATTTGTAATTATTGGTTATTTTATCAAATTTAAGGCTTTATTTGTGATTTGATCTTTGATCTGAGACATAAAATCGGCAAGTTGCATAGCTCCCAAATCTTGACCATCGCGTTGACGAACGGAAATAGTGTTATTGTCAGCTTCCCGACCACCGACGATAATTAGGTAAGGGATTTTTTCACCGGTGGCAGTGCGGATTTTGTTTTGCATGGTTTCGGATTTGTCATCAATTTCCACTCTAATATTGTTGTCTTTTAATTCAGATTCAATTTTTTTGGCATATTCTAGTTGGTTGTCGGTAATGGGAATGATTTTAATCTGAACAGGAGAGATCCAAGTTGGGAGAGCGCCACCAAAATGTTCTAGCATAATCATTAAAAATCTTTCCGGTGAACCAACTATAGCTCGGTGGAGCATAACAGGTCGTTTTTTGGTGCCATCAGCAGCAGTGTATTCCAATCCAAAACGCTCTGGCATAACATAATCAATTTGAACTGTGGATAGTTGCCATTCGCGACCTAAAGCATCGGTGGCAATTAAATCCATTTTTGGGGCATAGAAAGCAGCTTCTCCAGGTCCGTCAAAATATTCAATTTTGTTTCTTTTCATAATATCGACGGCCCATTTTTCAACTTTGTCCCAAATTTTGGGATCGCCTAAATATTTTTCCGGATGGTCGGGGTCACGAGTAGATAAGCGATATTTATATTTAAGACCAAAAGTATCCATAATTTCTTTGGTCATTTTTAGAGCGGTGTCGATTTCCTGATCAACCTGTTCTTCGGTGCAAAAGATGTGACAGTCATCTTGAGAAAAGCCGCGAACGCGGGCTAATCCATTTAATTCACCGGGTTTTTCGTCACGATATAACATAGCAAAATCGGCAAATCTTAGTGGTAAATCACGATAGCTGTGGGGTTCGGCGCTGTAGATTTGAGTGTGTTGGGGACAATTCATGGGTTTGAGAAAAAATTCTTCTTCAGAATAGTTGCTGACAACCCTAAACATACTGTCTTTGTATTTATCATAATGACCTGAAGTCTGGAATAATTTAGCTTTGGCAATCTGCGGTGTCCAGACCTGGGTATAACCCTGTTTGGTTTGGACTGATTCAACATAATTATTGAGAGCTAGTCTGATAAAGGCACCTTTTGGGGTGTATAAAGGCAAACCACTACCGATCAGGTCAGAAAAAGTAAATAACCCCAAGTCTTTACCTAATTTTCGATGATCCCTTTTTTGGATTTCTACCATCAAATCAATGTATTTTTGAAGATCTTCTTTAGATTCAAAAGCGGTGCCGTAAATACGAGTAAGCATTTTGTTTTTTTCATCGCCGTGCCAATAAGCGCCAGCAATAGATAGAAGTTTAAAGGCTTTGACCTTGCTGGTATAGCGAACGTGCGGTCCGGCGCAAAGATCAATAAAGTCATCACCGGTTTGATAAACGGTTATAACTTCTCCCCTATCTTTGATAGAGTTTAACCATTCCATTTTGTAGGGATTATGTTTAAAAATTTTTTTAGCTTCGTCCAGGGGTATTTCTTTTTTGACGATGGGTAAATTTTGTTTGACAATTTTGGTCATTTCAGCTTCGATTTGGGGAAAATCAGCTTCGCTGATTTTGAAGTCTTTAAGCGGCTCAAAATCAAAATAAAAACCATCATCGGTAGCTGGACCCATAGCCATTAGAAATTTTTTGGGATAGAGATGTTCCATGGCTTGAGTCAAAATGTGCTCAGCCGAGTGGCGAAGAGACTGTAATTCAGAATTAGAATTCATGGCTTATTTTAGCAGAAACAGCTTTGGTTTTTGCAAATGAAAATTTGTAAAATAGAATGGTGAGAGAAAAATTTAAAAATTTTAAGATTGTTAATTGGATAGTGGTTTTGGTAATAGTTTTAGGAGCAGGATTGAGGCTTAAAAATTTTTCTGTTCCACCGGTGGATGGTCATCAGATGAGACAAACAGATACGGAGTGTGTAGCTTATTTTTTGTATAGCGGTAAGGCTAACTTTTTTAGGCCAAAAAGTTGTTTGATGAGACCAGTGTCAAATACTAAGGGTTATTTTTTTCTGGAAATGCCGTTTTATGAGAGTTTAATTGCCATAAGTTATAAAATTTTTGGACCGGAAATTTGGGCGGCAAGATTGGTGAATTTACTTTTGTATATAATCGGGGCGGTGGCATTGTGGAAGTTTTTGGGTGGTTGGATAGATAAAAAAGTGGGGTTGTGGGGGTTGATAATTTACAGTCTAATGCCGGGAAGTATTTTTTTTGTGGGTCATGCAATTCACCCGGATGCAATGGCAGTAAGTTTAATTTGGGTGTCACTATATTTAATTTATAAATTTAGTCAAAATAATAATTTTAAATTTTTGATTGGGGCGGGGGTGGCGATGGGGATTAGTGTGGCCAGCAGGCCATTTGGATTGATTGCTTTGCCGCTTTTGGTTTACTTTTTGTGGGAGAGAAAAAGTAAATGGTGGAATTATTTAGTATTAATATTTTTGTCGATAGTTTTTTATGGCTGGTGGCGGTGGTGGACTCATTTTTTGAATTTGGATATGAGTTGGGAAAATTGGGTGCTGCACGGCAGAGAAAAATTATTTGACTTGGGGATACTGAAAAATTTAATTTGGAAAAATGTGGTGGGTGAGGTGATGGGGAAAACAGCAAGTGCATTGGCGGTTTTGGGGTGGTTGGTGGGGTTTTTAAAAAAAAATAGAAAAATGCTACCGCTGGGATGGTGGACACTAGGGGTAGTGGTTTATTGGCTAATGGTGCCGAATGGAAATTTAACTCATCAGTATTATGCTGACGTTTATATACCGCTGGTGGTGATTTTGGCGGCTATAGGGTGGAATTTTATTTTTGAAAAAAGTAAAATTTTGGGAATTTTAGTTTTGCCGATATTAGTGTGGAACGGAGTGAGGGTAAGTAATTATTTTTTGGTGCCTTATATTGAGGCTCAAAAAGATATAGAAATTGCTCAAGAAATAAAACAAGAGATAGGAGAGGATAAAAAAATAATTTATCTAAATCGGGTGAATTCGGTGCCATTGTCTTTGTCACACCGACAAGGGTGGATATTGGGAGAGTGGCCGACAGATGTGGCAGGGCATATTTGGGCATTTATGGAAATGAGAAATTTTAAGTTTGATTATATTGTGGAGCCAAAACACAAAGTAGATCTAAAAACTGAAGATTGGGAAATTATTAAACAAAATTACCCGCTGGTAAAATTTGGAGAAAAGATAAATATTTTTGAAAGGAGATAAGTGAGTCTAAGAGGACTCGAACCTCTGACCTCTTCGATGTCAACGAAGCGCTCTAACCAACTGAGCTATAGACTCGTTTGATAGCCAAAATTATATCATTAGTTGGCAGAACGAGAAACACTGTGTTCGCCACTGAGAAGATATTGTTCTCCCCCACTCTTTTTGTTTTTGACGGTACCCCAGAAGGCGTTTTTACGGTTTTTTTTGCGATTAAAACTTTCTAACCAGAGACAAGACTGATCAATATTCTGTCTAAAATTAATAATAAGGTTTTTGATACGGGTGAGAAAATTGACTTGGTATTGACTGGCTTCAACAATATTTTGATCAACGGTGTTAGTAATTTCAGCCTGAAGATTGTCGGTGCTTTTAATCAGGCTTTTTATTTCCCGGCGAAGTTCTTCGACAGCAGTATTGGTTTCTTGCAGTCGTTGGTTGACAAAAAGAGACTGTTCCTGAGTAATCGGCTTGGTGAGAAACTCGTGACTCCAGTTGATTTGGGACGGTTTTGATTCTGAAGAATTGAGACGAATACTTTGACCAGGGAAAAGAATACCAGATTTTTTTTGAACAGGTGCCTGATTATCGGGAAAATCCTTGAGAATTTCGCTGGTATTTTTTTTGACTAAATTTTTGGATTTAGAGCTGGGTTTAAATATTAGTCCACCTGCCATACCTGATTATTTTAGCACAAAACTACTGTTTTTTTAGAAATTCAAAGACTTTTTGTTGAGTCAAAAGGTAGTAGAGCATGTTGGTGTTTTGGGATAAACTGGGGTTTTTTGCCAGTAAATCTTTGGTTTCGGACTCAGAAACTTCGATTTTGTTGTCTTTGGCAATTTGGGTGATAGCCAGATTAATGGTCCATTCCTGAACAATTCTTTTTTTGAGTTCATCTTGGTAATTTTCCAGAGTTTGTTTATGGGACTCTAAGTATTGTTGGACAGTAATGCCGGCTTGATTGGCTTGATCGATTAGATGAGAAAGGTGGTGTTGGAGATCGGATTGGATTAGAATTTCGGGTAAATCTAGTTTTGAATGTTTGACTAGGGCTTGGATAATTTTGTCCAATTTGGCGTTGTCATCAGGAATGGATTTATCTTGGTTGATAGATTTTATCTCCTTGAGATAACCCTGGTTTAAACTGATTTTGGGCAATTCACTACCAGTAATTTCAATTTGCCAGCTATGCTCAAGATCGGGATTTTTGGTCTTAAATTTGATTTGAGGTTGAGTAATAGGACGAAGATGATGGTCTTTGACAGCGTCGGAATATTGATAAGAAATTAAGTTAGTGGCGACTTCTTCAAATATTTTTTGAGGTGAAATTTGGGACTCAACCACATCTAGAGGAGCTTTGCCTTTGCGAAAACCTTTGGTTTCGAAGTTTAATTGAATTGATTTTAGAGTTTTTTGATACTCCTGTCGGATATCTTCGACCTTGATTTCTAGGTTGAGAATAAAAGATTTATCCTTAAGTTTTTGAATTGAAGAGTTTGGTGTCATAAGTGTGCTTATGATACCATAGAAACAGGAATGGAAAGGTTAATAAATAAATTTAAAAAAGTCATAATTTCGGTATCATTGATGGTTTTTGGGGTATTAGTATTTTTTTTGGAATTGAATTATTTGGGAAGTGTTAATAATAAACGAAATGTCTTTGGGGCGGTAAGTGAAAACAGGGTTTTGGACCTAACAATAGTCGGATCGGAAGATAATGTCGAGCAAATTAAGGTTAAAGAAGAAGTGTCCGGCGATGATGCCAGACCGGTTATTATCAAAAAATACTTGGAACGATATAAATCACCTTTAGCCCCCTACTCTGACTTGATTTATCAAATTTCTAATGATTATGGTTTTGAATATTATTGGATAGTCGCCATAGCTCAACAAGAATCTAATTTGTGTAAAAAGATACCTGAGGATTCTCATAATTGCTGGGGCTATGGAATTCATAAAAATGGAACTTTAAAATTTGAAAATTATGAGCTAGCCATAAAAAGCTATGCTAACTATTTAAAACGGGAATATTTTGATAAGGGATTGGATACTCCGGAGTTGATTATGAAAAAATATTGTCCAAGTTCGGATGGTTCTTGGGCAAAAGGAGTTTGGCAATTTATAAACGAGATGGAAAATGGTGATTTTTGATGTGTATTTGAGATACATCTTGACATGTATATAATATTTTGATATATTACATATTAGATCCCGGGGTGGCTCCTCTAAAAAGCATGCTCTGGGATTTTTTTTGTGCTAAAATTCAATTTATTATGGCAGT
>DAOPUX010000012.1:2077-12171 GCA_035350835.1 Candidatus Woesebacteria bacterium | reverse complement strand
GGCTTGAGCGTGTTTAGTAATAATTTCCTGCTTTTCTTCTTTGGTTAATGCCATAAGATTATTTGGCTAAATCCGGTAAAATCTATAATATTTTGGAATGGCTCCCAAAAAACCGATTTTAGTCTAGGGATGATTATAACACATCAAAGAAACTTGAGACTACTGACAATTTTTGAATCGGCACAGTCCTGGTTTTGAGATAGATTACAAGCCTGACCCAATTCAAAAATAACTACAACGCCCTTGGTGGGGTTGTATTTGGTATCGACCATAAAATTTATAGGACACTGACTTTCCTCAAGATCTTTGCCGTCGCCCAAAATTTTTACATTGTAAATGTCTGCTGTTGGAGATTGGGTTTTGTCGCCCAAACTACAACCTGAGCCGTATTTTGATTTAATAAACTGCTCCAATTCGGTATCATTTTTGACGGCAGCAGCGTAGATTTTTAGTTTAGAGAGAGAATAATTGTTTTTGTTTTCAATTTGTTCAAGAGTGGTGGTGTTTTTTTGACAAGGGTTGGGTAGATAAAAAGATTCGGGAGCTAAATAGATGATGTCTTTACTTTCAAAATACATAGTCGGAAACTTTTGTTCTCCACAGGTTGAGCTGGTGACAAATTTTGGGATAGTTAGGGAGAAACCAAATCTATTGTTGGTATATAAATTATCGTTGGCATCCTTTTCGGTTAGAGTAGATTTGGTGGAAGTTGTGGTTGGGACAAGAGTTGGGTTTATTTTATTATCAGTTGGAATCTGGGTGGGAGAGTTGGCACGGTCAGGAGAGACGGTGTTTGATTGGCTATCTTTGTAATTTAGAAAAAAATAAAGACCGACAAGAACACCTAGCAAGAGAATAAGTGTAATAAAAAAAAGGTATTTATAAGACTTGGCTTGATTCACTTCCCCCACGAGAGAATGTTATCACTTCATCAAAACGAAAGCAAATTAGGCGGCGGGGATAAGATTGGGACTGATTTGGGATTGGTTGTCTTTATCAGGAGAAGTTTGGGTGGCTCTAAGACAAATGGCGCCAGCCTCAAAGGTTTCCGGAGAAACGTTGATAGAAAAGGACTGAGTGGCAACACGCAAGCCGATAAGTAAATTTTTGGCAATATCGTGAGTCAGATTGAAATTGAGCATCGGCAACAAGAAGGTAAAAATTTCGGAGTAAGGAGCATCCTGATCAACCAAACTGGCTTTAGCCCAAGGTTTAATGTTGTTTTGAGGGGATATTTGAACCCAATTGCCGGAATTAACCATGTTGGCATTGATACTTAAAGTGCTTTCGTCGCCTAAAATAAAATTGATATCAGCACTACCGGATTGATTGGCAATCAAAATTTGGTTTTGAGAAACTTTGGGAGAACCGTTTTTGGTTTGGACGACCAAATTTAATTTGCCGTTGTCTTGGTTATAATTAACAGTTTCGATTTGGTCTAAAGGATAGTCTAAGGTAATAACCAAATCGTTTTGGTTGTGAGTATCGGTAACCAAATCAAGACCGCTAAGTTTGGAATAATTAGCATCGGGTTTTTGGGGGCAAAAAAGTTTGGTATCAATCTGATTGTTTTTGAGAGCCAGAGCTAAAGCTAAACCAGCCGACAAACTGTCGATACTTAATTGAGGAACAACAACGAGAGCCGTCTTGGCGGTTGGAAGCAAATTTTTGATGTCATCAACTTTATAGTTTTTCATAAGAATACCTGCTTGTTTTTAATTCTTATTAATTATTTTTTATAGTCTTTTCAAAACTAACAGCAACCTGATTTGGTGCCATTTACGTCTTGTTATAGGATATTATAACATCGTTTAGCCTAAAGTCAATATAAGGCTTAAAAGTCATGCCACAATCTGAGCCGGATTTAACTTTGTCAATAATATCTTTGCCATGGCGGATACCATCAACTTTGGTATCTTTGATAATTTTGCCGTCTCTTTTGAGATGAATTTGATCGCCTTTGGTAATCTCACCTTTGGTGCACTGAATACCGGCAATTCTAACTTTATCAATTTTAAATTCAGCTTTGACAACTCCCTCCCCTAAAATAGTCTCATCAATGGTCGGTTCCAACATTTTGAGCACCTGGGACTGAATATCCTCAATAATTTCGTAGATAATTTTCGACTGGAAGACTTTGACCTGATTTTTTTCGGCTAACTTGAGAATTTGCTTGGGAGTGTTGACGCTGAAGGCAAAAATTTGGGCATGACCGGTTTCAGCCATAAAAACATCGTTGTCAGTGATGGCGCCGACACCTTCGGATAAAATGTAGACATCGTCAGAAAAACTGTGCTTGAGAGCCTCAAGAGTGCCTTCAACATCGGCTTTGAGAATAATTTTGAGTTTAGGATTGTCTTCGTCGTATTCGTATTTGACTTTGCATTGAGAAGTGGGAGATGGAGAGTGTTTTTGGGGAGTAACCAAACTGCCGATACAAGGAACCAGTTCAAAACCCAAAACTTCTACCGGAGTGCTGGGTCCGGCGGATTTAAGACTTTGACCTTTGTCGTCGATAATAGCTTTGACTTTGCACAAAACATCGTCGGCATAAACCTGATCACCCAAATTGAGAGTGCCTTCTTGAACTATAAGTGAAGCCACCGGACCGCGGGATTTGTCTAATTTAGACTCGATAATAAAGGCTTTGAGAGGTTTGTCGGGGTATGATTTTAACTCCAAAATTTCGGCGTTGAGTTTGATAAGGTCAAGCAGCTGATCAATCCCCTGCCCGGTTTTGGCAGAGACAGGAACAACAGCGATTTGACCGCCATATTCCTCGGGAGTAAAGCCAATTTCCACCAACTGACCTTTAACCTTGTCGGGAGAAGCGCCCTCAAGATCCATTTTGTTCATAGCAACAATAAAAGGTAGGTCGCTGTGCTTGATATGTTCGATACATTCCTTGGTTTGGGGCATAATGCCTTCGGTGGCAGCAACAACTAAAACGGCGATATCGGTGATGCTGGCGCCGCGGGTGCGCATATCGCAAAAAGCGGCATGTCCGGGAGTATCAATAAAGGTAATTCCTTGAACCTGATAGGCGCCAATATGCTGAGTAATACCACCGGCTTCACGACGGGTGACGTCGGTAGACCTGATTTTGTCCAAAAGACTGGTTTTGCCGTGGTCAATATGACCCATGACGGTAACGATAGGCGGACGAAAAGTATTAGGTTGAGCTGATGTCATATTTTGAAAAACCAGAAACTATGAATTTATTCCTGATTTTGGGTTATTTTAATTTCCAGTCCGACTAACTGGCCGGCAAGACGGACATTTTCTCCACCACCGCCGATAGCGAGAGCTAGCTGGCTTTCGGGGACAGAAACGGTGGCAACATTTTGATCAATAGAAACAACTTTGATGTCTTGGGCAGGAGAAAGGGCCTGAACCACAAAATGATTGATATTTTTGGAAAAAGGCACCACATCGACTTTTTCGGTTGAAGGAAGCTCGTTGAGGATGGCCTGAATTCGGGAACCTTTTTGGCCGATGCAAGAACCGACAGGGTCAACTCCGGCCTGACTGGAAGAAACGGCGACTTTGGTTCTTTCGCCGGCAGATCTGGCAATTTTTTCGACAGTTACCGATTTGTTGCCGACTTCAGGGACTTCGCGGATAAATAATTGTTTGATAAATTCAGGGTCGCGGCGGGAAAGGACAATTTCGCTTTTGCCAGTTTCTTCGTCTTTGACGATGTCTTTGAGCAAAAACCACTTGCGGCTGCCAAGTTGGATAACTTCACCGCGAATTTGTTCGTCTTTGGGACAGATACCTTCGGTTTTGCCGACACCGACAACCATTTTGTAGGGATCGGAGCGTAAAACGATACCGGGAACTAAACTGCCAATTTTCTTTTGGAACTCACCAATTACGGTTTCTTTTTCAACTTCGTGAATTTTTTGATCAATAGCCTGCTTGGCGGTTTGAGCGGCAATACGACCAAAACCGGGCGGAGTAACTTCAATTTTTTTGTCGCCTTCGAGTTTAAAAACCTTAAATGAGCCGCTATCGGCGGAAAGTTCAACTTCAAATTGATCATCTTCGGAGACTTCGGCACCGCGTTCTTTTTGGTCCCGTTTGTAGGCAGAAATAAGACCAAATTCAATCGAATCTAAAATAGATTGGACATCAATATTACGCTCACCGGCGATTTGAGCGACGGCGGCGGCAAATTCAGTTTTTGGTAGCTTTTTTAGATCCATAAATCTCCTTTTTTGGCGATTTATTAAAAAAGGGGCCTCACCAGCCCCAAATTCAAATCGCAAAAAATTATATTAGTGGGAATATTATAGCAGAAAAACAAAGAAAAGCGCCCATTTGGTTGTTTTTGACAAACCCGATGGGCGCGATAGGTAGATTCAGACAGTCATAAGAAACCTTATGATTTCGGCGGCTGCCTGGTCTGTTCTGGAGGGGATTTCGATAATACCTTGGTGCTGGAACTTTTCCATACAAAGAAATACTTTCTTATTGGTGGTGCTCAAAGTGAAGAGTATGTCTTTTGAATTGTTCCAAGAAACATCAAAAAAGATACAATAATTCGATTTTGTGGCAGCAGAAACAGAGAAGTGGATATTTCGCTTGTCAGCGATTTGGTTGTGGGGATTGTCGGTAAGAATTTTGATTATTTTTTCCTTCAAGGGCAAAAACTCTGGATCTTTAGATTCAAGACATGCTGCTATCAGCCTTAAGATATCTGGATAGCCGGTCTCTTCCAACAATTGCTTGTCGGAAAGGAATTGTTCTTGAAGCTTTTTTTCATAGGCTTCACGTTCCTTGGCTTGTTGCGCAGACTTTTTTTCAAGTTCTTCTTGCTCTCTCCTTTCTTTTTCGGCGTTGTCGGCAGCAGATTGCTTGATCTGAGAAATCAGAATATTTCTCAAATCCATGATACTTCCCTCCTTAAATTTTTTAGGTGCACCCGCTTTTGGGTTCAGGCTGATTGTAGCACGGAAACAGAATTTTATATAGGATAGATTGGGTAATTTTTTAGGCTATAAACCTAATTCTCTGACCAAATCTTTTTGGCGGGAAGTTAGCTTGGTGGGGATTTCGACCATGAGACGGATATAAAGATCGCCGATACCAAAGCCGGTGACCTGCTTAATACCACGACCGCGAAGTCGGATAAGAGTGTTGGGTTGGGTGCCGGATTTGACCCTGACTTTGACAGGTTCGGTTAAAGTAGGAACTTTAATTTCGGTTCCCAAAACTGCCTGAGAAAAAGTAAGGTTAACGGTAACAAAAATATCATTGCCTTCGCGCTTGAAAATTTTGTCGGGGAGAACGTCGATATATAAAATAAAATCCTTAAACCTAATCCGTTGACCGTCGTCAACTCCGGCGGGAATTTTTATTTTCCGTCGTTTGCCGTCGATACTAAATTCTTTTTCGACACCGTTGGCAGCTTCTAAAAAAGAGAGACTGATTTTGTAGGTCTCCAAACGCCTGCCGCGGCTTTGTTGACTGGCAAAACCGGCACCAAAAAATTGCTCAAAAATATCAAAGGGATTGCTAAAACCGCCAAAATCAAAGTCAGCTCCACCGACATTGCCACCGCTTTGGGAATAAGTGAAATTAAACGGACCGCTTTGCTGGGTATAGGTGCGACCACCAAAAGGACCGGCGTTGGGGTCAAAAGCAGCATGACCAAATTGATCGTAGGCGGATTTTTTTTGGTCGTTGCTTAAAACCTCGTAAGCCTCGTTAATTTCTTTGAATCTATCTTCAGCGTCAGGAGCTTTGTTGCGGTCGGGATGATATTTGAGAGCTGATTTGCGATAGGCGCTTTTGATTTCGTTTTTGGTAGCGTTTTTGGAGACACCTAAAACTTCATAAAAATCTTTTTTCATAAGGTCAATTATACTTGATACCCCGCCGAAGCGGGGTATGAGTTAATTAGTTATTGAACAACTTCGCCTTCTTCAGCTTCTTTGGTATCTTCCGATTTTTCGGCTTCTGCTTGGGGCGGTTGGTCTTGAGATGGCTGCTGACCTTCCGGTCCGGGTTGCTGCTGTTGGTAAATAGCGGCGCCGACTGTTTGTAAAATCTGACTGAGTTCTTCGCTAGTTTTATTCAACTCGTCGATTTGAACATCAGTTTTAGCAAGAACATCTTTGGACTCTTTGATTTTGGCTTCAATCTTTTCTTTGTCTTCGGGCTTAATTTTGTCACCAAGATCCTTGAGAGTTTTTTCGCCGGAGAAAATAGTGCCATCAAGCCTGTTTTTGGCTTCAGCCAGAAGACGTTTGTCTTCGTCTTCGCGGGCATGAGCTTCGGCATCGCGTTTCATTTGCTCAACCTCTTCTTCTTTGAGATTGGTGGCATTTTGGATAGTAATCCGTTGTTCTTTGTTGGTGCCTTTGTCCTTGGCAGAAACAGACAAAATACCGTTGCTGTCGATGTCAAAAGTGACTTCGATTTGGGGCATACCGCGAGGAGCGGGAGCAATGCCGTCCAAAATAAACCGACCCAAAGATTTGTTGTCGGCGGCCATAGGCCGTTCGCCCTGGAGAACATTAATTTCTACCTGAGGCTGATTGTCGGAATAGGTGGTAAAAATTTGGGATTTCTTGGTAGGCACGGTGGTATTGCGGTCAATAAGCGGAGTGCGGACACCACCGGCAGTTTCGATACCCAAGGTTAACGGAGTGACGTCCAAAAGAACAATGTCTTTGACTTCGCCAGTCAAGACAGCTCCTTGAACGGCAGCACCAATAGCGACAACTTCGTCGGGATTGACGTTGTTGTTGAGATCCTTACCAAAGAAGTTTTTAACAACTTCTTGGACTTTGGGCATCCGGGTCATACCGCCGACCATAATGACCTCTTTGATATCGGATTTGGACACACCGGCATCTTTGAGAGCTTTTTCAACCGGAACGATGGTTTTTTGGATTAAGTCATCGACTAATTTTTCCAGTTCAGACCGGGTCATTTTTTTGGTTAAATGAAGCGGTTGACCGTCTTTTTGGGTAATGAAAGGCAAGTTAATTTCGGTTTCGGCGGCGCTGGAAAGCTCAATTTTGGCTTTTTCAGCAGCTTCGCGGACCCGTTGGAGAGCCTGGGGATCTTTGCCCAAATCGACTCCATTTTGCTTTTGAAAATCATCTATAATCCAGGTAATGACTTTTTGATCAAAGTCGTCACCGCCAAGGAAAGTGTCGCCATTAGTAGCTTTGACTTCAAAAATACCGTCGCCGATTTCGAGAATGGAGATATCAAATGTGCCGCCGCCCAAATCGTAGACAGCAATAAGTTCGTTTTGTTTTTTGTCCATACCGTAGGCTAAAGCAGCAGCAGTTGGTTCGTTGACAATTCGCTGAACATTGAGACCGGCAATTTCGCCGGCTTGTTTGGTGGCCTGACGCTGAGAGTCGTCGAAGTAGGCCGGAACGGTAATGACAGCATCAGTAACTTTTTCACCCAAATATTTTTCGGCGTCGGTTTTGCATTTTTGTAAAATCATGGCAGAAATTTCTTGAGGAGTGTAAGATTTGCCACCAACTTCAACTGCAGCCATTTTGTCTTTGCCGGCAACAATTTTGTAAGGGGCGACTGATTGGGTCTTTTTGACTTCAGGGTCATCAATTCGGCGACCCATAAGACGTTTGACACTATAAATAGTATTTTGGGAGTTTAGAACCATTTGCCGTTTGGCAAGGTCGCCAACCAGTTTTTTGACCGGTTCGACCACTGAAGGGATAGTGTTGCGTCCCTCAGCGCTAACAATAATTTTGGGGCTGCCGCCTTCCATAACGGCAACACAGGAATTGGTAGTTCCAAGATCGATTCCAATGATTTTGTTTGACATATTTTTTTAATTAATTAATTTGTAATATCGGCTTTACCGACGGCAACCTGAGCCGGTCGGATAACATGACCGTTTAATTTGTAACCAGGTTTTTTGACAGAAATAACTAAATTATCCTGACCGCAAACAGCTTCGATACATTCCATAGTTTCCGGGTCAAATTTGCGGTTGAGAGCATCAATTTCTTCTACCCCTTCAGTTTTGAGAACGGACATAAATTTGTCGATGGCAATTTTGAGACCAGCATCCTGAAGGTGTTGATAAGTAAGATTAAAGTCATCTAAAACTTCAATCATTTTGGTAACCATGGCGGTAGTCGCCAGAGTGACAAAAAATTGACGCTGTGACTCAATTCTTTTTTCGAGATTGGCATAGTCAGCCAAAGACCGTTTGAGTCTGTCTTCTAATTCAGCCACTCTTGAGGATAAATGTGGTTGATGGGTTTGAGGCCCAGTTGAGTTAGGTTGAGATTTTTTTGATTTAGTCATAAATAATTAACGAGTAATTTTGGAAATAAGATCGGCAAAATAATCGACAATAGGCACTATGTGGGGATAATGAAATCGGGCGGGGCCGACAACACCAACGATTCCCCGGTGAGGTCCGGCTTCGTATTTTTGATAAACAAAACCGCACGGTTCCAAATGTTCAATTCCAAGATCTTCACCAATCAAAAGATGAACAAAGTCATTGTCGTTGTCGGTAACAGAAGAGGCTTTGTTGATAATGTCAAACCAAAAACCATAATTGTCCAGCAAAGACAAAACAGTTTTGGTAACGTCGATATTGTAGAATTCCGGTTCTTCAAGCAAATTAGAAGCACCGTGGCTGTAAATGACGCCATGGTCGGTGGTGGCGATAGCCATAGAGCGGGTGCGGTTGGCTAATTCTTTGGTAGTTTCCCGAAGCAGAGAGTCAAATTCGTTGCGGTAGTCCCAGACTTTTTCTTTGACGCCGATTTCTTCGCTGGCGGAAAGATTTTTGGGGGTCATAAGATTTCTGACATAGTATTTGAGACCCATAGAAGTAGGAGAACGCCCGGCAGAAAGATGGCCTTTTTTGAGAAAACCCATTTGAGTCAGGGTGGCCATTTCATTTCTAATAGTAGCCGAAGAAATCCCCAGGGAATATTTTTTTTCCAGAGTTTCAGAACCAACCGGAGAGGCGGTTTCGATAAATTCCTCCGTAATACACTTGAGGATTTTTATCTGTCGTTGAGTTAGATCTGCCATATTAGCAATATAATAGATGGACTGCTAACAGTTGTCAAGGGGGATAGATAATTTACTTTTTGAAAATGAAGAAAACCAGACCAAAAAGCAAGGCGGTGATACCAAGGTTTATGATAGATAATTGACGGAAAGACTGGAGTAAAAAAATTAAAGTAATATAAAAAGAGATAAGAAAAGAAAGAAAATAGTTTCGGGAAAAAATAAGAGTCAAAGATAAAAATCCAGCAAAGATAATCACAAAAAATAGGATCTTAGCCCAAATAAATTGGGGAGAAACATAGTTGATAAACCACAAAAAAACTGACCAAATCAACAAAGAAAAGTAAAAAAATTTATGATTCATGGAGCTGTTTTGCCGGTTCCCCACCCTCGGTTTTAATCTTATTGACAATTTTGACTAACTGATTGGTTCTGGTGGAATCAACCTTGTGATACTGCTTTTGGAGAGTTTCTATTTTGGTGCCGATATCCTTAAAACCCTGATTGTAGGTGTCAAATTCTTCGGCAAATTTTCTGATGTAACCAATGATATTGGCGACATTTTTTTGATAACGGAAATTGTCATAAGACTGGTGTACCATACGCAAAATGGCAGTGAAACTGAAAGGGCCGGCTAAAATAACTTTTTTGGCCATACAGTCTTGCCAAATTTCGGGGAAACGGTCGTAAATAAAACTAAAAATCATTTCGTTGGGGATGAATAGGATGACAAAATCAACGGTGTTTTTTTCGGGGTTGATATATTCTCTGGTGGTGACTTCTTTGATTTTGGCTTTGATGCTTTGTTCAAATAATTTTTTGTATTCTTCTTTTTGAGACTTGGATTCAGATTCGCTCATTTTGACCAAGTGTTGATAAGGAAATTTGGCGTCAATATTAATTTTGACACCATCGGGCAAATAGACGGTAAAATCGGGGCGGGAGACATCGCCGGCAACCTGTTTGTCATAATTGATACCAGCGACAAAGCCGGACATCTTGAGTAAATCTTCCGCCACCTGTTCGCCAAATTGACCCCGCATTTGATTGTTACTAAGGACATT
>DAOPUX010000012.1:0-1977 GCA_035350835.1 Candidatus Woesebacteria bacterium | reverse complement strand
AATTGATTGAAAAAATCATGACTAAAATCAGCAGCGTTGTTTTTTTTGGATTTGAAAATCAAAAAAATCAGGGTAAGAAGGATTAAAACTAGGAGGATATAAACATAGGTCATAAATTATTTTACACCAGTGGTGCCGAGACCGCCGCGGGAGGGGTGAGACATATGGTCAACTTCATTAAAGTCAAAATTTTCACACTTAATCAATAATAATTGGCAAAGACGGGTGCCCTTATCGATATGAACCGACTGGTCAGTAAAGTTGTAGGCGGCAAAAAGATACTCGTCATCATTGCCGCAAAAATCGCGGTCAAAAATGCCGACACTGTTGGCGGACATAAGGCCAAGTTTGTGGGTAGAACTGCGGGGAGCCAAAAGTATAAAATAACCCTCAGGAATTTTGATAGCCACGTTCATAGGAATATAAACAATTTGTTTGGGATCGATATCAACATCAATCCGGCTGCACAAATCAACCGCCACGGCACCGGCGGTCTTGTGAACCGGCAGGGGCAGAGATTTGTCGAAACGTTTGAGGTCAAGCTTCATGTTTAAAATATTTTTCAAACAAATAATGAAGGTGGTCCGGGTCACTGCAATCTGGATTGGGGGTAAAATCAAGGTCGGTGATTTTTTTGAAGACGGTGGTAATTTGAGTTTTTAACTTATCAATATCCGGCTGGGTAATAGTAAATGTTTTGCGGACAAAATTACCTTTGTTATTTTTTTCGATAAAATCGATGGTGCCGGAGACGACATCGTAGGGAAAAGATTTGGTTTGGGAGCAAAGCAGTTTATAAAAAACTAATTGCCGAAAATAATCGCCGTCGGGACTAAGCTGCTGATTTTTGGAGTCGGGTTTGCCGGTTTTGTAATCAACCACACTAACCCGATTGCCGCCAAGAAACTCAATTTTGTCTATTTTGCCGGTAAGAGGAATATTGTTGAGACGAACATTTCTGAATTTAAAATCGTGTTCGGTGAGACAATTGCCGCTAAAATCGGATTGATAATGTTGATAATAATCGGTAAGGATTTGGCGGCCGCGTTGATTGAGATCGGCAAAATCGGTGGCAGATAAATTTTCTTTTTTGAGATTATCTTCAAAAACAGATAAAAATTTGTCTAAAGAAATCAAGCGATTATCTTTTTTGTAAACCTGAGTCAGGTAAGCTAGGGCGTTGTGAACGCCGCTGCCAAAAGACATGGCTTTGGGCTTTGGATAGGGTAGACGCATAATGGTTTTGAAAAAGAAACAAAGAGGGCATTTGAGATAGGAATTTAGATGGGTAATATTGAAACGGTATTTACCGGCAAGATATTCGTTAAGATAATCTTTGAGATGGTCGGATTGCAGTTTGGGGTGACGGGGATAAAAAGAAAACAAGAGAGCTTGCGATTCTATTTCGGGGGTAGTTGGGAACAATTCAATCCTTTCGGGATTGATTTCGGCAATAAAACGGGAACGGATTTGCTCTTTTTGAGAGTCGTTGAACTTGGTGTAGGAAAGATAAATTTGCTGCATGGCCCGGGTAAGGGCCACATAAAAAAGACGACGGTCTTCTTCGAGACTGTCATTTTCTAAATCATATTTGACGACTCCCAAGGGCAATTTAATAAAAGACTTTGAAGAAACGGTATCCCATTTTGAAGACAAAACCTTGATCAAAAAAACGTGTTTAAATTCCAAGCCTTTGGCTTTGTGAACGGTCATAAGACGAACGGCATCTTTGGCTTGGGAAATAAGAGGAGAAGAATTGAGTGAAAGTTTGTTTTCGAACAAAAGGTTAATTTTTTTGATCCAGTCAAAAAGGCTGATTTTTTCGACTAACAGGGTTTGTTTGAGATGGGAATAAAGCGTGTTGAGTTGCTTAAGCAAACTGATTTGGCGGTGATTGAGAACAAATTTTAGAAAACCAAAACGACGGATAATAATATTAAACAATTCATCGGCGGGTAAATTTTGGCTGTCTTTGGC
>DAOPUX010000011.1:0-15347 GCA_035350835.1 Candidatus Woesebacteria bacterium | reverse complement strand
GGTATGACAGAGAGACCGTCAGCAATTGAATTTATAAAACAGGCTGGCCTAGAAGCCCGAGAAAAAGAAAATAAACAAAGAGTGGATAAAATTGCCGATATATTGGTAAATAATAGTGGGGTGTTTGGCGGGGAAATAGAAGGGGAAAGGTCGCAGCTGGTGAGTAAGGAAGTGTTGGAGGTATTTGGCGCGGGTTATAAGGATGTGGAGGGGATAAAAAATACCATGAAAAACCCAAGCGCAACTGATAAACAAAAAGAGATTGCTAAACAAAATTTGGGGATATTGGGGAAGGGAATATTTGTGGCGATGAATAATTCGTTTGCTAATTTTGGAGAGGGGGCGGTAACTATAACTTCGCAGATATCAGCTGAAGATATTGATGGTTTATTGCCGGAAGAATTGAGGGGTGTTGGTCAATATGTGGTGGAGGCAGACGGAAAGGCAAGTGTGGCGGAGAAGGTGGAAGTAAAAAAGAGAAAAATTAAGAAAGAGGCTGCTCGTAGGAGTGGTAGTAGATATGATGAAAATTTATCAGCAACCAGGTCTTTTAGAGGGGCTGGAGAAGGTGTTTCTACTGAGGATAAGAATGGTGAAGATGGTCAGGAAAAAGGAATGCCATTATTTATGATGAGTAAAGAGGATGTTGTAAATCTTGAAATGACTCAGAGAAATAAGGAGCAATTTCATTTTAGTCCACCGTATCCACCCTGGCTGAAAGAAATGTCGGATAACGAGCAGAGGTTATGGCTTCTTAGAGTTAGACTGGTAAATGGCACGGCTTATAAACAGGCTTTAAGGAATATGGATGCTGAAAAATTGATGTTTAATCGTGGATTGGATATGACAAAGGGAGAGTTAAGATTATTGTGTGAGGCGCCTGGAACTCAGGAGGCTATGAGAATGATGTTTAATGATTTATTTGAAAAAATTGAAGAAACAGGAGAGCAGTTTTTAAGATTAAAACGTAAGCCTGGGAAGGATGATGTTTTTGGTTTGCCATTGGATGATAATACTGAATATTATCTGACGCATTTTGAAGCTTATAAGGAAGGTTTAGCTCTTATGCTGGATAAGAAGGCCGGATCTATAAAAGATGGTATGGCAATGTATCGTAATGGTATTAAAGCTAGTAATGAAAGTAGGGGGGCTGTGGGAATGTCTTGGAACTTTTTATATTTAGGGAATATTATAGAATCGGCGGATGTGGATCGACAACTTAAACCAACGGAGGTGGTAAGTGATAAGATTAGAACGATGTTACATCCGTTACAAAAGGCTCTGGGTAAGTGGGGGGTTTATAAGACTGGAGGGGAAAGAAGAGAGTTTGATGGTGTAACTGGCGAGGAGGAGCCAATGGGTGGAGAGATCGCAACTTGGGTTCAATATCATTTAGAGTTAGATAAAATTAGGGGAACAAGCAGTTTTAGAGACAAATTGCGCAATAGAGAAATAAGACCATTACCAGAAAGAATGGGTTGTAGTTTGGTAGAAATGTTGTATGTGAATTACGAAGAGAATGGTAGTTTAAAAATGGAGGAAAAGAAAAAAAAGAATGGAGAGGTGGAGCTCGATGATAATGGAAACCCTAAAATGGTTGAATCAAAAATGTTAATGAGTAAGGCTTTGTCGTTGGGGAAAAAAATTTCTTTTCCAAAAGATATTGAAGGAGAGGATTTAGATATCTTTACTGATTTTAGAGATGCGATGGATGGAACTAAAACCGCATTTGATTATTTAAATGGCAAAAATAGGTTAGAGTTGGCTAAAAATGAGCATGAGTGGGCTAGGAATTTTCAAAAAGATATTGCATTGATTAGACAAACTAAAACCGAATCCACTAGTAGTGGAAGGAAGTATTTATCATTCTTGGACGATCCGGAGTTTATGGTTTGGGTGATAGCGGCTTCAACGGGCTTTGAGAGTTTGGCTGATGACATTATGTTGGATGCTAAATCGATTAAATACGACGGATCTAACTATAAAGGAAGAATCAGGGAGATAGTAAATTTGCCTGGATTGGTTCCTATTAGAGATAGACAGGCTGTTTTAGAGAGGCTTGGTGGAGACAAGGGTGAGATGCTTACTATGATGAGATTGGCTAAAATAACTCAACAAGTTGTTAAAAACAGAAGAGATTTAATGGCGGGATTGGAAAGAGAAAAGCGAAAATAACTGAATATTAATGTTTTAATCTTCCTAGGGCTCTAGCTCCGTAGTAAAGCCCTTGTCTTATTATTCCCCCACGTCCGTCATATGTACCGGCCGAAGAAGTGGCTGAATCAACAAACTTATTTCTACCCATTTCAAACCCAACCTTACCAGCTTTTGAAAGAGGCTTATATGAATCACCAATAGCTGTACCAAAGGCATCGGGTTTGAGTTTGAAGACGGCTTCAGGGACGAGCTTGGGAAGTTTAGATAAAGCGGCCAGACCAGCTAGACCAACACCAGCAGAAACTACAGCCATATTACCTGAAATAGTATTCATAGAGATTTGTGACGGAATCCATAAACCGCCTCCGGAAAGAACATCAGTTAGATAATTTAGGGCAACGACAAATAAACTGGTGATGGGAAAAACAACAGCATTGGCAGCAATCTCAGTAATCCATTGAGAAAAACCCGATTTGGCTGACGGGAAGGCGCCAAGACCGATTTGAAGCGGCCCGATGATTATTTTAAAAATAAGGGTAATGTAACACTTAACAAGACCAAAATAAAGTTTGATCATGAATATAACCATAAATATAGCAATAATCAGGGGAATAATGATTATTCCACCAATTCCACCAACAACATCACCAATAACGGTTCCACCGGCAACTAATAAATCACGACCTAGTCCTCCTAGAACCGCAGACCCAACTCCACCTAAGATCGTCCCAACCATAATTTGACCAAACATTTCACCAAGAGCAATGCCGGAAGCGGCAGGAATAGCTCGGTTGGTTAGTTCATAAATACTAAAAAAGCTCATGTTTGATAGTTTTTCATGAGTATTGGGTGGGCCGACAAACCAACCGGCAACGGTATCATAGCCCATTTTAATAAGATTACCCAACCAGCTGATAATAGGAATACCTCCGCCTTCTGTAAATTTGGTTGGTAACAAATCTTCACCATACCCTTTTCCTTTTATTTGGAAGAACAATGAAAGTCCGAAAGCCAGAATTAATTTGGTCAAATCAATAACAAAACCAGCAATGGCGTAAGAGAAAGTAACCAGGACTAGAGTGGTAATAATTTTGGGAATACTATTTTGGATAGTAACGGTAGCTTGAGGGCTGATTTTGACCCGAAGCATAATCATGATACCAATGGTGATAAAAACTAACGATACAAAAACATAAACAATGTTTCTAATGGCTTTCCAAGCAGGAAGGAGGGGGCTAAGTCCCTGAAAGCCAGTATTTTGGGCATAAGCTGGTTTGCCCAGAAAGTTGTCTTTTACCTGGGCTAAATACTCAATTCCAGAAACCGGTTGATAGTATAAGCTACTAATCATATTAGTACCGGTACCAATGGCGCCGCCCGGAATATAACTGGTGTTGAGATTGAGGTTACCATCTTCATCAAAAGGAATTTTGCCACCAAGAGAAATTAAGAGACTCATCATGTTGCTACTAAGAGAGGAGTCGAGCCAAGCTTCCTGATTATTGCCTTTTTCAATAGCATCTTGTTTTTGTTTAATTAAGTTTCCGGCAGCGGTGGTATTAGGCTCAGTTTGAGCAGTAATAGTTTTTAGAGAAAAAAAGATAGAAAAACCAGACAAAATTATGAGAAAGGTGATAACAAAAAATTTTTTGGAAGGAAGTAAACGAGTGTTGCGGAGATTGAGATGATGAAGCAATTGTCTGAAGGTCATAGGTTAATAATTAATTTTAGCAAACTTAATAAATAAAGTGGTAATTATTTGTAAATAACAGTAAAACGGTCAAGTTGGTCAACACCGTTTTGGACAAACCAAGCTTGGGCTTCCTGTTTGGCCAGGTCGGTTTGGTCTTGACGGGGGACAATGATTTCCAGGTTGTTGGCGCCAATATAACGGCGGGCGGAGAAATACTTGCCCTGATAAGGCAGGAGATTATAAAGAGGAATTTGATAGTTGATTTCGGTAATTCGGTTGGTGGATGAAGAGTTTGACTGTGAAGTGGAGGTAGAATTGGTTGGAGATGGGCCGGAGGTATAATTTTCTGGTGAAGAAACAGAGTTTGAGCTGGATGGGGTGGGGGAAGACGGCTGTCCGGGCTTGGTATTAGTCGGAAGAGGGGTATTGTTGACAGAAGTGGAGGAAATAATTTTGATGACAATAAGAATAATAACGATAGCTATCAAGATAAGAATATATTTATTTTGAGTTATTTTTTTGAGCATAATTTAGGGTTTGTAGTTCCAGTGTTCCGGTTCTAACTGGTGATGATAAAAGCCAAACCGGGAGGCATTGGAAACCAGCCATTTATAGGCAGGAGACTGTGAGGTTAATTTGCCTGATTTGTCACCAAAATCAATAGCCCGACCGGTTTGATGGGGAGAAGTGCCAGGATAATTAATTTGGGAGATGGTTTTGAGTTTGTCGCCCTTGTTTTCGGCTAAATATTGATCCCAAAGCTGCTGCTGTTGGGCGGTGCTGCGGTAACAACTAAGAAAGGTAAGGCGATTGTCGGGATTTTGGGAGTTGAAGGCAGAAATAAGCTGGTTTAATGGAGAAAAAAGACGATTGTCGAGAAGGCAGGTAGCGGATTGGTTATTTTGATTATCAGTGGTCTGCCCTAAGACCGGTGAATTTGGATCATATTGATATTCCTGAAGGTAAGAACCGTCGGGTGAGAGGGCAATATCTATGTTTGGCATAGTGTAACCGACACCTTCAAAACAAATACCGTTGATGGCATTATTACCGCCTTGATAGGCGTAGGAAATTTTTTCGTATTTTAGACCATCGAATTTGGGATTGTATGAACCGGGTCCACAGAAGGCGGTGCGGGCAGTGGAGTGAAGACGGCGGCGACTGTATTTATCAACCACAAATTCGCCACGGGTGAGTTCAACGGCGGCGCCCTGATTGGTGATAACTTTTTTACCGTCGACGATTTTGGGTAAATTAAGAGAGACCTGGTCGCAACGAAAGGCCTGGTCGGCAGCATCGTCCCAAAGGAAACCTTTACCGCGGTTTTGGACGGCGGTATGACGATGGGTCAGGGCCAGAGCTTTTTGGGCTTCAATATGCCAGTTGCGGCTAACTTCGGCGACTCCGAGAAGATAGTTGTAGAGAGTATCCATATGAACTACCGGGTAACAAATACCTTTAAGTTCATAGGGTGGACTGGGAGGGTTGTTAGGATCATCAACCGGAATTCGGACATATTTATTGCAGGGAGTTTTGCCATCCTCATTGACTCCACCACTACCGCGGTAAAGATCAATTTTGTCATAGAAAATGGCTTGTTTACCAACAAGATTTGGACAAGTAGTGTCACTGTTTTTACCGTAATCTGTCCTAAGAACAACTTTGATGGGTCCTTCAAGATCATTACCTAGACGCTGGACATCAACTCCGTCGCCATGATAAAGGTTGACAATATCTTTATATTTATAACCACTGAGAGCCAGACCGTGGGTGCCGCGCTGACTGAGGCCGGGACCGTTTTTGACAGTGTCTTTTTCAACACATTGGATTTGATCAAGATCAAGGATTTGGCCGAGAGCGGTACATTTTGGATTGTTCCAGCTATTGGGCATCATGTGACAAGCAAAAGCGTCACGGAGATTGTCCCGGTTAAAGTCGGCTTTGTCGCTGCAGGCAATTTGGTCATGAACTTTGTCAGCAAGAATACCAAGAAGCATGTTGCGTTCCTGTTTGTCGCTATCTTCGGCAAGTTTTTTGGCCTGTTGGGGGGTATCGTTGGTGGGCGGGGCGGTTTCACCCTGGAAAGTGATAGGCATAACATTGCGGATGGTGTCATTTAATTGGGTGCTGGTCATGGGAGCGGCATTTTCTTCATTCATAAATAATCCCTGAGGAACTTCCTGAATATTATTGTAGGCATTAAGATAGCAAGAAACAGGATGTTTGGGCGTAAAAGAAGGAATGGGGGCTTGTTGACAACTTAGAGGTTGGTTTGGTTTATCTCTTTCGTAAAGAATATTTTGGCCCTGTTGACACATAACGGCGATGATCTCAGTAATTTTGATGTCAGGACAAACTTCTAGCTGGTCACTTTTGATAAGTTCATCTTGGTATTTATTATTTTTTTTGGTGAGGACTTCATAAAACCAAACACCTTTACGGTATTTTTTGACAGACTCGGGAATAGCTCGGGAGGCAATATCTTTATCTTCGCGGGTATAGTCGTTGGTAAATTGGCGGGTGTCTTTGGTAGAGGCTTGATAATCTTCGGAAATGTAGGTGATACCAAAGATAAGGTAGTTAAAAAATCTAACGATAGCTTCCCAAATAACAACAAAAACGTTTTGTTGAGTTTGAGGTTGAGTGGCGGGAGAAGGGTCAGGTTGAGCTAAAACAACAGGAGTATTAAGCCAAAATAGGCAAAAAAAACTTAAAATGAGCAGGATTTTTTTGATCATTATTTAGGTTGTTGGGATTTTGAATATAGTGACTTTGATACCGGTAAATTGTTCAATGAACAGGAGAACTAACCAGGAGACAATGATGCCGACAACGCCGATAACGGCATAAGTAAGAGTGGTGGAGGCGGCAGCAATTTTTTTGGAGTCGCCGCCAGAGGTGAGATATTTAAAACCGCCAACAATAAACATAGCGAAGAAAGCTAAGCCAGCCAGGCTGAAAACTACCGAGATAATATTTTGAAACAAACACTCAAACCCTTGAATAGTAGCAACACCGTCAGAGACACAACGACCAGACCATACTTGGGTTTGGGCTAAAGCGGGTTTGGGCAGAAAAATTTGGGTGATTAAGTTCATAAATTTATTATACAATAGACCAACAAAAAACCCGCCAGAAAGGCGGGTTTTGAAAGCCAAATAAATTTACTGGAAAGTAGGAATACTTAGCTTAAGAATGTCAATACCAAAGACGGTGCCAATGAGTTTCATAATAGCCCAAGCGGCAAAGACAATGGCTAAACCGATGAGGGCGTTGGTGATTTGAGCTCGAGCTTCACCGACCTTTTTCTCATCGCCGCCAGAAGTGACCCACTTAAGACCACCTAAGACGAGAATGAAAAAGAAAACTAAAGCAACTACAATTAAAACCAAACTGACGGCACCGGAAATGATACCACCAGCAGTAAGGTTGCCTAGTGTTTGGAAATCGCTAGTTTTAGATTTTATTTCTATACTCTCTTGGGCATAGATAGGAGCAGCGATAGCTGCGTATTGGATTTGTTGTTTGAGTTTATTTAGCATAATTTTATTAATAATTAATTAAATAATAACAGGTTTTTGAAAAAATTAAAGGGAAGGCCAGGTTAATTGGAGACTTTGGAGACTGGGAATGCCAAAAATAATGCCGACAAACTTAAGAATGGCAAATATAGCAAAGACTAAAAGAAGACCGATAAAGGCATAAAGAATTGAATTTTGAGCTTCCTTCCATTTGTCAGGGTTGCCTTGGGAAGAAATCATATGGTAGGCATACATAATAAAATGCCAAACAAAATAGAGGACAGCGACGATAAGGAAAATAGAAATAACACTTTGAATAACACTATTGACGTAGGTTGAGGGACTGGAAACAATACTGCCGGAATTGGGTAAAACAGGGTTGTTGATTTGAGCAAAAATAGGTTTGATGAGATTGGACATAAAAATTAGCCTTTGGGAACAAGGTTTTGAATATTAAGCGGATCTTTGATACCTAAGAGAGTAGCGATAAAAGCGCCAATACCGAGAGCAACAACGACGATAGTCAGACCAAGAATACCGTTGGTAAGTCGACTGCGAGCAGCTTCAATTTTATTTTTGTCGCCTTGAGCAGAGATAAAGGAATAACCAGCAAGAATAATTTGAAAAATAAAATAAATAACGCCGACAATGGTGAGAATACCAATTATTTGGCTAATAAGGCTTTCAAGGGGTTTGGCGGGATTGACAGCATCGGGGGCAAGTCCGGGACCTTCTAGTTTATAAGTGACAGCGATTAGGGGTTTAATTTGGACCATGGATGGTGGGGTTGAGAATGTCAATATTTAATATGGCGCCGACGACGCTGGCAATAATAAAAGCGGCAGCGACAATGCCCAGACCAATGAGACTTTGGGTAATTTTATTCCAAGCAGCTTCAGTTTTTTTGGAATCACCACTGCTGGAAAGGTAGCCGTAGCCAGCTAAAATAAGTTGAACAATAAAGAAAATACCGGCAACAACTCCAGCTAATCTGAAAATATTTGTCAAAAGAGTGAATAAACCGGAACCTTCTTGACTGTCGTAGCCGGTAGGATTGGTAATAGTTCCAAAGATTTGGAGCATAAGTTATTATAAACCAGAATCAAGAATTTTGACGCCGGTAATAAGACTAATAATTTGAATTATAAAATAAGCGGAAAAAACAACAGCAAAGCCGATAAGGGCACTGCTGACAGTTTGTTGGGCTTGGGCAGCTTTTTTGGAATCGGAAGAACCGGCATTAATGATGAGACTAATACCACCAAAAATAAGAAGCCCGAGGAAAATAATTCCGGCTATAGTAAGGGAATTTTTGAGAAGAGAACTAATAAGGGGACTGATACTGGTATATTTGGGACCGACAGCAGCGCCACTGTTATCAAGGAGATTGTTGCCGATATCAACTTGAGCCAGAAGAGATGGTTTCATTGGCAAAATTATACCTTAAAGAGGAAAAAAAATGAATTGGTGAAGATGGAAATAGATTTGGTTAAAACAATGCTATAATACGGCACTTTGTTATAAGTTATTCAGTTTATCAGATATCAGATTTCAGTTAATTTTTAAAGTAAAATTAGAGTATGAAAAAAATAACTGCCCTACTATATATAGTATTAGGTTGGAGTTGTTTGACATTAGCAGTCAAAGTTGAAGCAAAAAAGCCGGAGAGACTGGTGACTCCAACGTCGATTCCGACAATGGTATTGGTGAAAAGTTTAAATTTAAGTCCAGCACCGACTGAAACGGTTGCTACGGAGACAGCGGGGGTGAATACGGAAATAACACCGACTTTGGCGCCGGTGGTAAATATAAAGGAAGAACCAAAAAGCACGGGGTTGGAATATAAATCGGAGAAGTGGAATGGTTTAAATACATTAAAAGTGGCGATTGGTTGGGCGGTAGGTAAGGGGATATCAACTAATACACTGGTCTTGTTGTTATTACTGCCGTTGGTGGCGACATTAGTATCATTTTTGCACTACGTGGTGGGTTTGTCGGGATATGGGATTTTTATGCCGACAATGGTGGCGGTAACTTTTTTGGCAACGGGAATACCGGGAGGGTTGGTATTGTTTGGGGTGGTGTTGCTGCTGTCGCTTTTGAGCAAGTCAATTTTGAGACGACTGAAGCTCCATTTTTGGCCGGCGAGATCAATTGGATTGATAATTATTTCTATTGGGACATTTATATTTATGGTGTGGTCATCGGCATTTAGCGGGATTGATATAAGCCAAGTATCGATTTTTCCGATTTTATTCATGATTTTGTTGGCAGAGGAATTTACCAGAACACAGTTATTAAAGAGCAAAAAAGAGGCAAAAAAACTAATGTTGGGAACGATAGTGTTGGCAGTGGCAGGAGCGACAATAATGAACTGGGTATGGATGCAAAACTTGGTATTAGAATATCCGGATTTAATATTAGTTTTAATACTGATAGCCAACTTGGCGGTGGGAAATTATAGCGGAATTCGGTGGTCGGAGATTGCTAGATTCAAAAAAGGGATTAGAGAGAAAAAATAGTTGGCGGTTTGATAATTAAAACCTATGTTTAATCTAAAAAAATATCACCGATTTTTGACAAAGAATGAAAGAAATAAGGTATATTTGCGCAAAAACACGGCGGTGGGCAAGGCGATTGCCGACAGTAAATATCGGACTAAAAAAAAGTTAATGACGGCGGGGGTGTCGGTGCCGGAGTTGATTGCCAGATTTAAAAATCAAGATGATTTGAATAATTTTAAGTGGGAAAAACTGGAGGGAAATTTTGTAATTAAGCCGGAGTCGGGCTATGGGGGAGAGGGAATTTTGATTATCAGGAAGAGGGGAAAATGGGCGGGTGAGTGGTTAAAAATGAATGGGGAAGTGTTGCCAACGGCGGATTTGCAGAGACATTGTCAGGAAATATTGGCGGGAAAATACAGTTTACACAGTATGCCGGATACGGTGTTGGTGGAAGAGCGGATTAAGATTCACCCATTGTTTTTGGCATTAACTAAATCAGGTACGCCGGATATCAGGGTGATTGTTTACAACCGGATACCGGTGATGGCCATGTTTAGAATCCCAACAGAGAAATCGGGTGGTAAGGCTAATTTGCATCAGGGAGCAATGGGGTTGGGAGTAGATTTAGCCACGGGTATAACTACGTTTGGGATTGAAGGCGGGGGAATGACGGTGTCAAGAATTTATGATTTTAATAAAAAGAAAAAGAGAAAAGTTAATGGGATAAAAATTCCATTTTGGCGGGAGATTTTGGAGACGGCGGTAAAGTGCCAGGTGGCGCTGCCGGAGTTAGGTTATATGGGGGTGGATGTAGTGTTGGATAAGGAGAAGGGGCCGGAAGTGTTGGAGGTAAATGCCAGACCAGGTCTGTCAATTCAATTATGTAACCGGGCAGGGTTGAGGGCCAGATTGGAAAAGGTGGATGAAATTGAGGTTAGGAGTGTCGATCATGCAATAACTTTGGCTAAATATTTGTTTGGGGAGAAATTTTTTGAGAAGGTAGAGGAAAAAGAAAAAAACCGATTGATTGAGCCGGTGGAAAATATTAGGGTAAAAATTCCTAAAGGATTTAAACCCGAGTTTGATAAAAATAGGATTATAAAGAAAGGGAAACATCGGATGATTGAGGTGAAGGCCAAGGTAGACACGGGGGCATTGAGAAGTTCGATAGATCATAAATTAGCCAAGGAATTGGGGCTGCTGACTGAGGAGAGAATTTTGTATTATCGTCATTACCGTTCGGCTTTGGGCAGCGCTCACGAAAGACCGGTGGTATGGCTGACATTTTGGCTGAAGGGCAAGAAAATTTCGACAGCGGTAAATGTAGCTAATCGGGAAGGGTTAAGTTCCCAGTTTTTGATTGGGAGAAGAGATTTGACGGGATTTTTGATTAAAAATTAGATTAAAAAATGAAAAAGATGAATAAAATTGCAGTGTTTGGAGGCAATGTGGCGGGGAGTAAATTTTTGGAGCTTAAGGTGGTGGCAGATAAATTGGGGGTGGAATTGGATTTGATTTCATTTAAAGAATTGGCTTTTGAGACGGAGACGGGAAAAGTATTTTTGAGAAATCATGAAATCGGGGATTATGATGTTTATTTTTTTCGGAACAACAAGACTTATTGGGAGGAAACAAGTTTGATTTTGGATCAGTTGGGTGAGGATAAAATTATTATTGATCCGATTATAAAAAGAGGACGGCAGAGTGACGTGTGTAAGGCTCACCAAATGGTGGTTTTGAGTCAGGCGGGGCTGCCGGTGCCAAAAACTATTTATGGGAGTTTAAAATTTTTGAAAAAGGAAGATATAACTAAATTTGAGTTCCCTTTAATTATTAAAGGTAGCCGGGGGGATAGAAGAAGGCAGGTGTTTAAAATTTATGGTCAAAAAGATCTGAAAGAAAAGCTGGAGGAGATAAAAGAAATAGAAAAAATGGGTGAGAATAAATATATGCTGCAGGAATATGTTGTCAACAGCAAGGATTATCGGGTGATGGTGGTGGGAGGAAAGGTGTTGGGGGTAATGATGAGAGCTATCGGGGATAATCCGAGACTTAAGGATGTATTTGAAAAAAGTGATTTGCCAGAGGAGATAAAAGTGATGGCAGTTAGGGCGGCAGAGGTGTGTGGAATGGCAATAGCAGGGGTGGATGTGGTATTTAGAGATGATGAAATAACCAAACCACTGTTGTTTGAAGTAAATAAAACCCCAAATTACACTAGATTTGAAGAAGTAACCGGGTTAAAAGTGGCAGAGGAAGTGGTAAAGTTTTTGGCAGAGGTTGGAAACGAAGGTATTTAATTTTGGTTGAGATGTTGGTAGAATAGGATTACTTTTTGGGTGATTAGCTCAGTTGGTTAGAGCACCGTCCTGATAAGACGGGGGTCGGAGATTCGAGTTCTCCATCACCCACCAGAGTAACGGGGTAAGAATGATAGAATAATTTATGGAAAGAAAAAGGAGAAGATTAACTGGAGTGGTTGGGATTTTGGCAGCGATAGGGGCGGGAGTGATAGTGGTTTTTGGAAACTTGGGTAATTTATTGAGGACAATTAAGTTTGCGGCCAGAAATAAATCATAAATGAAAAAATTAGGAAGGATATTATTTTTTTTGGTGCTGGTCGGATTGGCGGTGGGAATGTGGTTGACAAAAGAGGGTGAATTTTTGAACCCATTATCTTTGAACCGGCAAGGAAAGGATAAAAAGAAAGAGTTGGTAACATTTGGATTTTTGCCAACCTGGATGGTGGGGAAGACGAGAGTTTATGGCAGGGAAGTAAGTCATTTAATATTTTTGGGGGTGGAAACAGAGGAAACAGGTAAATTAATTTGGGATTTTCAGTCGAATAAAATTAATAACGAGTCTTATTTGAGGCAAAAAGAGGAAACAAAAAATCAGGGGGGTAAAAATATTTTGGGAATTAAGTTATTTAAAGACGATAAACTGACAAAACTATTGAGCAGTGAAAATTACAGAAAAAATTTAGTAGAAGAAGTAGGGCGGGTGGTTGAGGAAGAAGAATTTGACGGGGTTAATGTTGATTTTGAGTATCAAGGAAATCCGACAAAAATTTTGGAAAAAAATTTTTTGACATTTTTGGAGGAATTGAGGCAGGCGGAGGTGGGAGAAATAAGTGTGGATGTGTTTGCTAACACGGTAATTAAAGGATCGGCGACAGAAATAGAAGAGTTGGTAAGTAAGGTAGATTATTTGGTAGTAATGGCTTATGATTTTCACCGGCCGGGAGTGGATTATGCCGGATCGGTAGCGCCGTTGGGGTCGAAAGTGGGGGAAAGAAATATTACCGAAGTAGTAGAGAGATATTTGAACTTGCAACTGAACAAAGATAAATTGGTGTTGGCATATCCGTTATATGGCTATGAATGGAAAACTTATACGGATGAGTTTGAATCACAGATAAAAAGAGGATGGTATCAGATGGCGAGTTGGAATCGGGTGAAAAATTTGATTAAGGAGAAAAAAATAGAGGTTAATTGGGATGAGCTGTCAATGACACCCTGGCTGTCTTTTGAAGAGGATGGGGAAACAAGACAAATATATTTTGAGAATAATCAGAGTTTGAGAGCCAAAATTGACTTGGTAAGGCAAAATAAATTAGCCGGTTATGGTTTTTGGGCGTTGGGATATGAAGGGGAAGACAGAAGTATTTGGGGTTATTAGCTGTTTTTTTTGAGCCATTTTTCCCGTTTGAGAAAGAGAAATCCCAAAATAAGAAAGGCGCCGACAATAGTGAGAAAACTTTCAATTTTGTCCAAGCCGTGAGCTAAACCGAGAAAGGCTTCACCCATACTAAAACCAATATAACCAAGAATGATAGAGCGGACGATGAGAGCCAAAAACATCATAGGATAGAATTTTTGGGGCTTGATGCGGAAACCGCCGCAAAAAGCAGAGATAAGAGAGACGGGAACGACGGGGATACAAACGGAAATAAAGATAAAGAGTTCGTCTTTGATAGTTTTTTGGAAGTCGGCTTTGATTTTTTCAATCAGGTTCCAGCTGATGCCGATATATTTACCAAACTTGTTTATAAGCGGACGACCGCCATAGTAGGCAATAAGATAAACAAAGCTGGTGCCAATGACAGCGCCAAAGGAGTATGGGAGGGAGACTTGGGTAATAATTTCCCAAATGGTCTGAAAAAAGGGCAGACCGTGCTGGATAAGAAAGGCGCCGCCGGACATGGTAATAATAGGTGAAGGAATGGGAATAATAATTTGTTCAACCACTCCGCCGATGAACATGGCCAAAAGACCATGAGTTTTAACCATATCAAGAATGGATTGAAGTATTTGAGTCATAAAAAGTAGTATACCCTATATGTAAAACAAGTTGTTGACGTTGAGGGAAGATTTAGGTAGAATAAACCCACTTAAATAATGCTAAGGACTAAATTCAACATATTCAAACAAAACCAAGGGAGGGTTGCCGAACGAGGGTAGGGTAAGAAAAGTTGAATTAGCCGAGGGCATTGAACCTTCGGCCAGCCTGCCGAAAAGGCAGGTTTTTTTATGGTTATTTAAGAGCACATTTAATTTTCTGGGCCTGTGGCTCAGTTGGTTAGAGCACTTCATTTGCAATGAAGGGGTCGGGAGTTCGAATCTCCCCAGGTCCACCGGGCGTTTTGTCCACTTCAGCAATGAAGGGGTCGTCACGCCGTTGCGGGACCAGGTCCACACTCTAAGTTTATAAACTTAAAAATTCAAGTTTATAAAGTTTAGGAATAAGAAGATAATTTTTTATCTTCTTAAACTGAACTGAGAACATTAACAATTTATTGAATCGAAGTAATTTTATTTTCAATTTCGTTTTATTCTTGGCAGCTAAATTGAGTTGCCGAAATATTGAGTAAAATTTTAATGAAGCAAATGGCGGATGCCTTGGTTGCTAAAGCCGAAGAAGGACGCGGAAGACTGCGAAAAGTGTTGGGGAGTCGTCAACAGACTTTGATCCAACGATGTCCGAATAGGGAAACCTTGGTCCGAGAAATCGGACTGATCCCGACGCAAGTCGTGGAAGGTAAGTCAGGGAACTGAAACATCTAAGTACCTGGAAGAAAAGAAATCGTAAGAGATTCCGTTAGTAGCGGTGAGCGAAACCGGAAGAGCCTAAACCCCGATTTATCGGGGGGTTGCAGGGTCTGACATAAGAACAGGAAAAATTAGAAAAACACTCTGGAATGAGTGACCAAAGAAGGTGAAAGTCCTGTATTTTTAAATTTAAGTACTGTTTGGTTAGATACCTAAGTACCACAAGACACGCGAAATATTGTGGGAATCTAGGGAGACCAATCTCTAAGGCTAAATACTTTAGCGGACCGATAGTGAACTAGTACCGTGAGGGAAAGGTGAAAAACACCCTAAGTAAGGGAATGAAATAGATCTGAAACCATTTGCTAACAAACAGACAGAGCTGGTGCTTCGCACCCGCAGTTTATAAAGTTAAAAGTTT
>DAOPUX010000010.1:0-17034 GCA_035350835.1 Candidatus Woesebacteria bacterium | reverse complement strand
GGCCCTATCGTCTAGCGGTTAGGACAGCGGATTCTCATTCCGCTAACCGGGGTTCGAGTCCCCGTAGGGTCACATAATTTATTTTTGAAACATCTCAAGAATTTTGGAAATTGGTCTTAAATAGCTCAAAGTGTTATAATTTACGTCCTAAGTTCATATAGTAATTAAATTTTGAGTTAATAGCAACTCTAAAATATTTTTGCTAATAGCACTTTGAAATTAACCAGGCTGGAGCTTGGTTAAAATAAATGGAAAAGGGTGATTTTTTTGTTGGAACAGTGTCTCAACTACACTACCCCACGCGATGTCAGGGAGATGTGGGAGAAAGCCGGTCATACCTCAATCCATGGAATGCCGAGTCCCAACGAGGTGGAGCTGTTGGTATCTGCTTTTGTCATACTGACCGAAAACGACAAAAACTCGTGGTGCACTTCGTATCCGTGGGACAAGATTGTTGACCAGGTGGAAAAGTTTCCCAGGGCAAAGGGTCTGAGAATCAGGGAGGAGGCCAAGGACTGGCTGGATTTCTTGTCTGACACCAAGTTGGTGCACCAGCAAACCAGAGATGGAAAAACCGAAATTTGTCTCAGCCAAGGGTTGGTGGAGAAGGCTGTTAAAGCAGTGATAGACATGCTCCCCCACAAGAGTTAAACCCAAATCCTTTACCCCCAAGTCGGTCAAGACGATTTACACGAAAGTGTGGATTGATTTTAATTGATAAGGGGGTTTTATTTTGGGGGAAATTTTGGGTATGATTTAATAATGAATTTTAATCAAAGGGTGTATAAAGTAGTCGAAAAAATTCCTAAGGGTAAAGTAATGACTTACAAACAAGTGGCTGAGAAATTGAATTCAAAAGCTTATCGGGTGGTAGGACAAGCGCTAAAAAACAATCCAAACCCACCGATAATCCCCTGCCACAGGGTGATCAGAAGTGACGGAAGTGTGGGTGGATTTTTTGGAGACACTGAGGGAAAAATGGCAGAAGAAAAAATAAAATTATTGGAAAGTGAGGAAGTAAAAATAGTAAATGGCAAAATTGCCGATGATGGGTATATACTTTGACTTATGCAAAAAAGAAAAATAGCGTGGTGGTGGATAGCAGCAGGAGTATTAGGACTAATAATGGCAATTTTGGCGGCGGTTTATGTGAACTACAACAAAATGGTGGTTAAACCAAATAAAAAGGAATTGGAAACAAGTGTAGCGCCGACAGCAACGCCGACACCGGATCCGCTGGCACCATATTCAATTTTACTGCTGGGTTATGGCGGAGCTAATCATGAAGGTGGATTTTTGACTGACTCAATTGTGGTGGCAAAAATCAGACCAAGAGACGAGGAAGTTGATTTGATATCGGTGCCAAGAGATTTGTGGGTAAAAATACCAATAAATGATGAAGAAACGGTGGATAAAAAAATCAATGAGGCTTTTAGTATCGGGATGAATGATAAAAAATATCCAAACAAAAAAGTAGAATTTACAGGCAAGGCCGGAGGTGGAGAGCTGGCCAAAAAAGTAATTAGTGAAGTATTGGGATTTAAAATTGATTATTTTGCTTCAATCGGTTTTGATGGATTTATAAAAATAATTGATAATTTGGGCGGAATTGATATAAAGGTTGTCAGAACTTTTGATGATCCCAAATACCCGATAGAAGCTAATATTAAAGATACTTGTGGCAAAACCGATGAAGAAGTTACAGCGCTAACGGCAACCATGTCGGGAGAAAAATTGGAGGATCAATTTCCCTGCCGCTATGAAAATCTGCATTTTAACAGAGGTTGGCAACATATGAATGGAGCTACAGCCCTTAAATTTGCCAGGTCGAGACACTCACCGACAAATGGGGGTGATTTTAACCGGGCAGAAAGACAAAAATTAGTGATAAATGCCGTCAAAGACAGAGTCATTAATATCGATTTTATTCCCAAAATAATACCGACTTTTAATATCTTATCCCGTTACATTATGACGGATATTGATTTTGCTACCATGAACGAATTAGTAGCAAAATTACCACAACTATCAGAATACAAGATAGTATCGATAGCCCTGACAGATAAAAATGTTTTAACTAATGGAGTGGCGACAACTGGTCAATTCATATTGCTGCCAAAATCAGGAGAAGATAATTGGGAAGAAATTCATCAATTTATTGAAAATAAAGGGGTAGCAACATCATCGGCGGCAATTGAAACTCAAAACTGATACAATACTTAGTCTGATTTAATAAGTTTAAAAGATAAAATGAGAAATTTTAATAATGATCGCGGATTTAAAAGCTTTGATAATCGCGGTTTTGGTGACAAAAAGCAAAAAAGGTTCAGTCGAAACCGAAGCGGTTTTGGCAGAGACCGAAGCAATCAAGACAGGCAAATGTATGAAGCAGTCTGTGATAAATGCGGTAAGGTTTGTCAATTGCCGTTTATGCCGACAGGTGAGAAACCAGTTTATTGCAGCAACTGTTTTGAAAAAACCGGCGACCGCGAAGGTAATAAAAGAAGGTTTGACAACAGAGGAAGCCATAATTTCGGTCAAGAAAATATTCACGCGGAAATAGAGATGATCAACCAAAAGCTGGATAAAATATTGGCAGCGCTTAAACCTCAAACTCCGGCAAAGGAAGTCAAAAAGACTAAGAAAAAACTAACCAGTGATGAGAGCTAAAACTTCATCACGTTTTTGGACCATTAATTCCTGAGAGTCAGCTTCTAGATTAAGACGAAGCAGGGGTTCGGTGTTGGAGGAACGAAGGTTAAAACGCCAATCCCCCATTTCAAAGGTTAAACCATCCATTTTTTCCACCGGAGAAATTGCCTGGGGTCCGTAGATTGATTCAATTTTTGACATAACCGCAGGGACATTGGCAACTTTGTTGTTAATCTCACCGGAAATAAAATATTTGGAATTGAGCTCATCAACCAGCCGAGTCAGGGGCTGGTCGGAATGAGACAAAAAATCCAAAAGGTAAATAAAGGTGGTAATACCGCTATCGCAGAGGAAAAAATCCTTAAAATAATAGTGACCAGAGATTTCTCCACCAAAAAAGGCATTTTCCGACTTCATTCTAGCTTTGATATGAGTGTGACCAACACGGTTGGCTAGGGCTTTGCCGCCAAGAGCAGAAATGGTTTCTCTAACAGCTTTTGAAGCCCGAATATCGTAGACAATACTGCAGCCAGGATATTGCCGGAGAAAATATCGAGACAGAATAGCGGTTAAAAAATCGCCGGAAATAAACCTGCCTTGATTGTCGATAACAAAAAATCTGTCCCCATCCGGATCAAACATAATTCCTAGGTCAGCATTTTCGACCGGAACTCGGGCTTGGATATCAACCCGGTTTGGTTCTAAAAGCGGATCGCCGCCATGATTGGGGAAATTACCATCAACATCCCAATACATGGGCACAAAACTGATGGTCGGTAACTTCGATTGCAATTTTTCTAAAATCGGCCCCACCATACCGTTGGCAGGATCAGCCACAACTTTAAAATTTTTAAGCTGAGAAACGTCAACTAGGCTTAAAACATAATCAATAAATTCAGCCATAATATTAAGTTTTTCGACTTGACCGGGGGTAGCAGAATCGGCAGGTAGATTGTCGGCAAGAATCCAATCTTTGATTTCTTTGATACCGGCATCTCCGGACAATAGTTCGGGAATTCTTTTGACCATCTTAAAGCCGGTGTATTCTTTGGGGTTATGACTGGCAGTCACGGAAATTCCGGGTAAATCTCTGGTTTTGCAGGCATAATAAAACATGTCGGTAGAAGCCTGGTCGATATCGATGACACTAACTCCGACTTTGGTAAGTCCGTCAATAAGGGATTGCTTCATAGAAGGTCCGGAAATGCGACCATCACGGGCGACTATGACTTGTGAGGGAAAATTTAAATATTTAGCAAAACCGCGACCGATACTTTCAGCTAATTTTTCGTCGGCCTGATCGGGATAAATGCCGCGGATGTCGTAAGATTTAAAAATGGAGGTGTCAATATTCATTAATGAGTTAAACCAATAAGAATTAGCCAAAGAATATCATTTTGATAATTAGTTGTCTAATTTTTGGGCAGAAATTTTTGTTAAAATTAGCCATGGATCAAATTAACTATGATGATTTTGCTAAAGTTGAATTTAAAATTGGAGAAATAAAAGAGGCGGTTGAAGTAGAAGGATCGGAAAAATTGTTGAGACTAAGGGTGGATATGGGAGAGGATGATTTAAGGACAGTATTTTCCGGAATCAAAAAATGGTATGAGCCAAAAGATTTGATTAATAAAAAAACTGTTTTTGTGACTAATATCAAACCCAGGAAGATGATGGGAGAGCTGTCGGAGGCAATGATATTTGCGGCTTCGGAAGAAATAACAAACGACAAAGGAGAAAAGGAAGAGACGGCGGTATTATTATTCCCGGAAAACGATTTGCCGGCGGGGTCAAAAGTATTTTAGACATATGAAAATAGCAGACCAACTAAAAATAATTATTTTGGATTCGGTAGAAGCAAAAGTAGATCCAAAGGAGGTTAAAATAGAGCACCCAAATGATAATCAGTTTGGTGATTATTCGACCAATATTGCCCTGATAATGGCAAAAAAACTCAAGCAAAATCCAAGAAAACTGGCGGAGGAAATGCAAGGTCAGATTAATGATTATGTTTTGAAAAATAAAATAGATTTGATAGAAAAAGTGGAGATGGCGGGAGCGGGATTTATTAATTTTTACCTTAATCCAAGTTACTTGATTGAAGAGGCAGAAATAATTAATTATGATATTGAATTTAGAAGGAAGCTGGCACAAAATTTTGAAGGTAAGACAATGGTGATAGATTATTCGGCGCCGAATATTGCCAAGCCGTTTGGTATCGGTCACTTAAGGTCGACTAATATTGGTCAGTCAATTTATAACATTTACAAAATATTGGGATGGAGATGTATTGGAGACAATCATATCGGCGATTGGGGAACTCAATATGGCAAATTGATGGCAGCAATTGTCCATGCCATGAACAATGACTCAAGATTTATCATTGGTGAATCGAAATTAAATTTGGACAAAATAACTATTGACGACTTGGAAAATTTATATGTTAAGTTTCACAAAGAGGCAGAGAAAGACGAAAACTTAGCAGAAGAAGGGCGGCAGTGGTTTGCCAAGCTGGAACAAGGTGATAAAGAAGCCAAAAAAATCTGGCAAAAATGTGTTGATATTTCTTTGAGGGAATTTGAAAGGGTATATCAAATGTTGGGAGTAAAGATTGATTTTGTTCACGGAGAATCTTTTTATCAGGATATGATTTCGGGGGTAACTAAAGAGATTGAGGGTAAAAAAATTACCAAAAAAAGTCAGGGGGCAGTTATAGTTGAACTAAAAGGAATGCCACCGGCAATGTTGGAAAAATCAAATGGAACAACAACTTATTTTGCCAGAGATATGGCAGCAATTAAATATAGAAAAGAGAAGTGGAACCCTGATTTGATTATTTATGAAGTTGGGTCAGACCAACAACTGCATTTTCGCCAGGTATTTGCGGCGGCAGAACTGATGGGCTGGTTTAACCAAGATCAGTTGGTGCATGTGGCTCATGGATTAATCAGGTGGCCGACAGGAAAATTTTCCACTAGAAAGGGTGACACTATCCATTTGTCGACAGTAATGGAAAAAGCGATGGCAGAGGCAAAAAAAATTGCTGACAAAAGTGAAGTGGATAAAAAATTAACGGCCACAGAAAAAGAAGAAATGATTAAGACGGTAGCAATCGGAGCCGTCAAATTTAGCGACCTGGTCAGCGATCCAAAAAAAGATATTATTTTTGACTGGGACAAGGTGATGAGTCTGGAGGGAGATTCGGGGCCTTATTTGCAATATACTTATGCCCGGTGCAAAAGTGTGCTAAATAAAACCAAAATAAAAGAACAAAAAAATATCAGCCGAGTTTCGGGAAAAATAAATAATGAAGAAATGTCTTTGGTAAAAGAGTTTTATAAGTTTGAAGAAAAAATAATAGAGGCAGCAGAGAGATTTTCACCCTCGGTGGTGGCGGAATATATATTGGGAATAGCCAGAAAATATAATGAATTTTATGCCAAAAATTGGATAATCAATCAGAAAGAAGAGGTGTTTCGAGTGTTTTTGACACGCACGGCGGCAAGTATAATTGAAACCGGATTGGATTTGTTGGGGATAGAGACGGTAGAAAAAATGTAGTGCTATAATGACCCAATGAAGGAAAATATTAAAATTTGGATATGTCCCCCAGATCAAAGATTGGTATCGCCAGTAAGAGAACCAGTAACCGATGAAGAAAAAATTAATTTTCAAAAATTGAATGATAGCGGGGCGGTAAAACTTTTGTCTGACATGAGAGACAATCAGGTGGTATATCAAAGAAAAAGCGAGTCAGGAGAAGGTAAAGACGGTAAAACGATTAAGTATGAACCGGCGGTGGTTAATGTGGGGAGAGATTTTAGGTCGGTGGGAATTTTGTTTGACGGGGTGACTAGCAGCAGATATGAAGACGGCAGCTTTGTTAGATTTGATTTGGCGGAAGACGATGAATTTTTATCCTTATCCTATGACGTTAGCGGTATTAGAAAAATTGACAAAAGAATTAGAACGGCAGATCTGGCAGATGAAATGTTTAAGATTTTGCTTGATCGGCAGGCTGAAATAGATATAAGAAAGGCAAAAAATCTTGGCAGTGGAACGACGACTAGCTAAAAATATGTTTATAGATTTCGGTGTAATGAGATACAGGAATAAATTTAATATCTTTTTTGACTTCCTTGGGGACATCGACTAATGATTTTTGGTTTTCTTTGGGAATAAAAATAGTTTTCAGTCCTGCCCGATGAGCAGCAATCGATTTTTCCTTGAGACCGCCAATTTCCAAGATATTGCCCCGGAGGGTGATTTCGCCGGTCATACCGATATCTTTGGGAATAGCCACGTTTTTGAGCGCAGACACCAGGGCGGTGGTAATAGCGCCACCGGCAGAAGGGCCGTCTTTGGGAGTAGCGCCCTCGGGAACATGGATGTGGATATCAATTTTGTGAAAATCGTGATTAATGCCAAAATTTTTGGATTGACTGCGGACGAAAGACAGAGCCGCCTGACAAGATTCTTTCATCACCGAACCGAGCTTACCGGTCAAAATTAGCTGACCTTTGCCCGGCATAATATTGACCTCAACAAAAAGAATATCACCGCCGACAGAAGTCCATGCCAAACCAGTAGAAACTCCGATTTCATTTTTCTTGCCCTTGAGAGTGGTAGAAAATTTTTCCGGACCCAAAAATTTTCTTAAAGTTGCCTGATTATTTAAGTCAACCTGACTGATATTTTTGGTAACAATTTTTTTGGCAACCTTTCTGAATAAAGAAGAAATAGTTCTATCCAAACCTCTGACGCCGGCCTCCCGGGTATATTTCTCAATAATATATCTGATGGTGGAATCTTGAAGAGGAACAATATTTTTGACAGTTAAACCGTTGGCAGAGAGTTCTTTTTTGATAAGATATTTTTTGGCAATATGAAATTTTTCATCAAGAGTGTAACCGGAAAAATTGATAATTTCCAGACGATCGCGCAAAGGTCCTGGAATAGTAGAAAGATCGTTGCCGGTAAGAATAAAAAAGACTTTGGAAAGATCAACCGGAAAATCAATGTAATGATCAGAAAAGGCATAATTTTGTTCCGGATCTAAAGTTTCAAGCAAAGCAGAAGAAGGATCGCCGCGGTAATCAGAGCCAATTTTGTCGACTTCGTCCAACATAAAAACCGGGTTCATAGATTTAGCTTCTTTTAAGCCCTTAATGATCCGACCAGGCATAGCCCCAACATAGGTGCGGCGGTGACCGCGGATTTCAGCTTCATCCCGGATACCGCCAAGGGAGGCGCGGACAAATCCCCGACCCAAAGCCTTGGCAATAGATTTACCCAATGAGGTTTTGCCAACACCGGGAGGACCAATAAAACATAAAATGTTGGCAGTGCCGGAATTGTCCTGACGTTTTTTGATGTCGGATTTATTTTTGAGTTGAATAACGGCGAGATATTCGAGAATTCTTTCTTTAACATCTTTGATACCGTAGTGGTCAGCCTCCAAAATTTGAGAGGCTTTAGTTAGGCTGATTTTGGAGTGATTATATTTGCCCCAAGGTAGTTCGGTAACAGTTTCTAAATAAGTTTTGATATAGCTTGATTCGGGCGCCATCGGCCCCATCTCAATCAGCCGGTCAAGTTCTTTGAGTAGTTTTTTGCGGACATCTTTGGGGAGATTGAGTTTTTTTAGTTTTGATTCAAGTTCGTCAAATTCACCGCCACTGCTTTGACCCAAACGCTTCAGCTCCTTTTCGATTTGGCGTTTGCGTTCTTCTAAGACATTTTTTTTGATGCCGGTGTTAAATTTTTCCTGAGTTTTTTCTTCGATAGAGCGTTCTAATTCGGCAATTTTCATTTCCTGAATCAGATATTCAGTTGCAGCCCGAAGACGCTGACTAACAATAAGAGTTTCTAACAAACCCTGTTTTTCGGCTAATTTAGCGTTGATAGAAAAACTGACCTGGTCTGCCAGATCACTGCTGGAAACTCCGGTGCTTAACTGCATCATGGCCGGCAGATCAAATTGGCGTCCCAGGGCAAAAGCCTTTTTTAGCTGACTGAGAAGAGTTTCGGCAGACTGTTGGACTTCGGAAACGGGCTCGGGAATAATGGGAAGATCGACGTATTCGGCCAAAAAGAAGGGGTCGGTTTTGACTAAATTGACGATGTTTACCCGGGAAACGCCTTTGACAATAGCATGAAGATTACCATCAGTTTGAAGGATATGTTCGATTTTGGCTAAAACACCGACATTATAAAGATCATTAAAATTGGGATTTTCAATCCGACCGTCTTTTTGAGTGGTGATGATAACCAATTTATTAGTATTGTCGTAAGCATGGAGCAAAGAATTCATTGATTCTTTGCGACCAAAAAAAAGCGAAGTTTCGACTGAAGGAAAAAGAACAATATTTCTGAGAGGTATAAGCGGCAGCACTTTGCGAATAGGCTGAACTGCACTGGTTTGACTTGATTCTGATGGCATATTTAGCAGTCTATCATTTTGATTGCTAAGTGTCAATCAATAAAATAGAACTTAGTGTAAAATACACTTGTGGAAAATAAAAGCAAAAACCAAATAAAGATCGGCAAAGTAGTGCTGATAGGCAGACCAAATACGGGCAAATCGAGTTTGCTAAACGCGATTATGTCTCAAAAAGTGGCGATAACTTCACCTCTACCTCAAACTACCAGAAAAAACAGCCGGGTAGTTTACAGCGACAAAAAAGGCAAAATAATTTTTTCTGATACTCCGGGAATTATGGCTAAAATTGATGATTTGGTGGGAAAAAGGATTAACAAGGAGGCGCCAAAAGAGCTAAATCAGGCAGATGTGATTTTGGCGGTAGTGGATATATCCCGACCAAAAAATGAAGAGGAAAATAAAGTTATCGGTCTGTTGAGAAAGGTAGCCGTAAAAAAAATACTGGTTTATAACAAAATAGATATCGCCAGAGGACCCAAGGATCATTTGGCGGAATATAATTATCTGGAAGACGAGTTTGACCGGACAATTGAAGTAAGCGCCACCAAAGAAAAAAATATTAAAGGTTTGATTAATCTTATTTTTGAATTGCTGCCGGCAAAAGCTAATCAGGAAACAAAATATAATATTCAACTGATAGAAGAAAAAAATAAGCCTAAAATAGGTATAAATTCGAGAGAATATATTGCCGAAATAATCAGAGAAAAGGCTTATTTATTTTTGAGAAAGGAAGTCCCCTACTCGATAGACGTGGAGGTAGAAAGTGTGGTAGACAAAAGAAAATTGATTTTGATAAAAGCGACTATTTTGACCACGGCAGAAAGGTATAAAAAAATGATAATCGGTCAGGGGGGGAAGAAAATAAAAGAAATCGGTTATAACGCCAGAAAGGAATTGGAGTTGATGTCGGAGAGAAAAGTATATTTGGAGTTGAGAGTGGAAGTAGATAAACACTGGCCAGAAAGAGAAATAAATAAGTAAAATTTGTTGACAGGCAGGGAAATTTACTTTAGACTGAATTGTTATTTAATTTATTTTTGACAAAATATGACACAAAAATCTAATGGAGGAAAATTTTTTCTAACAGGTTTGTTGGCTGCAGCAGCCGGAGCTATCGGTGGCTTACTTTTTGCCCCTAAGTCTGGCAAAGAAACCAGAGAAGACTTAAGAAAATTAGCCGTTAAACTCAACAAAGAGGTTAAAACCAATGTCACTGATACCAAAACTAAAGTAAAGGAAGTTTTTGGTGAGGCAACGGAAGAAACGGTTAAAAAATATAATGAAATTAAATCAGCTGTGATGGGTAAAATTGCGGAAGTAAAAACAGCAGGAAAAGAAATAGACAAAGGTAAATATGCCTTGATTGTGGAGGATGTGGTTTCTGAATTTAAGGGAGATTTGAGAGCCACCAAAGACGGCATGACCAAACTGGCAGCTCAACTCAAAAAAGATTGGGAGAAAGTCAAAAAAGCTTTAGCTTAATTTTTTGGCAATAAAATCACTGAGGTGTTTGATACTATCGGTGTCGATAATGGAAGTAACCAGGTCGGCGCCGATTTTGTTTTGAAGGGATGTAAGACGGTCGGGGTCAACAGTATCGGATTTGGTCAGAATAATAATTTCTGGTTTTTGGGCTAAAGCGGAGCTATAATTAGCCAGTTCGGTACGGACAGTGTGATAATCTTTGATAATATCGGCTGATTCGGCGGAAACACAATGAAGCAAAAGTTTGGTTCTTTCGATGTGTTTGAGAAATTTTATGCCTAATCCCCGACCGGCAGCAGCGCCTTCAATTAGTCCGGGAATATCGGCGATAATATGACCGGAACGACTGATGCCAAGATTTGGTTCCAGAGTGGTAAAAGCATAATTGGCAACCTTAGCCTTGGCGCGGGTAAGTTCGTTAAGAAGGCTAGTTTTGCCGGCATTGGGCAAACCAATCAGCCCGACTTGGGCAATTAACTTTAGTTGAAGAAAAAGTTTTTTGGGTTGGCACTTAAATCCTGGTTCTGACTGCTGGGGAGTTTGATTGGTGGCGGATCTAAAAACAAAGTTTCCCCGGCCGCCACTACCGCCCTTAGCCATAAGAATTTTTTGACCAACTTCAACTACTTCTACAGAGGAACCGTTGTCATAATTAGCAACAGTGCCGACGGGAACAGAAATAATCAAATCATCGCCTTTTTTACCGCTTCGTTTGTTGCGACCACCGGGCTGACCGTTTTGAGCGCTGTAAACCTTAGAATGGCTGAATTGGTTTAGTTTAGTGATATCAGAAACACCCTCAAAATAAACTGAACCACCGTCGCCGCCGTTGCCACCGTCAGGGCCGCCTTTGGTTTGGGAGGCGTCGGTATAAAAATGAACTACACCATTGCCACCGTCGCCACCTTTGATAGTAATACGCACTTCGTCAATTAAAGCCATGAGAGTATTATAAACTAATCTACCGATAAAACTAAGCTTTGCAATTTAAGCTTTGTTGATGGCGTCAAGATATTCCTGTTTTTGTCTAAAACCAATGAGAGTGTCGACTATCTGACCGTCTTTAAAAAGAATGACGGTAGGAATGCTGATGATGTTGTATTTGGCGGCAACTTCCTGAGATTCATCGACATTAAGTTTAACAACTTTGGCGTCTTTGACCTCTTGAGAAATTTCTTCGATAATCGGGCCAAGCATCTGGCAAGGACCGCACCAAGGGGCCCAAAAGTCGACAAGAACCTTGCCTTTGTGATCAATAACTTCTGACTGAAAATCGGTTTGTTGGATTTGTTTTGCCATAGGTGAATTATAAACTATTATTTTGATTTGACTAGTTTGGCAGTGTAAATAATTTGGCGAACAACACCGTCGGGGCCTTCAATTTGGTTGGTGCCCGAAAGTTTAACATATTGCGATAAATAGTCTGATAAGGCGATTTTAAGCTCTTTTAGCTGCTGTTGATTATCTTTGATTTTTTCTAATACCGGCTTGGCTTCAGGAGAATTGAGGACATTTTGGCGGGAGGAAGCCTTGACTTTAGTTTGTTTTTTAACTTCCTGCTCAATGGTTTGATATTGGTTGTCGTTTGATAAAAGATCGTCAATCATACTTTTTTGTTCTTTTAGAAGACGACTCAACTCATCCATCCGGCTACTGGCAGTATTGATAAGAGATTCAATATTAATAAGGGTTTGAGATTGATTTTCGTCCGACATATTCTCTACTCTATCAACTTTGAAATTCTGATTCAAGGGATAATAATTCTTTGACAGAGTTTAATCTAACAAGTTTCATTCTGAGTGATTTAGCATGAGGAAAATCAGCAGTATAAAGCAAAAAATGTTTGCGGAGACTATCAAAACAACGCTGGGGAAAAACTTCAGAAAAGATTTGGGCGTGGAGCAGCATGGCGGAAAATTTTTCCTGAGGGGTGGCTAAATGATTGGAAAAACACCAGGGGTTGCCGCCGGCAGCCCGACCAATTAAAACACCATCAACACCATATTTTTGGCAGTACTCTAGCCCTTGGCAGCGGGAGGTAATATCGCCATTGCCCAAAACCTTAGTTTTGGTATTTTTGGCCAGGTCAACTACTTTTTTGATTTCAGACCAGTTGGCCTGTCCAGAATAGGCTTGTTTTAGAGTGCGACCATGAATGGTTAAAAAATCTAAATTTTGGTTTAGTAAAATTTCGGCCCAAGTTTCAATGATAGATTGATCAATCCCTAAGCGGGTTTTGACAGAAATTGTGGGCGGTAAATTGGTTTTTTTGATATGACGGTTAGTTTGGGAATATGTTTGGTTACGACCAATAACCTCTAAGGTTTTTTGGTTGAGTTTGAGGTCAGTAATTTTGGTTTTGCCGGTAAACCAATCACTAATCCCCCGCTTGACTGATTGAATAATTTCAACGGCTAAATCGGGTTTACTAATTAGAGCGGCGCCGCTACCGTGTTGGGTGACAGTTTTGGCGGGGCAACCCATATTAATATCAATACCGTCAAATCCAAGTTGGGACAAAATTACAGCTGATTTATAAAAACTATCGGGATCTTTGCCAAATAATTGCCCAATAATAGGTCTTTCGTGGTGAGAAAACAAAAGAGTGTCATAAAGTTTGACTCCACCACGACTAATACCTTCAGCGCTGACAAATTCGGTAAAGATTAAATCAGGTTTGGCAATCTGAGTTTGAACCAACCGAAAAGCCTCGTCGGTAACTCCATCCATGGGGGCAAGACCAATAATAGGCTGAGACTTGGTTAAAAAATTCATGACGATTTTTTTCGGCTTCTAGCGGCGAATTTAGCTCCGGACTTGGCACCAAAATTTCTTTGTTTAAAGACACTGGAACGGACATGAGCGGGGTGGCTGGATTTATATTCAGGTTTTTGACCCGGTTTGGGTCGGTATTTTTTGACTTTTTTGGCGCTAGAGTCGGGAAAAAATTTGGGAATGTATTCACCGGTAGTATTTCGATTAAGTGATTTTCCCAGTGAATTGAACACTGGTTTGCCGCCTTTATATTTTCGTTTTGGTTGAGAATGAAAATCGGATTGCTGACGGTTGGGAGAATCGGGAGAGTCAAAATAAGCTGGTTTTTGGCTACGGCGGGGATGATTTTTGAGAGCTTCTTGGTGACGGGCTTGACCTTCGGGGGTTAAAAAGGGATCGGGCTGGGCATAGTCAACAATAATGGTTCGGTCAGCAATTTTGTAGTTATGATATTTTTGTTTGGCGCTAATAGCATCGTCCAAATTTTCATATTCGACATAACCCAAGCCCCGACTTCTGCCCCACTGATTGTGCATAATTCTGATAGAAACAATTTTCCCTTCAGAAATAAATAAATTTAAAAGCTCCCCTTCGGTAAAGCGATAAGGCAAACTGCCGATAAATAGACGCTTAGAGACAGGTTTGGTTTGGTTCATAAATATGAGTTATTATACTATGATGAAGTATGAAGTATTAGTTTTGGGGCAATTGGAGACGAATTGTTATCTGGTGTGGGAAGAAAAGACCAAAAAAGGCATCGTGATTGACCCGGCAGATGACGGAGTGGCAATTTCTGAAGAGATTAACGCCAAACAGATTGAATTGACAGGTGTAGTAATGACACATGGTCATTTTGACCATTCTCTGGCAGCGTTGGATTTGAAACTGATGTATCAGGTGCCGATATTTATTAGTGCTGAAGATAAATTTTTATTGACCAGACAAAATACAACTGCCAGACATTTTTTAAAAATGAAAGTAGAAACGCCGAATATTAAGGTAATTGATGAAGATTTATCAAACATTGACGAAATATATGTCGGCAAAGAAAAACTTAAAGTAATAAAAACACCAGGCCACACACCCGGATCAGTATGTTTGTATAACGAAAAAGAAGGAGTATTGTTTTCCGGCGATACCTTATTTAAGCAATTTAGGGGTAGGACAGACTTTGCCTATGGCTCAACCAAAAAAATATATGACAGTCTAAAGAAACTGATGGAATTGCCGGAAGAGACAGTGGTTTTGCCGGGACACGGAGAAGCAACTACAATTGGAGACGAAAAATCAAAATATGTGTTTGAGGATTAATCGGTTTTGAGATTGTGAATAGTTTCGTCAAAATTGTTGATATGATCCTGCTTGATACTTTCCAATAATTCCACCAAAAGACCGTTGATATATTTTTTGACACCTTCGGCTTGGTCGGGGGTTAAATTTAGATCAGCAATTAATTCGTCGATGGTCTGCATTAGCTAAAATTATACCATCTGTCGTATAATATGTAACTTCTATACCCCGTCGTCTAATGGTAGGACACTACGCTCTGAACGTAGTAATTGTGGTTCGAATCCATGCGGGGTAACAAAATTTTTAAATCATAGGAAAAAGTCGTAGCACTGGCCGCGCTCGGCTCCGCGGACAGCGCTAAAAATCCGTCATTTTTCATTTAATGAAAATAAAGTAGCCACGTAAATTTTTATGAGAAAATAGGATATTATTATAATATATGGTTAATCCAAAGCAGACACTTCATTTTAATGATGGCAAAGGACATGAAAAACATATTCCTTTTGATGAATTTAGTTTTCATCCGGTTTTAAAAGATATTGAGAATTTTTTTTGGTGGTGGATGCTATCAATTAATGCATTATCTTCATTAGATGTCCAACAAAAATTGAAAAATGACAATACTTTTTCGGGTATTTTAGATAAATACAACAAGTCGATTAATTTAAATATTAATTTCAAGGAAAATGGAAAAGAATATGTAACTAAGTCTAATCATCAAAAACAATTTGTTTTAATTGGTAAGGCCATAGCAATTCTTACTTTTGATTTTATATCATCTTCAAAATATCAAAATTCCATTAATCATACTAAAGAGTTTCAATTTTTAAGACATTTAAGAAATGGGGCAGCCCATTACAACACCTTCAATTTGAAAAATGAAAATGGAAGTTGGAAAATAAGGAAAAACGAAATTATTGAATGGAAAAATAAGAAAATTGATAGAAGTTTACAAGGCAAAGAAATATTTCCTACCTTTTTTAATCTGCTTGAAATGTTTTTTCTTGCGTATGATTTATCTAACAAATTATTGATGATTGATAGTAATAAAAAGACAAATGATTAATAGTCATAATAATCTCAAATAAAAAGGCCTAGAAGAAAGATAGTTGCGGAATGCAAAAATCTAGCTCTAGGCCAGTCGGTCGAACAGGTAAGCAAAGAAAAGAAACGGGTTGAGGAGGCGGCACATCGATCATGAGGCAGTTAACTATTTATCACGCTTTGTGACAAGTCACTGCCAGGTCTGCCGATCCGACAAACCTAATTACCCTTTCAAGAGGGCCTGCTTTGGTGATACCTATTCAGTTGTGCTTATGAATCGCGCCTCCCAACACGATTCTATATCAAATACCATTTAGGGTGGTATTTGATGCCGGTGAAGGGTATCCTTGTCTTCAAACTTGGATGCCGTCGTCCGATTCTCTTCCACGAGGGTGCCAACAAGAGTCAGCTGGGGAAAAAGAATTGTCGGAGCGAACACAATATCACCCCTCCCGAAAATCAGAGTAGCTTATAACCTAAATAAATTACACCAAGGGAATCAGTCCTTTCTTTATTTAAATGTTCCTGTTACTTTCAAAGATGAAAGTGGTTATAGGATAAAACATTAAGTCAAAAAAATAAAGAGGGTAAATTAAGACGAATAATAATGTTATGATTTTATAGATGGACAAAAAAACTAAGATAATTGCCACAATTGGTCCGGCTTCGGACTCAGAATCTGTTTTGGAACAAATGATAGTTCAAGGGGTTGATATTTTTAGATTTAACCTAAAGCATAATAGTTTTGAATGGCACAGAAATACAATCAAAAGACTAAAAGAGGTGGCAAAAAGAGTAAAAAAAAGAGTAGCGGTAATGGTTGACTTTCAGGGTCCGGAGGTAAGAATAGAGACAAAAAATGGGGCGGAGGTAGAAGTTAAAAAAGGAAATTACTTTTGGATTGGATCTAAATTTAGCGACAAAAGGACAGTAATTAAGACCAGCCCAACATCGGTAGCTAAATTTATAAGAAAGGGCGAAAAAATATTTTTAGATAATGGTGATACAGAATTAACCGTAATTAGAAGAGATTTGTATGGGGCTAAAGTTAAGGCAGAAACTGATTTGATAATCAAACCAAGAAAAAGTCTTAATTTGATATCAGAGGAGGTAAGGCTGCCAATATTGGCTGACAGAGACAAAGAGGCTTTGGTAAGAATCAATGAAATTAAGCCGGATTATATTGCCCTGTCGTTTGTAAGAGACAAAAGGGATATAGAGGTGTTAAAAGAGTTATTGAAAAAAATGAAATTATCAATAAAAGTGGTAGGGAAAATAGAGAATATGAGGGCAATTAAGTATATTGATGATATTGTAAAATCCAGCGATGGCATAATGATTGCCAG
>DAOPUX010000009.1:0-17905 GCA_035350835.1 Candidatus Woesebacteria bacterium | reverse complement strand
GCAATAATTTGTTTGAATTTGAGGTGGTGTCTCCGGGGCAAAATAATATTTATGAAATTGATGACAATATTAATTCATTGGCGGGGGTGTTGAGATATAAACCGACGGGTTGGTCGGCGTTGTTGACGGGAGATATTGATGTGGAAACGGAGCAAAGGCTGGTGTGGCGGCAGATTTTAAAGGGAGAAATAGAAGCATTAAAAATATCACATCATGGATCTGATAGCGGGACAAGCGAGGAATTGTTGGATTGGATCAAACCAACCACGGCTATAATTAGTGTGGGTAAGGGTAACCGATTTGGTCATCCAAGAGAGGAGGTAATAGAGAAGTTGGAAAAGAGAAAAATAGAAATAAAAAGGACAGATGAGAAAGGGGACATCGTCTTTATGATGGAGAGATAAAATGGTAAAATTGATTCATGATAAATCCGGAAAAAGCAGATGCTATCAGACAAAGTTTGAGACAGAGCGGTTTTGGGGTGGCAGATGGGGTGGTCAAAAATATCGGTAATCGGGATGCTGAGGGTAAAGAAATAAAAAAACCGAGCAAAAGAAAAATAACTCAGGAAAGATATGCGGTGGGAACAGATAAAGGCATAACTAAAGGTTCATTTATGAGCGAGATGGCGACACTGGAGGTAAGGACGTTGGTAGACGAGGGGGAAGAGGGGCGACAGATGGAAGAAAAATTTTTAAAAGACAGCGGAGTAGCGGGGTGATTATGGACTTTAGACTGATTGAAGATAAATGGCAAAAGTATTGGGAAGAGCATCCGGAGATATATGAGGCGGGAAGCGAGGGAAAAGATAAAAGAGATAAAAAATATGTGTTGGTAGAGTTTCCTTATCCTAGCGGCAGCGGACTGCATATAGGGCATGCATTTTCGTTTACCGGCGGGGATATTCAAGCCAGATTTTGGCGAATGAGAGGCAAGAAGGTGCTGTTTCCGATGGGATGGGATGCTTTTGGTCTGCCAACTGAAAATTATGCGATTAAGACCAAAAAAAAGCCTCAGGCGGTGACGGCAGAAAATACTCAAAGATTTAAAGAACAGATGAAAAAATTGGCTTATTCATTTGATTGGAGTCGGGAGATAGACACTACCGATCCGGCTTATTATAAATGGACACAGTGGATTTTTATTCAACTGTTCAAAAAGGGGTTGGCGGAAAAAAGGGAGATGCCAATAAACTGGTGTCCGAGTTGTAAAATCGGGTTGGCAAATGAAGAAGTGGTGGATGGCAAATGTGAGCGGTGTGGAGCGGAAGTTAGTCGGAGGACTATATCTCAATGGGTAGTAAAGATAACAAAATATGCTGATAAGTTGATTGAGGGGTTGAAAGAAACTGATTTTATTGACAAGGTAAAACAGTCGCAAATAAATTGGATTGGAAAAAGTGAAGGGGCGAAAGTGAGATTTAAGATTCAAGATTTAGGATTTAAGAATAAGATATTAGAGGTATTTACGACCAGACCGGATACTTTGTTTGGAGTAACGTTTATGGTGATAGCGCCGGAACATGCATTAGTTGAAAGTTTGTCAAGTTCATCAAGTTTATCAAGTGAAAAGAAGAAGGAAATAGAGACTTATGTAAAAAATTCGAGGGCTAAAAGTGATTTGGAAAGGACGGAGTTGAATAAGAAAAAAACGGGAGTTTTTTCGGGGTTGGAGGCAATTAATCCGGTTAACAACAAAAAGATACCGGTTTGGATTTCTGATTTTGTGCTGGCTTCTTATGGCACGGGGGCGATTATGTCGGTGCCGGCTCATGACCAAAGAGATTTTGAATTTGCCAAGAAATTTGGATTGGAAGTGGCGCCGGTGATGGAAACAAAGGGAAAATGGGATTTTAACAAAGAGGCTTATATGGGTGAGGGGAAAATGATTAATTCACCAATGATTGAAGGGTTGGAATCAAAAGAGGCGATAGAAAAAATGATTAGGTGGTTGGAGGATGAGGGAATTGGGGAAAGGGCAGCGTCATATCACTTGCGGGATTGGATTTTTTCTAGACAACATTATTGGGGGGAGCCGATACCGATGATTTACTGTCCTAAATGCGCTCACCAAAACGGCGGGCAAGGCTGGGTGCCGGTGGCAGAAAAAGATTTGCCGGTGGTGCTGCCGGAGGTAGATCATTATGAACCAACCGATGATGGCAAGAGTCCGCTGTCACAGATGAGCCATTGGGTGGAAACAGAATGTCCTAAGTGCGGTAGCAAGGCCCAACGGGAAACGGATACGATGCCAAATTGGGCGGGGAGCGATTGGTATTTTTTGAGATATGTCGATCCAAAAAACGAAAAGCAATTAGTTGACAAAAACAAATGGCGATACTGGGGTCCGGTAGATATTTATATTGGGGGGGATGAACATAATGTGTTGCACTTGCTTTACTCCCGATTTATTTATCTGTTTTTGAGAGATATGGGGGCGGTGGTGGAGGAAATCAGTGAACCTTATTTTAGAAGGATATCTCATGGAGTGATTTTGGGTCCGGACGGACAGAGAATGAGCAAGTCGCGGGGGAATGTGGTGGTGCCGGAGACAGTGGCAGAAAAATATGGGGTTGATGTGGCAAGAATGTATTTGATGTTTATGGGACCATTTGATGCAACGATGGCTTGGAACGAAAAGACGTTAATGGGAGTTAAAAGATTTTTGGAAAGAATGGATAAGTTTATCAGATGTCAGACAAATAATGATAGTGTTAGCAATAAAGAAGCTAAAGTGATAATAAACAAGCTAATTGCTGGGGTGACAGGAGATCTGGAGAACTTTAAATACAATACGGCGATAGCCAAAATGATGCAAGCAATAAATGAGGTGTCAGATGTCAGATGTCAGATGTCAGAGAGAGAAATTAAAACTTTAATTAAACTGATGGCGCCGGTAGCGCCGTATGTGGCAGAGGAGTGGTGGAGCTTGGTGGGTGGGAAGGGTTCGGTTCATAGAGCAGCCTGGCCAGAGGCAGAAGTCAAATATTTGGTGGATGAAGAGACGGTGGTGGCAGTGGCAGTAAATGGTAAGGTGAGAAGCGAGATAAAAATAGAAACAAAAGAGGTGAGTAATAAAAACAAAATAATTGATCTGGCAAAGAAGGATAAAAGAATTAAAAAATGGTTAAGTGGCGGTCGGATAGTTAAAGAGATATATGTGCCAGGGAAGATGATAAACTTTGTAGTAGTCAGTTAAAGGCAAAATGATACAATGATGTAGTTAACAAAATTAACTCAAAAGAATACTACAAAAGGTATCAAGCAGAATTTATAATTAACTGCTAACCACAAATAGATTGGTCTAAAGACCGGAAAAAAGATGAAAACTAAAATATCAACCTTAAAAAATGGAATTAGAAGCATTATAGTTCCGGTTGAGGGATTAAAATCGGTAACGGTAGAAGTGTTTATTAAAATAGGATCCAAATATGAGTTGAAAGATGAGTTTGGGATGAGTCATTTTTTGGAACATATGGCGTTTAAGGGGACAGTCAAAAGACCGACGGCGGCGGCGATAAACCAGGAAATTGATGGTAAGGGAGCCGGTTATAATGCCGGCACCAGCCATGAAATGACTTCATATCATATTACGACAACTAAGGAAAATATCGGTTGGGCAGTGGAATTGCTGTCGGATATGCTGAAAAACTCGATTTATGAGGATAAAGAGGTGCTAAAGGAGAGGGGGGTGATAATGGAGGAAATAAGAATGTATCGGGACAATCCAATGATGGGGTTGTCGGGAGAAATGACAAAGTTTTTGTATGGAGGGTCAACTATTGGTTGCTGGGATATTGCCGGGGAGATATCAGATATTGAGAAAGTTAGCCGGTTGAGAGTGGTTAATTTTAGAAACAAATTGATTAACCCCAAGGAGATGGTAGTAGTGATAGCCGGAAACGTTGACGACAGCGCCAATGATGAGGTCAAAAAATATTTTGAAGATTTTGAAAATAAGTTTTACAAGGGATTGCCTGAAGTTAAGGTAAAAATTAATGATAAGCTGGTAAAAAGCATGACTCGGGAAGTGGAGCAGGGCCATTTTGCCATGGCACTGCCGGCGTTGAAACGGGGAGATGAGAGAAAATACGCTTTTAAATTGATAGATATAATTTTGGGAGGCAATACCTCATCAAGACTTTATCAAAAGATCAGAGAAGATATGGGACTGGCTTATTATGTTTTTTCTATTAGTGATAGTTTTGAGGAAGTAGGTTTTTGGGGAGTGCAGTCCGGGGTAAAACTGGAGAGATTGGATGAAGCAGTATCAGTGGTTAGAGACGAGCTGAAGCATGTGAGTCAGGGGATAAAAGAAGAGGAATTAAATCGAGCTAAGGACTATATGGAGGGTAAAACTAAGTTGGCCATGGACAGAAGCAGCTACTGGGCAAGTTTTATGGGAACTAAAATGCTATTGGAAAATGAAATTGGTGATTTGGATAAGGAATTAAAAAAAGGAAGAGAAGTAAGTTTAGTGGAAGTGAATAATCTGGTAAAAGATGTTTTTAAAGAAGAAGAAATTAGACTAGTAACTATAAAAAATAGCAAAAAATAGGTTGGGATGTTATAACAGAGCAAAATAATGACGTTTTGGCAATTAAAGGTATTAACTGCTAGATTAAGAAATTGCAAATGAGCATCGGTGTTTTAGGGGTAATTTAAATTTGATTAGCTTTGATTATGGATGAAATTTGAGGGTGTAAAAATGAGATTTAGAGAGGAGAAAATGATTTTAATTGATATAGTAATTTTGGTACTTTAAGGGTAGAAAGGAAGAATTTTATATACATATGAAATGTGTATTAGTTACCAGATTTGGAGTTGTAAATGAAGTGTTTTTGGGCGTTATTGTTTATTTACGGTAATAAAGATATTTATAGTAGTTAATTGTTATACTTGAGTAAGTTTATTTGAAAAATATTTTTTCGGTAAATAAATTGCTCAAAGCTACAATAATTATTGTCAATAAAAATGCGGAGAATATAAAAAATATGCGGTTAATTAATATTTTTCTGGTATAAAATATGCGGTTAATTAAATAAATCAGTTAAAAATGAAGTCGGAGATAGATAAATTAAAAAATAGATGTTTGGGGAGAAAAATTTGTAAAAAAAATAATAAAAAAGTTAATAAAAAAATATTTTTTGATAAAAATAAGGCTAAAGAATTGGAGGAGCTTAATTGATATTAATTGATTTTTATTGTTATATTGTGATGATTTTGATGAAAAATTGTTATCAGAGCTGATGTTTGACTGCTATTATAAGACGAGATGAAATAAGACCTTATTGTGGGGATAAACTATTTAGAGTTGTCTTTTGAGTGTCCCCACTAGGAATTGAACCTAGATTTGCCGCTTAGGAGGCAGCCGTTCTATCCGTTGAACTATGAGGACGGAATTAGTTGAAAGTTTTAAAGTTTATCAAGTTCGTAAAGTAAGTCAAAAAACGTAGCTGCATTTATCTTTAAAAACTTTTAACTTTACAACTTTATAAACTGATCGGTCGGGGATACAGGCTTTCCGCCAGACGGCGGATAAACTTCTCATCCTGTATCGGTCGGGGATACAGGATTCGAACCTGCAACCTCGCGCACCCGAAGCGCGCGCGCTAGCCAATTGCGCCAATCCCCGAAAGTATGTCTATTATAGCTTAATTGGTATAAGTAGGTTAATAAGTTAAGACTTGACGAAAAGTTTTGAATTTATATACTGAATGTATGACTAATAATGATAGAAATACTAGGACTTTGATTGTTTGTTTTGTAATAGCGCTAATGGCGCTGGTGCCGATGAGCATAAAAGAGATTGGGCAAGAAAATCAGAATCGAGTGATGGTATTGGGGGAAGAAACGGCGGGGATGGATATGGAGACGAATTTGCAGGAGGATGAGCCAATTGAGGAAGTGGAAACCGAGGTATATACACAGGCAGAAGAAATGCCGGCAAGTGAAGATGTAATAGAGGAAGTGTGGGATGAGAGTTGGCAGGTTGATAAAGTAGAAGAGATTGTGCTACCTAACGCTAACTAATTATTTGACAGAGATAGAATAGAGATTTTCCGGAGCTCCCGGGTAGGGAGTGGTAAGAATAATGATTTTGTCGCCGCCGGTCCAGGGAATAACAAGGCGATGGTTAAAGTTGGAAGCAAAGATAACCTGCCGATTGGTGCCGTCGTAGTCAACAACTTTGAGGTTATCTTGATTGACAAAGGTGAGATTGTTGGTGTTGGGAATCCAAGAGGGATAAAGAACTTCATTTTTGGGACCGATAAGAAAGTTAGTATCATCTTTGAGATCATAAACGTAGTAATTGTCGGCCAAAAGTTGGCGGTGTTCGGTTTGGGTGCTTCTAGCTGGAGGCGGAGTGATAAGATTGGCTTTGATATTGCCGTCAGTTTGGGCTAAATAAAGAATTTTATTGTCATCGCTGGAGAATTGAAGGTTTTGAGCCGAGTCGGTGGCAACAAAAGGCTGAATGTCTTTGGGGAGGGATTGAAGTTTGGCGGCAAGAATGGCGGTGGTTTGGGTTTGCCAGTCAAGATGGATAGTGTCGAGATTATGGGTAATATCGACGAGAGTTTGGGGAGAGATGGGAGTGTCAAGCGGCAAAAGGTAGTTTATTTTTTCAAGAGAATTGGTGGCTAGAATTTGGCGGGAATTGGGGGAAAAAGTGAAACTGAAGTCAGACCAGTCGATGGTGGCGGTATTGACGGCAATTTGGCGGGAATCGCTGCGGATGAGAGAAAGTGGCAGACCAGCGGATTCAATTAGATAAAGACCATTGTCTTTGGCGGCGGAGGCAGAGGCAACGGCATAAACTATTTTAGTGTTATCAAGGTTGACGGCGGGGTTGATGGCGCCGGTGAGAGTGACGGGTTTGAGATTGGGAACGGTGCTAAAAAGTTGAATATCAGCCTGATAGACAGTTTCAGGTTTGACAGTAACGGTTTTTTGCCAGGGAAGAAAGCCGTCTTTGGTAATTTTTAGCTGGTAAACACCAGGGGAAAGACTGATGGTGTCGTCGGTGGCGGTAATGAGTTTATCATCAAGATAGACGGAGGCGCCTTTGGGTCGGGACACGGCGGAAATCATGCCGGTGGGTTCGAGACTGAAGCCGTCTTTGAGAGAAAAACGATAACCCCGGGCAATAAGAGAGATAAAGTAAGTAGCTAGAACAATAAAAAAGCCAACAGAAAAAATTAGAATCAGGCTGCGGCTGTTAGGAGCAGGTTTCATATAGCCTTATTATAACTTAATAGAGGAGTGGTGAGTGATTTAGGATATATGAATTGGGAATAAAACCGCTAAAATTAAGTATGAAATTTTTTAAGAAGCTGGCGATTGATTTGGGGACGGCCAATAGTTTGGTATGGGAGGCAGGCAAAGGGGTGGTGTTGAATGAACCGACAATAGTGGCGGTGGGAATTGAGGATAGAAAGGTGCTGGCGGTGGGGAATGAGGCCAAAAAAATGTTGGGGAAAACACCGGAGTATATTGAGGTTATCCGACCGTTGGAGGAAGGGGTGATTGCTGATTATGAAGTGACGGAGGCGATGTTGAGGTATTTTTTGCAGCAGGTGATGGGGAATAAATGGTTTATCGGACCGGAGGTGATGGTGTGTGTGCCGGCGGGAGTGACTCAGGTAGAGCAAAGGGCGGTGTTGGACGCGGCTTTGTCGGCGGGGGCGCGAAAGGCTTATTTGATTGACGAGCCGTTGGCGGCGGCAATTGGGGCAAAAATACCGGTATCTGAGGCATTTGGCAATATGATAGTTGATGTCGGCGGCGGGGCGGCGGAAGCAGCCGTAATTGCTTTGGGTGGGGTAGTGACCCATAAGAGTGTTAAAGTGGGCGGCGGTAAGCTGGATATGGCGATTGTGGATTTTTTGAAAAAGAATTTTAACCTGGTGGTGGGGGAACAGACAGCCGAGGCAATCAAAATAAAATTGGGGTCGGCAATTAAACCCAAAAAAGTAGAATCGATAGAGGTTAACGGTCGGGATACAGTTTATGGTCTGCCAAAAAATATGATGATGGATAACGAAATGGTGTATGAGGCGATTAAGCCGATGCTGGAAATGATTATGATGTCAATTAGAAATACTTTGGAAATAACTCCGCCGGAGTTGGTGGCGGATATTGTGGACCGAGGGATAGTGCTTAGCGGGGGGACGGTTCAGTTGAAGAATTTTAACACCCTGGTGACAAGAGAAATTGGGGTGTCGGCGCACGTGGCATTGGAGCCACAATTGTGTGTTATAAAAGGGACGGGGATGGCGGTGGAAAATTTGGAAGTCTACCGTCGGGCGATTAAGTGATATAGTTCATATTTTTAACCTATAAAAATGTTAATAACTAATTTTTTGGGATTTATTTTGGGAAAAATATTGGCAGTATAAGTGGAGATTTAAGAAAATTAATATTTTTGAGATAATATAATATATTTGACTATTTTACGGTGATATTTTTGAGTAATTAATTTGTGCAAAATAGTAAAAATCGGGGAAAATAGATTTTGAGAAAAACAGCTTGTAATATTTAAGGACAAAAATGGGTGATATAGTTAAGTTAATATAGTTATTTTTTTAAAATATAGGATAGTTTTTGAGATATTTTTGCCCCAAAATTTGCGGGGGAAAAATGCTAAAATTGACCAGTGAGTAAAAAAAAGGTAAAAAAACAGGCTCAAAAGCCAAAAAAGGCAAAAAAAGGGGTGAAGTTTGATGACACTTATTCCCTAAAGTATTGGAAAATGTTTGATATTCCTCTTTTTGGCGGAGATAAGAGTCGAGTGCTAAAAGAGTTGGAAAATCAAATTCGGCAAGGAAGGAAAAAATATTGGGTGGCAACGGTAAATCCGGAGTTTGTGATGGCGGGGGAGAAAGATAGGTGGTTTAAAAGAATTTTGCAAACCAAAACGAGTCTAAATGTGGTAGATGGAATTGGGTTGATTTGGGCGTTTGAGCTTATCAAGTCAACAAGCTTTAAAGTCGATAAAGTAAGAAGCAAATTTTTGAAGTTTATGACAAGGTGGTGGTGGGGTATTAAAACCGGGGTGGATGTTTTGAGGGGAAAATATAAGGAGAGGGTGGCGTCGGGGGCGGACTTGGTGGTGGATTTGGCCAAGATGGCAAAAAAATATAATAAAAAGATATTTTTGCTGGGGGGATGGGGTGATCGAGCTGTAAAAACAGGGGAATATTTAATAAAAAAGACAGGTTTGAAAAATAATCAAGTAAGAGCTTGCGCCGGAGAGCCAACAGTAACAAATGAGGAAGTAAAAAAGGATATTAATAAATTTAAACCTGACGTGCTGTTGGTGGCATATGGGATGAAACGGCAGGAAATGTGGATTGAAGAGAATTTGAAAAAAATTGATGCGGGAGTAGTGATGGGGGTGGGGCGGAGCTTTGATTATTACAGTGGGGATTTAAAAAGGGCGCCCAAGGTGTGGCGAAAAATAGGAATGGAATGGCTATATTCGTTGATAAAAGAGCCAAAGAGAATAAAAAGGCAGTTAGCGCTGCCAAAATTTGTGGGTAGGGTATTGAGAGGGTAGTATATCCTATAATCTTGATTTGTGAGGTGATTTGAGCTATAATGTAACACTGCTCAAAAGCGAGTGGTGAACATTTAAAAAAGAAAGGGTTGGAAAAAATGAAGGCAATTAGTGTCAGAGTGAAGGATAGGAAAGGTTATCTGACTGTTTGGTTTCCGGGATTGAGTGTGTCGGCTTATACAACCAAGGTGGAGCTGAGAGGGCGACTGTCACAGTATGAGAAGGATATCAAGGCCAATAAGAGTCATATCCAAAAGATGGATGAAATCGCGCTGATTCAGGATTCGTTTGTCAACTATTTGGAGTCGGTCTCCCACAAACAGATCTTGCCGGACGGAATGGTGGTTTATACCATCAAAAACCCAAAAAGCCTATCTAAGGTTGATTTCTCAGTGATCACCAACTACAAGGCAGCGGTGCGGCCAATTTATTTTGTCGACGACAAAGGCGATCTAGCGGCACTGTGGGTTGACGGTAAGTTCTGGACGAAGGAAAATCCGGAGTTTGATCTGTATCTGCCTGGGTTTAGGATGACCAAATTTGATGACAGATTGTCGATAGTTTAGCAACCCTTTTTTTTGGGGAGTAAAAATGGCCTAACAGGCTTATAAATTTTTACTCCCCACTTTTGTCTGCCAGTGAAGCTGGCACTGATGAGTCCAACAGGACGAAACAAGGAACATTAACATAACCGTTTTGGGTGGAATTTGATCATTTAAGGGTGATTAGATTTTACCCAAAAGCGGGTAAAAAAATATTTAGGGGTGAGGGTATGCTGGCTACGGAAAAGGGATTGTTTTCGAAACGGACCGACGACTTAACGCAGAGGTGGGAGAGATTTAAGAAAGGAGTGATTTGGATAGAGTGTGACGGCGGGGTATGTTATACGCTTTGTTTTCCTACCGGAAATGGTTATTTCAAATACTTTATCTTGCCTGATGTGATGTCAGTTAGAATGGTGGAAATGGTGAAGATGGTCAGATTGGAGTCTGATAATGTGATCCAAGGACGACCGATGGACCAGATTCTGCACCAAATGGGAGCTGAGGTAAAGGTTGACGGTAATTTTTGCATTTATGTCTTTACTAGAGACAAGGCAAAATCGATCAATCCTTTTGAACTGATGAATGAAAAGGAGCGGTCACGAGCATTGACGGTAGGGTTACCAATCGTTTTGGTAGATGAGAAAGGAGTGGTGCAAGGGTATTATCAGTCGGGAAATGGGTTGGTAATGGAAAATACCGATCATAGGGTAAGATATACGGTTATGCCGGTGGAAATGGGATAGGAGGATATTTTGTGAAAATGACATCAGTTAGAGTTCAAGTGGTGACAAAGCCTAATCGGCACGACATACTGTTTCCGTCACAAGATTTGACATACGGAAGCATTGTCTCGGTCGATGACAAGACCTTGGAGTTGATGAAGGCTATCGGGGTTGTGTTTGCCGATGGGTTGGATTCTGCCAGGGTTTTGGTGGGAACAATTGACGTCTCTGCAGTGAAGTTGATTGAGATGTCCAGGTTGTTGTCTTTTGACAAAAGAAGCTTTCCCATTTATCTGGTAGATCAAGCAGACAACTTTTTGGGTCTGTGGCAGAATGGTTTTTGGTTTGATGACCGGAATGCCAATTTAGATCGGATCGGAGAGTGTCTGGAAGGAGTGGCAATGTCGCCGCGGCCAATCTGCTTGGCATAAACTCTCACCTTTTTTTTTGGAGTAAAAGAAAACCTTAATAGGTTTACCCCTATTTTAGGGTCCCTTCTTTTACTCTTTTTGTCTATTGGTAGGGCCAATACTGATGAGTCTATAAAGACGAAACAAAAAAGTGGTAGTTTTGAAATTTAGTGGGTGAATTTGCCTAAAAGTTTAATTTCCAAATCAAACTGAAAGTTGAACTTTTGCCGGAGTTGGGTTTGGACCAGATTGATAAGGGCAAGGTAGTCGGTGGCAGTAGCTTGACTCTGATTTATCATAAAGTTGGCATGTTTGGGGCTGATTTGGGCATCGCCGATTTGGGCGCCTTTGAGATTGAGTTGAGTGTCGATAATCCAGCCGGCGGATTTCTGTTCGCCCCAATTTTTTTGACAGATAGCCAGTGGGGGGTTTTGAAAAACAGAGCCAAGTGAATTCATGGATTGGACGGCGGATTTTTGGGTAATCCAGGCTTGGACGGCGGCCTTGGCTCGGGCGGTGTCGCCGCGGTAAAGAGACAGGGTGACGGATAAAATAATCAAGTTGGGCTGTGATTGAAAAGAGGAATGGTCGTAGTCCCAAGAGAGATTGGTTTTAGGAATATGTTTAATTTGACCGGTGTTAAGGTCAAAAACTTCAACCTCTTTGATAAAATCAGAGAAATGGTGAGTGCCGCCATGGATGTTGCCATAAACGGCGCCGCCGATAGTGCCGGGGATAAAACCAAACCATTGAAGACCCGTAACGCCGGCATTAATCAGCCGGTTAATGGTTGATGGCAGATTGCAACCGGAGTCAATTTTGACCAAAACTTGGGGTTGATCAGATTCATCGTAGTCGATTTGGGAAAAATTAAGATATTTGGCGGGATCGTTTTCGGTACGGTGGGCAGAAATTTTGGTAGAAGCGGGAGTAGTGGGAGAGACAGAATCTAAAATAGTAAATTGGTCGGAACTGTTTTTGATGACAATGCCGCGGAGGCCGGAGTCAGAAATAAGAGTGTTGGAACCATTGCCTAGGATAGTGATGTTTGGCTTGATAATATTTTTTACCGTGCTCGCACCTTCATCAGAGTCTTTAAGCGCCTTGCGCGCGGAAAAAATACTATCTACGCTAGATAAATATTTTAAGATTTCAGTTAATTGGGTAGAAGAGGTGGAGTGGATAAAAACATCCGCCGGACCGCCGATTTTGACGGTAGTATAAGGAGCCAAAGAGTGCTGGTAATAAATTTTTAGATCGGGAAATTGAGCTGTGAGATCGGAGACAAGTTTGTTGGTGTCCATAAGGGAATTATAGCTTAATCTAGACTATAAAATCTTCGTTTTTCAAAATTATAACTTCAGATTTTGATTTGTTATTTTTTGAACCTAAAAAATATCTTATAAAATTAATGTTTTGAGATAGTAAAAAAATATAGGGTATTGATGTGGAAAAGTGGAGAAAAAATAGTTTATCCTATAATTTATAAAGTTTATAGACCTGTTTAAAAGTTTTTTTGGTATCATTTATTTATGAGTGAAAGCGGTGGAGAAATTCCAGTCAATTTATTTTCTGACTTACACAAATCGGATTTGGTTAAAAAAGCGATTGAACTGGCTAAGTTGGATGGCAATTTGGTCAATGAGAATTCAAAAAAAAGGAAGATTAGAGGCTTTTTTAGGAGAGACTTTGTATGGTTACAGTAGAGAAGAGAGTCCTGATTTATCAATGATGGGTAAAATATTTAATAATCCTGATGAAGCTGATCGTCAGAGACGACTAAAAAAATTTAAAGAAGAACTGCTTTATCCAGAAGCGCTTTTGATTAATAAGGACAGTGTTCCTAATAGTTATTTTGAACTACAATTGAGAATTGCTCGTCAAAGAGGTCAAGGGGCAGATTATGACAGGGTTGGGATTAGAACAGCAGATGATTTTAGTCCTGAGGCCAGAAAAAAAGCCGGAGAAACTATCTATCGCGACCAAAAAAAATCACTAGATGTTTGGGCTGACTATTTGTCATCTCCTGAAGCTGGTTATCCAACCTGGTTCAAATTTTATGTCTTAAAGAGTGTAATTAAGATGGGTGTCTATGATAAAGACAAAAAAGAGTTTTCAAAAAGAACTAAGGACACAACCACGATATTTCCTGATTTGAACAGGGAGGCTTTAGCTTATTGTTATGATGTTATTACTAAATATTATTTAAAACGTGAAGGTCATGTCAGCGAGGAGTTAAGGTCTATCTTAGAGTCGACAAGTTTCTCTAGAATTTATGCTTTTGCAATTGATGAGGTTACTCCAGCATCAAAGGAAAATAAAGAAAAAACCAGGGGTGAGTGGATTAAATTTGACCAAGGCGGGGACCATATTCCCCTTTACAAGTCGCTTCAAGGTCATGGGACTGGTTGGTGTACTGCTGGTGAGGAGGTGGCTAAGGATCAATTAAGTAGGGGCGATTTTTATGTGTATTACACTGAAGATGAGAAAGGGAACAGGACAATTCCTCGGATTGCTATCAGGATGGAAGAAGGGGAGGTGTTTGAGGTTAGAGGAATAAATCCAGGTCAAAATTTAGAACCTAATATGCTGGAAATTGCTAAGAATAAGTATCAACAGCTACCTGGCGGAAGCAGTTTTGAAAAGAAAGATAGGGATATGGAAAGGTTAACTTTAATTGATGGTAAAGTTAAGGCGGGGAAAGAATTAACTAGAGATGAACTGAGATTTTTATATGAAATCAATCAATCGATTAATGGTTTTGGTTATGAAAAAGATCCTAGAGTGGGGGTGGTAAGGTCGGCAAGGAATCAAGTATCTGATATAAATGTTGCTCTTGAGGATATTGAAGTGGTTGAGTCTGGAGTTGATTTAAGTTACCTAACGTCTTTGGATGGGATAAATTTACCCAGGGTTATTAACGGTGATTTAAATTTATCTGGTTTGGTTTCGATTGAAAGTTTGAAATTACCACAAAGGGTGAATGGGGTGATTAACCTGTCAGGTCTTTCACTAGATGAAATCAGAAAGCTGCCAGAAATGATAAATGGCGGTCTCGTCTTATCTATCCCGTTGGCTGAGTATGATTTTTTTGGGAATTTGAATGTTCCCGAGATGTCTACGGAAGGTTTGAGATTGCCCTTGGTGGTGGATGGAGATTTTTGTTTTGATGGACTTCTGTCTGCAAAAGGAGTTGATTTACCTAAAGTTGTAGGTGGCAATCTCGATTTATCCCATCTTAAAACTGCCGACGGACTAAAATTACCTGAGACAATAAGTGGAAGTATTTTTTTACCTGAGCTTAAGTCTGCCGACGGATTGGTGTTACCAAAAATAATAAATGGGGGTCTTAGTTTGGATAGCCTTGAATCAATTAGCGGTTTGGAACTGCCAGATATTATAAATGGCGGTATTTCTTTGCGTGGGCTTAAGTCTGCCGACGGATTGGTGTTATCGGGGGTAGTTGGCGGTGGGATTGATTTGGGAGGTTTAACGTCTGCTCAGGGATTGGTGTTACCAGAGGTTATAAAAAACGGTGACCTTTTTTTGTTTGGTCTTCAGTCAGCTCAAGGTTTGGAATTACCTAAAGTGATTGAAGGAGAACTTTGTCTCTCTACTTGGGTAGAAGTTGATAAGTTGCCTAAAAAGGTCAGGTCTATTCGGTTTTTTTCTAAAACACAAATGTCATCTGAGTATCGACAAAATCTTGTAGATTATTCAAAAGAACATCAAATTGAAGTTTATGTATCTTATGATGATGAAACTCCTTGGGTGCGAATTAATTAAAACTTTTTTAAAAATGCGGTTAGCGGGTAACTGATTGTTATAATTGAGTTATGATTTTAGGAATTGATCCGGGATTGGCTAACACTGGTTGGGCGGTTTTGGATGTTAGATCTCAGTTCTCAGATCTCAGTTCTCAGATCTCGGTTCTCAGGTCTGAGAATATTCAAGAATCTCAGGCGGGTGAATATAAGTTGGTAGAATGCGGGTGTTTGAGGACAAATATAGGTGAGGCGTCGGCAAGAAGATTGGAAAAAATTTATGATGAGCTGGAGAGGTTGATTAAAAAATATAAGGTGGAGGCAATGGCAATTGAGAGCCTGTTTTTTGCCAAAAATGCCAAATCAGCTATAAAGGTGTCGGAGGCGATTGGAGTAATTAAGGTTTGTGGTCAGAGAAATGGAATTGAGGTGGTGGAGTTTACACCGTTGCAGGTAAAAACAACGTTGGTGGGCTATGGCCGGGCTCAAAAAGATCAGGTGGAGATAATGGTGAGAAATTTTTTGGGATTAACAGGAAATATTTCGCCGTCCCACGCTTCGGATGCGGTGGCGGTGGGGTTGACATATTTGTTTACCAACAAAAATTTAGTGGTTTGATATATTTTGGTAAAGGTGGGATAGTAAATTGTGGAAGCAAAAAATGAAGTAAAACCAATAGAAATAGGGATGTCATCGGTGGCAGAGAAAATAGAAATGAGAAAAGCCCAGTCTAGCACTGATAGATTAGTGGAATACATGACGGGTTTGAGGCTGGATGATCCGGAGTTGATAGACAGACTGGAGATTGATCAGATGAAAATTCGGACTAAATATGGTTTGCCGGAGAGGGAATATCGGTTTGCTAACCCGGGTGAATATGAAAAATATTTGAAAGAAATAGCAGAGGTTAATGGAGTTAAGGTAAGACTGAAAAATGATTGTGGTAGTTTTTTTGGTAAATATGCGATGGCGGGCGGAGTTTATTTAAATACAGAAAAGACGATAGGTGTAGATATAAACAAGGAGACTAAAGACGATTACACCAAAAGTCTGGCAACATTGGAGCACGAGTTAATTCATGCGCTACAGCACAAACATTATCCGGGGATGCCGGTGGAAGTGCAGGAATATGAGGCTTATGTGGCTGGCTGGAATATAGATTATTTGAGGGATAAACCGGAATCAAAGGAGATAGTGTTTGGTTTTGGAGTCATGGGTTCAATAAAACACTGGTATACTGGTATAAAGAAACAAGTGAGGAGATAAACGAAATATTGACGCCGGTGTGGGACAATCCGGAGTATTTTTTGCTAAATGTTGACGGAATTGATCAAAAACAAATAGATAAATATGAGGCAGAAAATAAAAGTTAAGGCGGGTCGATTTGGGCGTGGGGATTGAAGCCATGTTAGTGTAAAATGAAGTATGATTTCCAGCTTGAAAGGAAAAATAAATCGGATGTGGGGAAATAACTGCGAAGTGGAAGTGGGCGGGGTGGGATATTGTATCTGGGTGGGGAGAAATTTTGTCAAAAAACACAATCAGGGCGAGGAAGTGACGGTATCGACTTATATGGCAGTGTCAGAAAATGAGATCAATCTGTTTGGATTTGAAAATTGGGAGGAGGTGGATTTGTTTAAAATGCTGATTTCGGTGTCGGGAGTGGGACCAAAAACGGCGGCAGGAATTTTGGGGGAGGCGGAAAGTGAGGCAGTGGTCAGGGCGATTGGCGAGGCGGATGTAGATTTTTTTCAAAAAATAAAAGGGATTGGCAAAAAGACAGCTCAAAGAATTATTATTGATTTGAAATCAAAAATCGGCGGCTTGGGAGAGTTGGACTTGACGGGAGATGACAAAAAGACAGAGCCAGATGAGGTGTTTTTGAGCTTAAAACAGCTGGGGTTTGAGAGAAAAGAGATAGAAAAAGTAATAGCCAAATTGCCAAAAGAAATAATTGTTATTGAAGAAAAAATACAGTGGTGCCTGGGAAATATTTAGATGTCAGATCCCAGTTGGTCAGATATCAGGAAAAATACTTGGACATAAAAATAAAACAATAAAATATGATTAAAAAAATAGAGGAAAATAAAACACTAGATCCGAAGCCGGAAATGGCAGAAAAAGTGGTGGAAAAAAAATTGAGACCGCAAAGGTTAAATGAATTTATCGGTCAGGAGAAAATAAAGGAACAGTTGGAGATATTTTTGACAGCGGCGCAGTCAAGAGGAGAGCAGTTGGACCATATTTTGTTTTATGGTCCGCCGGGTTTGGGAAAGACGACTTTAGCCTGTTTAATGGCGCGGGAAATGAGCTGCAACATCAAAATTACTTCGGGACCGGCATTGACCCGGGCGGGGGATTTGGCGTCGATTCTGACAGGGCTGAAGAAAGGGGATTTCTTGTTTATAGATGAAATTCATCGGCTAAATAAATTAGTAGAGGAAATGCTGTATGCGGCGATGGAGGATTTTGCTTTGGACATAGTGCTGGGCAAAGGGCCGGCGGCCAAAACAGTTCGGTTAAATTTGCAGAAATTTACTTTGGTGGGAGCGACCACCAGGATTGGATTGATATCGGGACCGATGAGAGATAGGTTTGGTTATGTTCAGCAGTTGGATTTTTATGAAGATAAAGATTTGGGAGAAATTGTGGAGCGGACGGCAGAAGTACTGGGGGTAAAAATTGAGCCACAGGCAGCGGTTTCGATTGCCAAAAGATCGCGGGGAACGCCGCGGATTGCCAACCGATTGCTGAGACGGGTGCGGGATTATGCCGAGGTAAAAAATGATGGGTTGATAACGTTGAGGGAAGTGGAGGAAGCGCTAAAAATGTTGGGGGTGGATGATTCGGGTTTGTCTGATGCAGATAGACGGTATTTAGATATAGTCAAAAATCAGTATCAC
>DAOPUX010000008.1:14938-18020 GCA_035350835.1 Candidatus Woesebacteria bacterium | reverse complement strand
ATGGGTATCAGACAAGATTTGAATCCAATAATGAAAGTGGTAGATAAGAACGGAAAAACTTTGGAGGAATATGAATATAATCCGGGACCAAGAGTGTTGTCACGGGAAACAAGTTATATAATTCAACAGATTTTGTCGGATGACGGGGCTAGGGCGATGGTGTTCGGCCGGGGGTCGATGTTGAACATTAAAGGACACCCGGAGGTAGCGGTAAAAACAGGGACAACCAATGATATGAGAGATAACTGGACAATCGGCTATACTCAAGATTATACGGTGACGACTTGGGTGGGAAACAACGATAATTCAAAAATGGGTAACCTGGTGTCAGGAACAACGGGAGCGGCGCCGATTTGGAATAAAATCATGACTCAATTGCTGACGGGAAAAGAAATTAAACAACCGACAAGACCGGCGGGGATTGTGGGAATGAATGTGTGCAACCTGACGGGAATGGCAATTCCGGAAGGCGGATGCGAGTCTCATTATGAATATTTTAAAAAAGAATTTGTTCCGGGAAAACAAGCTCCGGTAAAACAAACGGTGGTGGTCAATAAAGATACGGGAAGAATGGTGGTGGACAATGAGGAAGCCCCAAATGCTGAATGGCAAGAACATTTGGTGATAGAAGACGCTTCGGGAGTTAAAATCTGTCTTGATTGTCAGCCAGTAGAGCAAAATCCAGATGGTTCTCCCATAAAAATCCCTGCCGCCTTAATCAGATAATGACAGGAATAGAATCGATTATAAAATTTTTAATTAAACTAGGATGGCCGGTGGTGAAGGTGGTTAAATTTTTGACCACTGGTGTAAAAAGGACAGTCAAAAAAATAAAAAATATTAAACTCCGGCTGCCAAAAGTAAAACTACCAAAGATAAAACCGATAAGTTTTAGACTACCCAAAATCAAATTTAAACGGAAACTAAAACATAAAATTCAAAGACCAAAAAAAGAGTTAAAATCAAAAAGAAAATTTAAAAAAAGTTTTTGGAGGAAGATATTTATCGGAATAGGAATAGTGATTATAGCGGGAGCAGCGGGTGGATGGATTTGGACAAACATTTTTAGGGATTTGCCAAATGTCAACCTGATTTATAATCCACCCAAACTGTCGACGATAATTACAGACAGAAACGGACAGGTGTTGTATAAATTTTATGAAGATGAAAACAGAACTTGGGTGCCGTTGGAAAAAATACCAAAGGATTTGATTGAAGCGACGCTGGCAATTGAGGATAAAAAATTTTATAAACATCACGGGTTATCGCTTAAAGGACTAATGGTGGCAGTGCGATATAACTTCAAAAAGGAAACGGAAGATAAACCCAGAGGAGGATCAACTATCACCCAACAATTGGTTAAAAATGTATTTTTAGGAAACGAAAAAACTTTTTTGAGAAAAATAAAAGAGGCGGTGCTGACAATTATGGTAGAGCAAAAATTGAGTAAAGATGAGATTTTGGAACGATACTTAAACCAGGTGTCATATGGCGGCGAGGCTTATGGAGCGGAGGCGGCGGCGCAAAAATATTTTGGCAAAAGCGTGACTAAAATCAATACAATTGAAGCGGCTTATTTGGCGGGGTTACCGGCAGCGCCAAGTTCTTATTCACCTTACGGAAACAACCCAGAATTGGGCTTGCTAAGAGCAAAACGGGTAATTGAAGAAATGGTATCAAATAAGTATTTGACTGAAGTTCAGGCGGAACAGTGGCTAAGGGAAAAAATAAATATCAAGAACAGCAACAGACAGATCTTGGCGCCGCATTTTGTATTTTATATAAAAAACCTGGTGCAGGAAAAATACGGGTTTACCAATATCGAAAAACAGGGGTTGATAATCAAAACAACGTTGGATTTGAAAACTCAGGCAATGGCACAAGAAATAGTCCGCCAAGAAATAAATAATATTTCCCGACTTAATGTAACCAATGGAGCGGCAGTGGTAATTGAGGTAAAAAACGGGGATATTTTGGCAATGGTGGGATCAAAGGACTATTTGGCAACGGATATTGACGGCAAATATAATGTAACAACCGCCCTAAGACAACCGGGGTCGTCGATCAAACCCATAAATTATTTGTTGGCTTTGGAAAATGGTTATAGTATGGCATCAAGAATTGACGACTCACCAATAACTTATCAGATAAAAGGACAAAAACCATATACGCCGCAAAATTATAACGGCAAATATATGGGTCAAGTGAGTTTAAGAACGGCGCTGGGATCGTCTTTGAATATTCCGTCAGTAAAATTATTGGAAAAAAACGGAGTGGAAAATATGATTGATTTGGGGGAGAAAATGGGAATAAATTCGTGGCATGACCGAAAAAGATTTGGATTGTCATTGGCTTTGGGCGGAGGCGAGGTAAAAATGACGGAACTGTCTCAGGCTTATAGCGTGTTGGCAAACTTGGGAGAAAAAGTAGAAATAAACCCAATTTTGGAAATCGATAATTATCTGGGAGAAAAAATTTATGTTAAAGAAGTGGAAAAAGAAAGAGTGGTGAGAGCAGAATACGCCTATATTATCAATGATGTTTTGAGCGACAATCAGGCCAGAACCCCTATTTTTGGAGCTAACTCAAAACTAGTAATAAAAGATAAAACAGTAGCCGTCAAGACTGGGACAACAAACAGTCTGAAAGATAACTGGTGTATTGGCTGGACGCCGACATATCTGGTGGCAGCTTGGGTGGGAAATAATGACAGCCAACCGATGAGTTGGGTGGCTTCGGGAGTGACGGGAGCAACACCGATATGGAATAAAATAATGACGGAAATGATTGGGAAGAAAGAAAATGAAATATGGGAGCCACCAAAAAGTTTGATAAAAAAGAGAGTTTGTGGCAAAGAAGAATGGTTGATCGAAGGCAGCGAAATTAAGGTAAACTGTCCGGTAATAACGCCAACTCCAACTAATTAAGGTTTCTAACGGAATACCAATAAAGAGATTCAACTAAACCTGAGAGTTGAGATTTGACTGATTCCAAATTGTCGGTTTGAGGAATAAGAACAGAAATAAGGAGAGTGTCGGAAGGTAAGGAGATAAGATTTTGGTAGATTAAACTGTTATTTTCA
>DAOPUX010000008.1:0-14838 GCA_035350835.1 Candidatus Woesebacteria bacterium | reverse complement strand
TGAGGCTTTGTCTTCGGCCAAAAGATTGGTCAGTTTTTTGGATTTTTCCGGTTTGGGGAGCATATTTAGGATTTGATTTGTTTAAGGGTTAAAAGACCGGCTTTGGCGCCAAGACGGGTAACAACGGAAGCGGAGTTTTTGATAGCCCAAAAAAGGGCTTCTTGGGGCGGCTGGCGGTAAATGGTAGCAGCCACAAAGGCAGACCCAAAAGAGTCGCCGGCGCCGGTTTCATCGACAGGGGTAGTATTGATGATGGGAGAAAAATACTGCTGGTTGCGATCTATGAGGTAAGCTCCCTGACGGCCGTCAGTGACGGCAATTAAAGATGATTTAAGAGAATGGAGTTGGTTAAAAAAGTCAGCATCGGAGAAAGATAAATCTAAAAGGGTTTCGGCTTCGTGACGGTTGAGAAGTAAAAAGTCAACATATTTGAGAAGCGAAATTAAACGGCGGCGGCGGGCCAATTCCCGGTTGCCAGGATTAAGAGAAAGGCGGATTTGATTTTCTTTGGCAAAACCAATGATTTTTTCTAACAAATCCAGATTGCCCTCAAGAGAAGTAATATAAAACCATTTGATTGACTTAAGCTGGCTCCAGCGAAAATTTTTGTCGGTTAAACCAGATTTTCCCCGGTTGGTAAGGATGGAACGGCGGCCATCTTTGGAGACTAAAATAACGGAGAAATCGGTAGTATCTTTTTTGTTTGAACAAATAAATTTATCACTGACTTTTTCCCGTTTAAGATCGTCGATAATATAATTGTTAAGATAGCTGTGGCCGATAAGAGAAACACAAGCTGACTTGAGACCAAGACGGCTGAAAGCAACCGAGGAATTGGTAGCGCCGCCGCCGCTACAAATAAGACTGCTATTAATTTCATTTTTGGAGGAGGGGGTGAGACCGATGATGTCGGGAGTAGCGGTGAGAGCGTCGGATTTGACAAAGATATCGACGGTGGCGGCGCCGATAGAAACAACATCAAACATGGAATTTTGACTTAATAACTGATTTAAGATCGGTGATAACCGGATCAAAAAACTGATAAATTTTATCGCCGGAATATTGAGATAAATTGGCCTTAAGAGATTGGAAAAACTGGCGGCGGAGATCGGTGTTAATGTTAATTTTGACAACTCCCATATTTATGGCAGAATTTAATTGGTCGGAGCTAATGCCGGAACCGCCGTGGAGAGTGAGAAATTGCTGGGGCAGAGCGGATTTGATCTGAGACAGGAGATCAAGGTCAATGGTTTCGACAGACTTTTGACTGACACCATGAAGATTACCGATGGAAACAGCCAGCAAATCGGCGCCGGTTTTGGCTATAAATTCTGCCGCCTGAGAAGGTTGGGTAAAACTGTCGGGTGAAATTTGGCTGTCAACTAAATTGATGCGATTAAATTCGGCTTCAATCAAACAATCAGGACGGATGTTTTTGGCGGCGGCAATAAATTCGGCAGTTTGGGATAAATTTTGAGAATAATCAAGAGAAGAGCCGTCAAAATGAACCATATCAAAACCAAGACGGAGGAGATGAAGAAGACGATGACTGTCTTTGCCATGATCCATATTAAGGTAAATGGGCAGACCGTCGAGACGAGCTTTTTGAACTAAAATAAAAAGTCGTTCGGCTTGGATAAAACTATCTTCTCCGGAGGATAATTGAACGATACAGGGTTGGTTAATGTCGGCGACAACCGATTCGACGGCCTGATAGATTTCAAAAGAGTCAATATTGAAGGCGGGAATGGCGGTTTGATGCTGACGGGCAGAGGTTAAGATTTGAGAAAGAGATTTCATAGAAGTTTTTTGGCGGCGGTAATTAAATTTTTAACACCTAAACCATAATAATCATATAACTGAGAATAATTCTTGGCAGAACGACCAAATTGATTGTTGACGGCCAAATGAATAAATTTTGGAGAAAGTCGGTGATGTAGAAGGGCGGCGGCGACTAAGTGACCCAATCCCCCATTTTGCTGATGATCTTCAAGACAGATGAGGCGACCGGTTTTTTTGAGACTGCGGCTAATGATGGTGAAATCGAAAGGTTTAATGGAAGAACAATTGATTATTTCTAAAGAAATGTTGGGTTTTTGGAGAGAGAGTTGAGACTGAGCCATGAAAGCCTGTTCAAGAATAGGACCGTAGCCAATAACAGTGATATCACGGCCTGATTTGAGAAGATGGGATTTGCCAATGGTAAAAGTATTTTTGGGATCAAATAAAAGACTGGTGGCGGGACGGACTAAACGAAGGTAAGCGGGGCGGCGGCTGCGGCTGAGGGTGGTGGTGATTTTTTGAGTTTCGATAGCATCAACAGGGGCAAAAACTTCCATGTTGGGAAGGGTAGTCATAAGAGCCACGTCCTCTAACATCTGATGAGTGGCACCCAATTCTCCAGTAGTTAAGCCGGCATGAGAACCAACAATTTTGACATCAAGGTGATTGTAACAAATGGATTGGCGGATGACGGCCCAATTGATAGCCGGCGAGAAACAAGCAAAAGAACACAAAAAGACAGTTTTGCCCGATTTGGCCAGACCGGCAGCAATGGCGGCGGCATTGGCTTCGGCAATACCGCATTCGATAAAACGGCGGGGGTATTTTTTGGCAAAATTAGTCAGATGAAGTGATGATTTTAAGTCCATGCTAACGACGTAAAGATGACGGTTTGATTTAGCCAATTGGGTGAGAGTGTCACCAAAGGCCTGACGAATAGAAGCGGTTTTAGTAGGATTCAAGATCATTTTTGGCTTGGAGATAAAGACTGGGGTCTAAATTTTTAATGTCGTGATATTTAAACTGATGTTCCATAAAGGAGACTCCCCGACCAAGGACGGTTTTGGCAATAACACAACTGGGGTAGCCGGAGTGAGAGTGATTAAGAGCGGATTTAAGAGCTTTAGCAATTTGATGGAGGTTGTGACCATTAACAGTGGTGACAGTCCAACCAAATTGGACGTATTTGGCGGCCAAATTGTTAAGCGGCATAATTTCTTCGATCCGACCATCGACTTGGGTGCCGTTGCAGTCGACAATATTGATTAAATTTGAAAGTTGATATTTTTGGGCAAACATAAGACTTTCCCAAATTTGACCTTCCTGATGTTCGCCGTCGGTAGTAAGACAAACGGTGGTATGGGATTTGTCGCCCAGGGCCAGACCGGCAGCAAAAGACAAGCCTTGTCCTAAAGAACCGGAGGAATATTCAACTCCGGGAACATCGGTAGAAACATGACCCTGCAGCAGAGAGTTAAAATCGGTATAGGTGGAAAGAAGCCGGGAAGGAAAGTAATTTTTGGCAGAGAGGACGGTATAGAGGGCACAGGCTAAATGGCCGGCAGACAAGATAAAGTGATCTCGGTTGAAATTAAAAAGATCAGAAAAATAAAGGCTGATGAGAATGTCTAGTGAAGAGAGACAACCGCCAATATGACCGCTACCGGACTCATAAATCATATCCAAAAGCTGGAGACGAAGATTGCGGCTGAGATGAGAATACGGCAGGTTAGGTGTGAGCATTAATTAAGTATAAAGCAAAGCTAATACGGTTACCAGTAAAAAAACGCAAGGCAGGGTGAAAAAGGGAAAATAAGATATAATCAGGGGAATGGAAGACTGCTACAAAAAATATAGTTTGGGGGTAAAAAACTTTATCCGGCAGAAAATAGATGATGAAGGAGTGGTGGAAGAAATTACCAATGATGTAATGTTGGCAGCCATGAGTTCGTGGAAAAATTTTAGAGGGCAGTGCAGTGAATTTAGTTGGGTTTGCAGTATTGCTAATCACAAAATTATTGACTACTACCGTAAAAAAAAGATTAAAACAATTTTATTTTCCGTCAGCCCGGTATTTGAAGAAATTGCCGACAAGGCTCTAACCCCGGAACGGGATGCATTAAAAAATGAACTAAAAAAAGAAATTAAAAAGACTTTGTCGGATTTAAAAACAGGATATAAAAATTTACTACGACTTAAGTATATAGAAGAAAAAAAAGTGGCCGAAATTGCCAAAGAAACCAACCTAACAATTAAAGCGGTAGAGTCAAGGCTGATAAGGGCAAAAAAGCAATTTCGGGAAGCTTGGGTTTATGATAATAAAAAGGATTAAAAAAATTTTAAAACTAACAATTTTGATTGCCGCCAGACAGATATGGAAGTTGTTGTGCAACCTTTATAACTTAATCAGAGAGCCGGTAGTGGTAATAAAAAGCCTAATTAAAAGCCGGGATAAATCGCAGATATTTTTGGTGGTGATGGTATTATTAATGCCGATAATCTCATATTTTTTGGCAAGAATAGTTTGGGATTATTACCGATACGGAGTGGTAATTAAGGATGTAGGCTGGTGGTTTGGGGCGGCGGTGGCGGTGCAGATAGGATTGTTGTTGTATATAGGCTACTGGGTGCTGAAAGCAGTTAGAAAATAACGCAGGAATTTGAAAAAGGCCGCGACTTAATTATCACTATGATTAAACATAAGATAGTCAAATTTGAAACCAAAGAATATTTAGAATTTCGGGATATAACCGAGGAGATAGAAAAATTTTTGAAAGACAGCGACATAAAAGAAGGGCAAATATTGGTGTTTTCAAAACATACGACAGTGGCAATTTGTATAAATGAAAAAGAAAAAGGAATTGTGGAGGATTTTAGAAACCTGTTAAAAACAATTTTACCAAAAGACGGGTATTATTGTCACAATGATTTGAAAATAAGAACAGAAAATTTGGTATGTCAGTCGGGAGAATCGGACTGTCTTAACGGACACTCTCACTGCACCCAACTAATGATGAGAAACTCAGAGGCAATCCCGGTGATAGGGGGAAAAATGACTTTGGGGGTATGGCAGAGAATTTTTGCAATTGAGTTGGATTGCTGCCGGGAACGGGAAATTGTAGTCCAAATTATGGGCGAGTAAAGTCTTTGATTTGATCAATAACCGACAAAAGAATATCTTCGGGGGTGCTAGCACCGGAGCTGACAACAATATTATCGATATTTTGGAACCATTCGGGTTTGAGTTCGGTAGGATTGTCGACAATATAAGCAGTAGCGCCAGCAGATTCGGCAACTTGGCGAAGACTGTTGGAATTGGCGCTGGTAGGAGAACCAACAATAATGACAAAATGATACTTTTTGGTCAGCTTGATAATTGATTGTTGTCTGTTGGTGGTAGCCTGACAGATGTGGGGCAGAATAGTGATACCAGGGTATTTGTTTTTGAGATAATCAAGAGCGGCTTTGGTCTCAGTGGTAGAAAGAGTGGTTTGAGTAATAACCACGGTTTGGTCAGGATGGGAAATGGAGTGTTGGTAAATATTGTCTAAGGTTACCGGGGTAACAAACTTGGGAGCTTCACCAACAACACCAACAGTTTCGTCGTGGTCGATTTTGTTGCAAAGAAAGATGATTGATTTTTTGGCTGAGGCTAAACGGCGGACAGTCTGATGGGATTTTAGAACCAAAGGACAAGAAGCATCAACCAAGGTTAACCCCCGACTCCGAAGGCGGCGGAAAACCTGAGGAGCGGCGCCATGGGCGCGGATAATAACGATAGAATTAGGGGAAATCTGATTAATGTCGGTGACGGTTTTTATATTTAAATCATGTTCCAGCCAACTGACAACGTGTTGATTGTGGACCAGTTCACCGAGGAAAAAAATCGGTTGGTGGAATTTTTGGGCGGTTTGCCGGGCAAGAGCAATGGCCCGATTGATACCAAAACAAAAACCATGCGGTTGGGCAACAATAATATTAGCCACGGGAAGATTTGGAGGTCTTTTTTAATTTGGAAATGGGAACGCCGGGACAAAACCAATGATCGGCGCAACGGGCTTCGTAGGTGACAGAAGAGTCGCCAATCTGCTGAATGACAACAGTAGGACTGCAGTAAGGCGCCGGCTGGCGGTTGATAAGCCGTTGAGTCATGGTGGCGGGAGCGCCGCAGGTTTTGCCATGACCATCTTTGTAAGTGCAGCGGGCAGTCAGGGTTTCGACTTTGCTAGCCAGAGCCAGCAAAGATTCAATGGCGGGAAAAGGTTCACCGCGGAAGCTTCGGTTGAGACCGGAAACAACGACTTCAATATTATCGTAAAGCAGGCATTTAACAACTTCTTTGATATTTTTGTCAAAAAACTGAATTTCGTCGATGGCGACCAAATTGGGGCGGCGGCGGGAGGCTAATTTATAAATATCTTTGAAAATAAACAAGGAATCGGCCCGACTGGGTTTGGAACTGGGAACCGGAATGGCCGTCCAGCAGCCACCGTTGCGACAACGGATTTCGTTGAGATCAAACCGGTTGTCAAGGGCGGGTTTGTAGACCCTGATGGAATAGTTGAGAGCGTCGCGGCATTCGGAGAGGTGATCAAGCAGACGGCGGGTTTTGCTGGAATTCATAGGGCCGACAAAACAAGTGAGTGGGGCCCGCTGGCGAGTCATAGACTCATTTTAGCGGGAGAAGGGAGAATTTTAAAGACAGGAGTTAAAAAAAAGGCAGGGAAAACATTTTTAGGTTAGTAAAAATGCAGTCACCTGCCGAGAAGTTAAAATCAGTCAGTCCAACCGGCAATACGGTTAAGGTCTTTTCGGTCGGCGCCATCTAAAACCAGCTGATCGCTGAACTTGAGAAGGTCTTGGTTGAGGGTTTGGCGACGCAGTGGTCGGGTCATTTGGTCACGGATGTCAACCCATTTGGTAAACGTGGCAATCCCTGTTTCCAGACCGCCAAATTCTTGGTAAGAGGTCAGATCGTGTTCGGGAATAATAGCGCAGGTAGACATAGAAACCTCCTTTCTTGGGAAACCGACAAAAAATATATTAATTGCAATTAAAATTGCAAGAATTTTTGTCTGACTGACTGAAAAAGTGCTAATTTAAAAAAGCAGCTATAAGCTTTATAAATTAAAGGATTCTACCAAACAATTTAAATAATTTCAAATTATAGGATATAACAAGATACGACTGTCTAAAATAAGTGAGACCCGGATGGGAGTCGAACCCATCTATACGGTTTTGCAGACCGCTGTCTAACCGCTTGACTACCGGGTCGGATAAACAAGTAAGCCTATTTTAACAAAAAACCCGCCGGGGTGGCGGGTTTTGTTAGTTAACAAATTTAACTTACATCATACCGTCCATGCCACCCATACCGCCCATGCCGGCAGCAGGAGAAGCGGGAGATGATTTTTCCGGAGCATCGGTGATAAGAACATCGGTGGTCAAAATCATGGTGCTGACGGAAACAGCATTGGTAAGAGCTGATTTAGTAACTTTGGCAGGGTCAAGAATGCCAGCCTTAACCATGGATTCCATCTTGCCGGTAGCGGCGTTGTAGCCGTAATCCGATTTGGGATCTTTGGCGACATTGTCTTTGATCAAGTTAAAAATATAACCAGCATCTTCGCCTGAGTTTTGAGCCAATCTTCGAATGGGCTGCTCCAGGGCATACTTGAGAATATCAAGACCAACTTTTTCTTCGTCATTGTTGGCTTTGACTTCATCAAGCTTAAGAGAAGCTTTGAGAAGAGCCACACCGCCGCCGGGCAAAATCCCCTCTTCGACGGCGGCTTTGGTAGCGTCGATAGCATCTTTGACCCGCTCTAGTCTCTCTTTCATTTCGACTTCGGTAGCACCGCCGACCTGAAGGACGATAGCGCCACCAACTAATTTAGAAATTCTTTCTTGGAATTTTTCTTGGTCATAGTCAGAATCAGTTTTTGACATCTGAGCTCTGAGCTGGGAAACCCGATTTTTGATGTCGACTTCGGCACCAGCACCACCCAAAATTCGGGTTTTGTCTTTGTCGGCAGTAACTGAATCAGCCCGGCCACAATAATCTGAGGGTTCGGCGGTATCAAATTTGATACCTAAGTCTTCGGAAATTACCTGACCGTTGGTAAGGACGGCAATATCTTCCAACATAGCTTTGCGGCGATCACCAAAACCAGGAGCTTTAACTGCCAGAACGTTGAAGGTGCCACGAATTTTGTTGACAACTAAAGTAGCTAAAGCCTCACCATCAATATCGTCGGCAATAATGACAAAATTTTTGGTCAATTTAACCAACTTTTCCAAAAACGGCAGAATTTCTTGGATAGAACTGATTTTTTTGTCAGTGATAACAATGTAAGGGTTGTCGATAATAGCCTCCATGGTTTCGGTGTTGGTGGCAAAATAGGGAGACAAAAAGCCCTGGTCGAATTCCATGCCGGAAGTTTCTTTGGTTTCTAAAAATAAACCCTTGCCTTCTTCGGCGGTAATCAGACCATCGCGACCGACTTTAACGACAGCTTCGGCAATGCGTTTGCCAATTTCAGCATCGCCGGCAGAGATAGTGGCGACCTGCTCGATGGAATCTTTATCATCGGCTTTGATATCTTTTTTCATACCGTCAAGCTCTTTGATGACGGCAGCTAAACCTTTTTCCAAGCCGCGACGGATAATCATAGGGTTGGCACCAGCAGCAACGTTTTGGAGACCTTTGTTGGCAATAGCTTGAGCTAAAACGGTAGCAGTGGTGGTGCCGTCACCAGCAATATCGTTGGTTTTGGAAGCGGCTTCTTTGATAAGCTGAGCGCCCATATTTTCGTAAGGGTTTTCCAATTCAATTTCTTTGGCGACAGAAACGCCGTCGTGAATAACGGTGGGACCACCCCATTTTTTGTCGATAGCGACGTTGCGGCCTTTGGGACCAAGAGTGGTAATAACGGCATCAGCCAAAGTGTTAATACCGTTGAGTAAAGATTGGCGGGCGTCCTGCCCGAATTTTAGTTGTTTTGCCATAGATTTAGTTTATAAAGTTATAAAGTTTGTAAAATTAAAAGTTATTTGATAACAGCCATGATGTCGTCAAATTTAAGAAGCAAAAGCTCTTGGTCGTCAAGTTTGTATTCCTTGCCGCCCCATTCGCGGTAAATGACAATATCGTCAATATTGCAAGGAGGTTTAATTTCGTGACCATCATCAATAATGGATCCGCCAACGGCTAAAACTTTGCCCTGTTGGGGTTTGTCCTGATGATTGTCGGGGAGGACAATGCCGGAAGCGGTAGTTTTTTCCTGCTTTTGGGGCTCAATTAAAAGGTAACCAGGGACGGGATGAATAGTGTGAGACATAAAATTTTGGTGAATTAATAATTATCAGTCTTGTTAATCGACTGCTAATATTATAGCCAAGAAAATGGTTTGGTCAAGGGTTTGTCTGATAAAATGAGATGTGAAATTAAGGCGGGCAAAAATTGGGGAAAAAATTAATTTTTTTTATCTGGAAAATGACCGATACATTGGTCAGAGAGCCGCGGTGGGAAAATATGAACCCTACGAAACTCAGTTGATTTTGAGACAAGCAAAAGTTGGAGGGACAGTGATAGATGTGGGAGCAAATATTGGTTATTACACCTTGATTTTGGCTGACAAGGTGGGGAAAAATGGAAAGGTTTATGCGTTTGAACCGGATAAAATTAATTTCGAAATTTTGGAAAAGAATATAAAAGAAAATAAGCTAAAAAATGTAGTCGCAATAAAGGCGGCGATAGGAAGTAAAAATGAAAGCAAAATTTTGTATAAATCGGAAGAAAATTTGGGTGATCATAAGCTGTATAAACCTAAGACTCCGGCCAAGAAAAGAGAAAAAGTAAAGATAGTAAGATTGGATAGTTTTATAAAAGAAAAAATGGATTTGATAAAAATTGACACTCAAGGGTGGGAACCGGAAGTGATTGAGGGAGCAAAAGAGATGATTAAAAAAAACAAACCAGTGATATTTTTGGAATACTCCCCCGCCAGCTACAGAGAAGCAGGAATGAGTGGAAAAAGGATGATGGAATTTTTGAGAAAAGTTTATAGAAAAATTTGGTGGATTGATGAATGGTTGTATATTTACAAAAACTTAGACCAAAAAGAAATTGATAAAATTTGTGCCACCAACAAAACCGGTTATGCCGACTTGTGGATGAAAGCAAGAAATACCAGTAAAGATTTGATTAACAGCAAAATAGATTTTAAATTAAAACAAGCGATTAAAAAGCGGTGGTTTAAGTTATAATGGGGAGTAAATTAAAATTTAGTTTTTTTATATGTCAAAAATAAAAAATATTTTTGCCCGGGAAATATTAGCATCAGGCGGAGCGCCAAGTTTAGAGGTGACGGTGACCTTAGAAAGCGGAGCGGTGGGTGAGGCATCAGTCAGTTATGGAGCGTCGGCGGGATCAAAAGAAGCTACGGTGTTGTTGGATGGCGATAAAGCCAGATACAACGGCAAAGGAATGTTGACGGCGATAAATAATATAAATACAAAAATTAAAGAGGTGTTGGTGGGAATGGAAGCTGCTAACCAGCGAGAAATTGATCAGAAAATGATAGATCTCGATGGAACGGTGAATAAAGCAGTGTTGGGCGGCAATGCGATGTTGGGAGTAAGTTTGGCGGTTTGCCGAGCGGAGGCTGAAGAGGAAAAAATGCCGTTGTATAAATATTTACGAAAAACTTATGGAATTGGAGATATCGGTTGGACATTACCAAAACCGATGATAGTTATGATTGAAGGCGGCAAACATGCGGATGAAACGACTGATTTGCAGGAATTTATGGTGGGGGCAATGGGAGACAAAACGGCGGCGGAAAACGTAAGAATGGAAATGGAAATTTATGAGGCTTTAAAAAAGATTTTGAAGGCGGAAAAATTATCGACGAATGTGGGTAATGAAGGCGCGTTTGCCCCTAACGGAATTTCATCAAACGAAAAACCGATGGAATATTTAGTGGAAGCAATAAAATCGGCTGGTTACACTCCCGGAGTTGATGCTGGGGTAGGAATTGATGCAGCGGCCAGTGAATTTTATAGTGAAGAAACCAAAAAATATAGTTTAAAACTGGAAGGCAAAGAGTTGAGTTCAGAAGAATTAATCGCCTACTATAAACCATGGATAGAAAAATATCCGATGGCGACGATGGAAGATATGTTGTCGGAATTTGATTGGGATAATTGGCCAAAAATGGTAGAAGCGATCGGGGGTAAATTCCCGTTGATTGCGGATGACCTGACGGTAACTAATACAAATTTGTGGAAAAAAGCAATTGAGATGAAGGCGGCGACAGCAATTTTGATTAAATTAAATCAGGCGGGAACACTGACGGAAACAGTGGACTGCTGTTTGCTGGCGCGGGAACATAATTTGATGACGATGCCAAGTCATCGCGGCGGCGGAGAAACTAATGATACTTTTTTGGTGGATCTGGCAGTAGCGGTGGGGTCAGCTTATATAAAGGTAGGACCAACCCGAGGAGAAAGAGTCTGCAAATATAATCGATTGATGAGAATTGAAGAAGAACTCAAAAGTTTATAAAGTTTGAAAGTTATAAAGTTTATCAAGTTAGATTAGTGAAACATAAAAAAGTAATACTAATAATAAGGGATGGATGGGGGTGGTCGGAGAACCCGTATGGCAATTTGATCATGGAGGCAAAGACGCCAAATGCGGATAAATATGCAGCAGAATACCCCAGCGCGATATTGAAATGCACCGGGGAAGATGTGGGCAATCCTCAATCGGCTCAGGGCGGGAGTGAAGTCGGTCACCTGACTTTGGGAGCGGGGCGGATAGTGTGGCAGCCGCAGGAGTTAATCAACCGGTCAATTATGGATGGAAGTTTTTTTGATAACCCAGCATTGATGGCGGCGGTAAAAAACTGCCAAAAAAATAATTCGGCGCTGCACTTGGCGGGGTTATTTTCCGATGCCGGAGTCCATTCGGATATCAACCAATTATTTGCGTTACTGAAATTGGCTAAGGATAATGGATTGAATAAAGTATTTGTGCATTTAGTCTTGGATGGTCGGGATGTGCCAGAGAAATCAGCTGCCGGTTTTGTGGCTAAATTGAATGAAAAAATAGCAGAAGTCGGGGTGGGAAAAATAGCTTCAATTTGTGGTCGATATTATGCTATGGACAGAGACACTAACTGGGAGAGAACAAAAGAGGCTTATGATTTGTGGACTGAGGGGAAGGGATTTGAGGCAGATGAAGCGGTGGCAGCTATCCAACAGGCTTATTTGCGGGGAGACGAAACCGATTATTACGTCAAACCAATCGTGATCAAGGAAAATAATCAACCAATAGCTTTGGTAAAAAATGAAGACTCGTTTATTTGGTTTAATTTTAGAACTGACAGATCGAGACAAATTACGGCGATGTTTACGGGACAGGAAATGTGTCCGCCGGAATTTAGGGGTAATGTTAAGCCGTTTTGGGGGTGTATGTCGCGTTATGACGATACCTGGGATTTGCCAGTGGCTTACCTGCCGCAAAAAGTCGACAATAATTTAGCAGAAGTGTTGGCGAAAAATGGGAAAAATCAAGTCAGGATTGCCGAGACGGAAAAATATGCCCATGTGACTTTCTTTTTTAATTCGCAGGTGGAAACGCCGGTGGAAAATGAAGATAGAGTGTTGGTGCCAAGTCCAAAAGTCCCCTCTTATGATTTGCAGCCGGAAATGTCGGCGCCGGAAGTGGGGCAAAAAGTGCTGGAAAATATAGGGAAATATGATTTTATTCTGGTTAATTTTGCCAATGCGGATTTGGTGGGACACAGCGGGAAGTTTGAAGCGATTAAAAAAGCTTGCGAAGTGGTGGATGGGTGGGTGGGAAAAATTGTGGAAGCAGCAGTTGAGGCTGGTTATTATGTAATAGTGGGGGCGGATCATGGCAATGCGGAACATAAACTGTATGAAAACGGTGAGGTGGACGTGTCTCACGGGTTTAATCCGGTGAAATATTCGCTGGTGGCCAAAAAGGAAGACTTGGTTGGTATAAAACTAAAAGATGGGGGGTTGAAGGATGTGGCGCCGACAATTTTGGAATTGATGGGAATAGATAAACCCAAAGAAATGGATGGTGAAAGCATTTTGATAAAGTAATCTTGTATAATTAAGATATGTGGTTGATAGTGTTTGCGGGATTATTTTTGAGTTGGTCAAAACCAAGTTTGGCAAAGGACTATTCAATTGATAGGGTAAATATCAAAAATGTAGTAAGTGTAGACGGGTCGATAAATGTAGAAGAAGAAAGAATTTACAATTTTGAGGGATCGTATTCATTTGCTTATCAATATATAAATAAAAAAGGAGAAAGAGATGAGCCTTACGGATTGGAAAATTTTGAAGTTTGTGATGAAAACAAATGTTTTGAACAAAAAAATGAGGATATAAATATACCGGAAACTTTTTTGGTCAGAGATGAGAGGGAGAGATATTACTTAAAATGGTTTTATAAAGCCAGAGACGAGAAAAAAACTTTTAAGATTAGATATAAAATAAAAAACGCGGTAGATTTGGGTGAGGATTTTGGTCAAATTTATTGGAAAGCAATTGGCGATGAGTGGGAGGTGAGCCAAAGAAATATAAAAATTGATTTTGAGCTGCCGGCGGGGATTGAGGGAGACGAAATTAGAGCCTGGGGACATGGACCAAGCGGCGGGATGGTTTCGATTGTCACCAATCAACTGGTAAATTTTGAGGTAGATAAATTGAATATAGGAAAGGGAGTGGAAACAAGAATATTGCTGCCAAAAAATATATTTAGCCAAGGGGTAGAAATTAACAAAAAAAGCGGAGAGGTGGTAAGGGAGGAAAATGAATTTATAGCGGAAACTGAGAGAAAAAGAGAGCAAAATGTGAGAGTGTTAAGGTGGGGATTGATTGGTGGGTTGGGGTTGATTTTGGTTCAAATTTGGGAATTGATTAAGAGGATTAAATTATTTTGGAATTTTGGCAAAGATGGAAAATTACCAAAAATAAATTTGTCGGGAAGGATTTGGGAACCGCCATCAGAGATTGATCCGGCTCAGGTGGAACAGTTGATAAACGGAACAAAAACTATCAGTCCAAATTCATCTACAGCCACAATTTTATCGTTGGTGGGAGGCGGATACTATCGAATTGAAAGAAGCCAAAAAAAAGAAGGTTTTATTTTCAAAAAATATCATTATTTTTTGATAAAGACAGAAAAGGAAGTGAAATTGTCTTCGATTCAAGAGGCGGTGGTGCGACTGTTGGATAATGTTTTTGGAAAAGAAAATAAAATTGATCTGAAGGATATTGGCAAATGGACGAAAAAACACACTGAAAAAACCAGAAAATTCTTGACTGAGACTTGGCCGGAAGTGGTAAAAAGAGAAAATATTAAAGAAGGGTTTTTTGATAGAATGGCGGACAAAAAACTGAAAGATTATATTAGTCCCCTACATGTGGGGGTGGCAGTAATTATGGTAATAGTAATCATACTGGCGTCAACAATAGGTCAAATTTTACTAATACCGATATTGATATTTCCTCTGGTGGTGGCAATAATCTCAATTATAATAATGGCAGGACTAAAAAGTTATGGTTTGAAAAGAACAGAAAAAGGCAAGTTGGAGACAGCTGGATGGCTGGCGTTTAAAAAACATTTGAAAGAATATAAAAAGACGATTAAGGAACCAATTGATTCGATAGTGATGTGGCAAAAATATTTGATATACGGGGCGGCATTGGGAGTGTCAATTAAAACTTTGTCGGAAATACCATTAGATTTAAGTCAACAGGATCAGATGATATTGGTAAATCATTGGGGTGGGAGTATTGATGGCGGCAATTTAAACGCAGTCGAATCACTAAACTCAATTGGTGAGGCAATAGAAAGTGTGTCAAATTCAATTAGTGAGGGTTATGGAGCGGCGGGAGTGGGCAGCAGTGGCGGGTTTAGCGGCGGCGGGGGTGGTGGCGGAGGTGGCGGTGGCGGTGGAGCCGGCTGAGATTATTTGTCGCGAAGATAAAGGTGAGTTAAGGTTTTGACGA
>DAOPUX010000007.1:0-18224 GCA_035350835.1 Candidatus Woesebacteria bacterium | reverse complement strand
AATCCAAAAATGGCAGAGATGATCAAAAGATTGTCGGCGCTAAAATACGGTCGACCAAGAGCGTTGGTGGAAGCAGAAATTGCCCAGAGAGCACGGCTATAACATTATTCGAAGGCTAATTCAAAGTAGCTGGTGGTTGAAGATAGATGAGGATCATTCAAAATGATGGCTGAATTTGAATGGTTTAGAATAGTAATTTTATTTTTATTTAGTTTATCTAAAGTCTTTAAAAAAATTATTAATGATTTGGGAGAATCAATATAATCATTGTTTAGTTGAGTAATTTGAGAATAATCTTTGTTTAAAATTAAACCAATAGTCTTATTGTCGAATTTTTGGGCTTCAGGAAAAGTCCGATAATGAGAAAAGTCGACTGAACAGATGAGAAGAGTGTCATCAGTAAAGTTTTGATAGATATTGTCAACAAGACTTTCCACATCTTTGACTGAAATATTAGAACTAATAACAAGAGGAATAATGTGGCTTTGAGGATATTTGGCAGACAAAATATCCTGAAATAGTTTTACTGAATGTTCTTTTGAGACAATATCAGAATCTACTCTAGTTGAAGACAAAATTTGAAGATTTTTAGTTTCAAAATTATTGTCAGTGATAATTTTTGAATTACCTACTTCAAAATGATTTGGACCGATAATATATATTTTTTTAGGTTCATAAGTTAATCTGTTTAAAAAGTCATCAATAAGATTTTTGGCTAAAATATGATGAGGAAGGATAGCACCAGAATATTTGGGAGATAAATTGGGTTGTTTGTGGTTCCGAATAAACACTAAACAAAAAAAGATAATAAAACTACTTATTAGGACGATGGAGATTAGTTTTATTTTTGACATAGGGAATAATTTTTTTGTTTAGGATTTTAACTAAAAACAAGCCAATAACAAGGCTAGTTAAAACAGTGGCTAAATTAGGTTTGTTTACTTGAGAAGTTTTTGAATTATATGGAGTGCGACTTTTTTTGACTTGTGTATCGATTTTTAGACGATCAAAACTGGTGCGGCCGAAGACTGATGGATTATACATAAGGGAGACTGATGCTGGAGGGGCGGTGAAATCTCCAGAGTTAATAGCCCTGGCCAGGTAGGTGTAGGTATAGTCTCTGGATTGATTGTGAAAGGGAATAATAACTCCATCTTTGGTAAATTGAGTATTTATCATCCAGGAGCGCTGGTTTGAATGAACAGATTCATTGTCAAGATTGGTGTTTACAGGGATAAGACCAGATGGGAGATAATCTTCTATAATGCCGTAATTATGAGATGTATTTTCATCAAAGGAAACATCGAGAACGACTCGAACCAAGTCTCCGGGAACAATATTATATTCACGTCCTTTGACATTGAAATAATTTCTGGTGATATTAACCATATTACTTACTTTAGGAGCATTAGTATCTAAAATCCAAAGTTTTGAATTTAGGTTGGTATAAATCTCGCCGGCACCATTTTTTTCGATGGTTATTCTTTTGGGATGTTGGTATTTATTTAGATCAAGTGATAGTGAAGGAATATTTGAATTAATATCGGTTATGTTTCCGGATGCTATTTTTTGGTCATCAACCTTTACGGTATAGGAGTAGTTGGGAGTTACATCCTGATGTTTGACCGAATAATTAACGATAGATTCAACAACCTGCGCTGTAGCAAAAGAGTTAGCTAAATAACCACGATCCCGATGATTATTCAAATACATGATTGCTTGAGTAGATAGGTCAGATTTAGCTAAAGTTAAAGCTTGGGCAGCTAGAGCGGTTGAAGCCTCAATACTTCCAAAGTTTACAATCGACCCCGGCTGCCAATAGAGTGTTTGTCCCTCTTGTTTGGCTCGGGAAATAAGCAGATCTAAACCGTTGGTTGAGGAATTATTGTCTCCAAGCCGGAGGTTGGTGTGAACTGCCAGCGCTAAATAATCATCAGATAAACTATTTAAATCTTGGTTGATTGGTTTAAGATCACCAGGAGATAAATAAGATAAACCATAATTAGATAAGACACGGTTTTGGGATTCTATATTTTTAAGATAAGTGACAGTTTTTTTGATTATATTATCCGGAACCTCAACCCCAATTTGTTTAAGTTGAGATAAAATTTTGGCAACATAAGCAGTAACAAAAGGATCAGAATCCCCCCGCCACCAGGCCCAACCACCATCATAATTTTGAAGATCTCTCAATCGGTTAATTCCGTCTTTGGTCATTTTATTGATATCTCTTCCCTGAAGGGCTTTGGAAAAAATTTTTTCGTTGGTCTTGGCAACAATAAGGGGAACTAAGCGGCTAGTGGTTTGTTCAACACATCCATAAGGATAATCGATTAAATAATCCATAGAGGGAACTAATGAACCCAATAAGGATGGGGAAAAATCTAGTTTGAGACTGGATAATTGTCTGTCAAGATTTGAGGGAATACTAACATCAATGGAACTAGAACCTTTAGTCGATGAATAAGATTGGCTCCAATAACCTTGTGGCAAGATATCAATATTTTGGACAACAATATCCTCAAGTCCGTTGGCCTCTTTGACAGAATAATTAAGGATGGCGCCGTTTTTGGCTGTTAGTGTTTTTGCGGGCCAATATACTTGAGTAAAACTATTTGCTTTAAGATTAATAGTTTGTGGAGATGAGGTTAAATCAACATCTGGCGACTTAAGTGAAACGGTGAGGTTTTTGTCAAAATCGGTAAAATTGTGAACAATGGCTGATAAATCGAATGAGTCTCCCCGTCGAAGAAGATTGGGTAATACAGGACGAATGACTAAATCTTTACTGACTTTAATGTCGGTATAAGTCTCGCCTAATTTGGTATCAAGGGAGCTGCCAAGCGAGACAATCTTCCAAGTGGTTAGATTGTCGGGTAATTTGAACCTGATTTGAGCCTGACCATTAGAATTAGTATTGATAGATGGGTTCCAATAGGCAATATCAGTAAAATTAATTCTCGATTCACCTTTATCATTGTGGACCCAAAAATTGTCAGCAAAAAAAGTGTGATGCTGTTTGAGTGATAAGTTGTAAACTTTGGTGGCGTTTTTTATCCATTCAATTGAGTAAATCTTGATTGGTTTTGATTGTTGATTGGTTAAAAAGTCGCCAATTTGGGCACTACCGGCGGTGTGCCAATCACCATTCAAATTAATTACATGATCGGTGGTTAGCTTAAGTTTGTGGTTGATTATCAGATATGAAGCTTCATCGTTAATATTAACTTGTTTGACAGTGTCCGTGACTAGGGTTGAAGAGGCAAAATTCTTTTTGGTCAAGATTTTATCACCTACTTTTATGTCGGAAATTTTTTTGTAACTGCCGTCAGCCAAGGTTATAAGTGTATCTGGAAGAAAACAACCACCACCCTCAGCACCGTCTGTAGCAAAAACACCCTGAAGAGAGTGGCTAGTGACGGTATTGTTGAATCTTTCTGTCCAAAACGATTCAAAGATATCACCATAATTTTTGTCACTTAGTTCAAAAATGGATTTATCAACTGCCCAAAGAGCAAGATTGGCTGATGTGGGGTTACCGCCCATATCGGTGGTAGCAATATTGACAACAACTTCTTCGCCGGGTCCATATTTTGTTTTGTCGGCAACAACCGAAATATTTAATTTCATTTTTTGGGGGCTGACAGGAACATTTATGGAGTTCTGATCGAATTTGTCAGCATCAAAAGTTGAAGTTGAAACATAAATATTGGGCATATCGTGATCGGTTAAAGGAATGTTGATGCTGGCTTGCGGCCCATTTAAATTAACAATCTGGTAGCGATCCATATAACCGCGGTCGATTGAGAGAAAGACATCCCGATCGGGAACTGAAGAAGTTATGTTTACAACAGCAGTATCTCCGGGAAAATAGCTTTTTTTATCAAGAGTAAAAGAGATAGATGATTTACTATCATAACTATAATTATTGTTCTGATAGACATCAACCCAAAGATGGAAATTGTTGGAGACTAAATTGTTTCTGGAATCTTTGGTTTCGACTGTAAAAATATACTGCCCGGCTTGGGGAGGAACAAAAGTAACTTTTGAATTGCCAGAAGAGTCAAAATTTATGTTTGTTTCGGATAAAATTTCACTTCTGGATTCATAACGGGGATATTTTTGACCATCAACTTCAATCTTCTCCGACCATTCTCTTTCAATTTTAACTTTGCCTGTTTTTGCCAATGAAAAATTACTTTGGTTATTTCTTTTGAGGGTTAATGGAATTAGAGATTCTTTATTTATTTGACCGGACAGATAATTATTTTCGTCTGTCCGATAAATTGAAAATTCCCCCGAATGGATATAAAAGTTATTGCCAGTGACAGCGGTATTGCCAGCTGGATCAACATAAGTGATTTCAACGCTGAAAATTTGGTCTTGACCGATTGAGGCATATTTATTGGTGGGGATAATTAGTTTTCCAATACCTTTGGAGTTAAGGCTAAGAGAACCCTCGTCAATGATTTCGTTATACCAAGCCTGATAATCATTGCTTAAAGGAGAGTAATATTCTGAAGAATGATTAGAACTTCTGATTTTGTAATTAACATTGATATCCGGCAAAGGTTGACCGGAAAACAGCTGACCATTAATATCAATATTGATTTGATCACCGCGAATAAGTTCGGTTTGGGAAGTTGAGGAAGTTAATAAAGATTCTGGTTTACGGTAATTTTCTACTTTGAAATCAACACTGTGGCGGTTATAGTAGTTATAGTACATAGGCCCCCAATATTTTTTTCTACTGTTATCCATAACTTCCAGAGTGTAATAGCCGGTGGGAGCATCTTCGGGTAACCTAAATTGACCAAAAACGTTTCCATAACTATCGATGGTTAAAGTTTGTCTAAAAACAACAACTTCATTATCACCATATCCGGTATAAGCTTTGATATTTACCGGTCCAGAGGGGATTGAATAACGGGCATCGTCGTCGCTTCTGATGATGGCTTTGAAATTAACAGTGTCTCCGGGTTTGTAAATTGGTCTGTCGGTAAAAGGAAAATATTTATTTTGAGGATTATTAGTCGCATAACTGGACCAAAAATAACTATTTATTCTTTTTTCATTTAGCGGAACCAAGGCAATTTCACCGTTAGCGTCAACAATAGCGATATCAGCTTCTACGCTTAGAGGCAGAGAAGCCACCCCGTCACCGCCAATAGAACTGCTGCCTATAACTTTGGCAGAACTTTCAAGATTATATAGTTTAACCAGACCTTGTTTGAGAGTTCTTTTGTCAGAAAAACTTTGACTCCAGACAATAATGTTATCTTTTGAGTCTTTGGCAACAGAACCAAAAGTGTTACGAATGATAAAAGCAAACTCAGTCTTGTCGCCAACTTTTGTCTGAACTATCCAAATGCCGGCGGGTTCATTTAGAGGAATTTCAATAATATCTGCACTTTCTGAATGATTAGAACTGTAAAACTTAATATTGTCAAGGGTGAGAACAATATCTTTGCCACTAAGATCAATTTTGGGATTAATTTGTTTGTAGTCTTTGTCGTGAATCAGATATTTAATAACCTCATCAATATTAGATTTATAAATAGTGATTTGACCGTTTCCCGACACACTTGAGACGGTTTTTAGCTTTATGGGTTGGTGGGAACTAAACTGAACGATTCCTTTAGTAGGGCTATATGATGATGAAAGATCGTCACTAATAGAATTGGTGGGTTTAAAACTAAGTGGGAATACGATTAAACAAAAAAACAAGCCGAGCCAAAAAACTGATTTTTTAAACATAGACTATAAAAATTAATTGAGGTACAAGTTCAGTCTAGTCAAAAAAAAGTGTAAAAACAAGTGGAGAAAACGGGGAATAAAATATTTTAGAGCTCTTTGAGTTTGATGCCGCGAGTTTCTTCTTTGGAGTCGATGAGTTCAAGATATTTTTCGGTGGTAGAGATACGTTTGTGACCGACAATTTGAGAAACGACATCAATAGGGACGCCGGATTTGAGCTGAAAAACGATAAAAGTGTTACGAAGATCGTTGACCTTGATACCCTGAATGTCAGCTTTGGTAAAAAAACGGTTTAAAAGACTGCGGATGTTTCTGGCCAATAAGGTTTTGCCGGTTTTGGTGACAAAAACATTTTTGGAACGGCTGGGGTAACGACCGTCATCTAAGTATTTTTTGAGGGCCTGTTTGGCGGAATTATTTAGAGGAATAGTGCGGCTGGGATGACTTTCGTAGCTTTCAACCACAATATCGCTATCTTTGACATTGTCTAATTTTAGATTTTCAATTTCTTTGATTCTGAGACCGGCCTGAAGCATAAGTTCAACAATGGCGGTAGCCCGGGAATCATTGCGGCAGGCATCACGAAGGGAACGATATTCTACCGGTTTGAGAATTTTGGGCAAGTCATTTTCGTATTTGGGGTGTTTAATTTCGACCGAAGGATCAACTTCAATTAAACCTTCGTTTTTGAGAAAAGAAAAAAAGTTTTTGATGGAATTGAGCTTGCGGGAAACAGATTTGGCAGTGTAATTATTTTTGGTAAGATCCTGCTTAAAAGCGTCGATATCGGACGAAGAAACCTTGGAAACATCAGTAATATTTTTGGACGAAAGAAAAGAGATGAGTTGGTTTATATCGCCTTTGTAAGCTACAATAGTGTTGGTAGACTTACCTTTGGCGGTAAGCGCCTGAGCAAACGTATTTAAAGAATTAGTTAATGATAATTGAGCCATAGTTTGAATTAACTGGTTTAGATACGTCTTATAGTAACACAAACTAGGATAAAACACAACTTTATGGAAAAAATAAAGATAAGATTATTGGGAGTGGTGGCAGTAATAGTGGCGGTGTCAACATTTTTTAATATCAAAAATCAATATGAGACATTAAAGACGGCAGAAATAAAAAATGAAGGTTTAAAAATAAAGATAGAAAACATGAAACAACAAAAGCAGAGATTTGTGAAACAGGCAGAATACGCTACCAGCAGCGCTTTTTTGGAGCAGCAAAGGCGGGAATTGTTGGGAATGGGAACGGAAAATGATGTTTGGCTAAAAATAGAAGAAAAACAAGGGGTGGAAGATTGGGAAATGGATGTGCATGAAACGGAAGAACCGACCAAATTGAATGAATGGATAAGGTGGTTTACTCAATAGAGAAGTTATGTTAGAATTCGACCAGTCGCAAGACTTACCTGCGGGGTAGTGTACGGCTGCACGTGAGGCTCATAATCTCACAGACCTGGTTCAACTCCAGGCCCCGCAACAAACAAAGAGGTCGTCATTAAGTTGACGACTTTTTTGTTTTTGGCAGACTGAATAAAAAAATCCATAAATATTGACAAAATTATAATATATATCCTATAATCTCAACGGTTAAGAAATTAAACCAAAAATAATAAGTCTTTTAATAGCAAAAGACTTGGCTCTTTAACAACCTTCAAAAAATTGCGTTTTGAAAAAGAAAGGAGGTAAAATGAATGGCTTTTTGGGAAAAATACTGGGATTGCCATGCTTGTGGAAGAACGGGAATTTCGGCTTTGCGTCAACTAAAGTGCCCTGGCTGCGGCAGTGTAAAATCACCCCAAGACAAGGAGCATTTTAGCAAAAATGAAATTACCGACGAATATGGATTGGCTTTGGCAAAAGGAGCTCCCTACTGGACTTGTTCCCACTGCGGATCGGTAAACCTGGACAGAGAATTAAGTTGTATCGGCTGCGGCAATGAAAGAGAAACAAGTGATGAAAGTAATAGAGTAGTTGAGCTAGGAACCAATCCCCTGCCAGACTATCAACCAAAAGATGTGTGGCAAACATATTCAGAATCGAGTCAACCAAAAGAAACGGTTTCAAGAACAAAAAAGGAACCCGGTTTCCAAGAATCTTGGCAATCATCAGGAGTTTTGGATAAAAAAGAACTAAAAAGACCACAAAAATCCTACACAAAAATAACAGCTGTAGTAATGGCAGTTATTCTAGGGCTGGTCGGATTAGGTTGGCTATTTTTCCATACAACGTCGATGGAAGCCACGGTAACGGGTTTTACTTGGTCGCGAACGGTTAAGATTGAAAAATATGAAACGGTTCATAGTTCCGGTTGGTCGCTACCGCCCGGAGCTTACAACTACTGGTCGGAAACTAGGATTTCGGGCTACAACCCAATTTATGAGACTAGAACCAGGACAGTGCATCATCCACAGACAAGCTACCGGGATTTGGGTAACGGAGCGGTAGAGAGCTATGACAGCTCTTACTACACAACAGAGACTTATCAGGAGATGGTTGGACAAGAGCCGATTTACGGCACTTGGTATAACTACGATGTAGACCAGTGGAACTATGAACGTCAAGTTGAGGCAGAAGAAAAAGATAGAAATCCTTATTGGCCTAAGTATAGCCTTAATTTTGACGGTCAGACCAGGATTGGCGCCGAACGAGTAAATGGGCGTGATGAGACCTACACAATTATGTTTGAAACTGTAAACAAGAAAGGAGAGACGAAGACATATAGTTACAACACCAGTGAAAATGAATGGAAAAGATACCAATATGGAGTTAGCTACCCGCTGAAGATTAATCATTTAGGGATGATTGCCAACAATCCTCTGCAGGACAAAGAAAAACCAAAATAATTTTTGAAGGTTAATCGGATAGATTCCAAATTATTTGCTTTGGCAAATTAATTGAAGAATCTATCCGAAATACCACTACCAATGTGAGTTGGTACTGATGAGTCCAAAAGGACGAATGGTATTAAATAATCAGAAATTACTGATGAATATTTTGTTATAATTTCAGTTACTTGGCAGGGTAGCTCAGTTGGTTAGAGCGTAGCATTCATAACGCTAAGGTCGCGGGTTCGATCCCCGCCCCTGCTACATTTGGCGATAGAGAAAATTAAAAATTTGGATGCATAGCTCAGTTGGTAAGAGCACCGATCTTATAAGTCGGGGGTCCATGGTTCGAGTCCATGTGCATCCACAGGAATGAAGAATTGGGGTTGCCTGGAAGAGTACTCGCCCTGCCCGCGGCGAGCGCTGTAAAGCGTTTATATATACAAAAAAGCGTCGCAAAGGAAAACGCAAAATTTTAAAGAACTAAAACTTTAACGCCCTTGCTGGTGAGCTCAGACTTGTTGAGGCTTGTCCAATGAGGGCATTAAAAATCTCCACAGTATTTTGAACTCAAAAACAAAGCGGAAAATGCAATGGTATTTTTTCTATGACTTGATTTTCGGTCTTATTGTATACTTATTTTGAGTTATTTTTTTTAAAAGGTGATATGGGTGAAGGATCAATTAGTCCAGAAATCAATACTGAAGTTAAGACTCCGGTTTTAATATCCCCTGAAGCAGTCAAGAGGCTAAATGGCGAGGGAGTGAGATATGGGTGGGAGCCTTTGAGAATTGTAGATGAGGGGCGTATTGCAATTGCGCGAATGCCAGAAGGGAAAAGTGGAATTGTAATTGGTTCAGGCCCCAATACGCCTGAGTGGAAAACGAGAGGATGGAGAACACTGGATATTGACCCACAAGCTGGTGCTGATATGACTCTTGATGCTAATCAACTAGAAACAATGGTACCAGCTGATTCCCAAGACTTTCTGTTAGCTGAGTATTTAACTTTTGACCCATTAGGTAAAGAGGGTGTTACACCCGCGCGTCTTTTACAACAAGCGAATAGAATTTTAAAGATTGGAGGAGAATTAATTATAGAGAGTGTAAGCTTCGAGAATTTGCCAGAAAGTACCATACCGAACAGGTTAGAGTTTGCAGAGTTGATGGCTAAGCACGGGTACGATACTGTAGTTGAAGTTGGAGAATATTATCATTTTGGGGAAGACAAGAAGGAGCAAAGGGTTGTGTATTATGGAAAAAAAGTAGCTAGTGGTTTTGATGGGGCTAGGGCCGGATCAACCAAAAAAGAAACACTAATCTATGATCCAAATACAGGAAAACCGTTATAGTAACCTGTTAAACCAGGCTTTTTGAAATCCATAAATATATAGAAACTCAGCTACAACTAACCAAACAATGGCAGTGATGATAAATGGTAAAAGATTTTTGAATGTAAAAGTTGAAACAGTATTTTTGAAACCTAAAAAAAGAACCGGTAAAAAAAACTAATCCACTAATAAAAGCCATGAGACTAATAACCAGTAAAGGATTGTATTCGCTAAGATATTTTTTAATCAAAACACCACCAAGTGCGTAAGAAACTTGGGCTAAAATTAATAAAACCAAACCTATCATATTTTGTTTATAAGTTGATTGAGATCGGTTTTGGATTTGACCAGATCTAGGGTTTCTTGGACAACTTGGCGGGCGCGGCGGGTGCCGTCGATAAGAATATCGCGGGCCAAGTCAGGCCGATCTTCGTAATATTTTCTTTTTTGACGAATAGGTTCGAGAAATTTGTTTAGGGCTAAAAAAAGTTTGTCTTTGACTTCTTTGTCGCCGACTTGACCGGCGCGGTAACGGGTTTCTAAGTCAATTACTTCCTCTCGGTTGGGATTAAATGCCCGGTGATATTCAAAAACAGGATTACCCTCAACGTGACCGGGGTCGGTGGCGTGGATTCGGGTGGGATCGGTGTAGCAGTTTTGAATTTTTTGCTTGAGAGCGGCTTCATCATCGGAAAGTAAAATGGCGTTGCCACCGCTTTTGCTCATTTTGGTTTTGCCGTCGGTGCCGATAAGACGGGGAACGCGGCCAATCATAGCTTTGGGAATTTTGAAGGTGGGGCCAAAGGCAGAATTAAAATCACGGGCAATTTCTCGGGTTTGCTCAATAACCGGGCTTTGATCTTCACCAACCGGAACCAAGTCGGCATTGAAGCCGAGAATATCAGCTGCCTGAAGAATGGGATAGCAAATAAAGCCTAAAGACGGGTCCATTTTTTTGTAATTAATTTCTTCTTTGACGGAGGGGTTTCTGACAGCCCGAGCATGGGTAACCATGGTCAAAAATAAGGAATAAAGCTCAAAGGTTTCGGGAATCCCGGATTCAAGATAAATAGTTGAACGGTGGGGATCAATGCCAACGGCTAAATTATCCAAAAAAACTTGATAAGTATTTTGGTTAATGATGTCTGACTGCTTGTAAGAATTGGCATAGGCGTGGAAATTAGCCAAAAGAATATAGGTGTCGTAGGTGTCTTGAAGTTTGACGCGGTTTTCGAGAGTGCCGACATAGTGACCCAGATGAAGTTTGCCACTGGGAGTGTCGCCGGTAAGAATACGAGGTTTTTTGGACATAAACGATTTTATCATTAAATCGGAAGCTTTATGATATAATCAGTTTCAGTTTATTAAGGCTGAAACCAGGTAGGACCGAAAGGAACAAAGGGGTTTTGGCAAAATGAAAAAATGACCAAAGAAAAGCATCAAATAAAAGCCGCCGTAAGAACGGTGACAGGCAGAAAAGTTAAACAAATCAGGAAAGAAGGTTGGTTGCCGGCAACGGTTTATGGAAAAGAATTTGAATCTTTGTCGATTCAGTTTAATTTGGCAGAGATAGTGAAATTGTTTGATGAAATTGGAGAATCAACCCTGGTGGAAGTAATTTTGGATGAAAAAGAAAAGCTGCCAGTGTTGTTTAGAAATCCGCAATATCACCCGATTGACGGCAATATGATTCATATTGACTGCTACAAGGTAAACTTAAAAGAGAAAATTAAAGCCATGGTGCCGATTGAATTGGTGGGCGAATCACAGGCGGTTAAGGATGGAAATATTTTAGTGACGGTAACTGATGAAATTGAAGTGGAGGGTTTACCGGCTGATTTGCCAGAGAAAATTGAAGTAGATTTGTCGGCTTTGGAAAACCTGGAATCGACGATTATAGTAGCTGATCTGAAGTTGGACAGCGATAAGCTGGAAATATTAACAGACGGAGAACAACTGATTGCCAAGGTGGAAGAACCAAAGGCAGAGGAAGCTCCGGTGGTGGAAGAAGCCAACCCTGAGGATGTGGAAGTAATCACTCAAAAAGAAGGTAAGGATGAAGAGGGCACAGACACCGGCAACGAAGAAGGAGAAAAAGAGAAGGAAAAGAAAGAGGAATAAAACTTTATGGCAATTGATAGAAAAGCCTATCAATATCGGCTCTAATGGGGTCGAGTTGGTGGGCTTTTTTGATGGCATCATCAGACAACTCAGTTTGGTCTAAGAGAGTATAAATTTTGGCGATATTGATGTAATCATCGGCAGTTTTTTGAGATTGATTGAGAATTTGGTTAAGACGGGTGTAAAGAGATTGGGGTTGATAATCAGCTTTGTATTGGCTGATTTGAGTTTGATCTAACTTTGTTTCCAAAGTAGCAGCTTTTTCCCAATCATTGGATAAAACAAGGGACTGCCACAGGTTTAAGCGGCCAAGATAACTAATGCCGCCATCAAAGCGGGACAATTTTATTTTTGATTGAGTGTAACTGTCGTGGACGGATAAAAGGCGATAGGTATTGGCAGTAAGCAAAAAGATTAAAAAAATGAGAAATACAATTTTAGTCTTCATGGGTGGGCCAGGAAGAAGTAATCAACAAACCGGGAGAAAAATTAAATTTTGACTGCAATTCTTGATAAATAGTTTCGGTAACGAAGGGAATAAAAGGATGAAGCAATTTGAGACTGGTTTGCAAAACAGTAAGGAGAACAGGGATGGTCTCTTCTCCCCTATTTTTGGCATCTTCGATATAAATGTCACAAAATTCGTGCCAAAAAAATTGATATAAATTTTCACTAGCTTGACCAAAATGATAAGAATTAATGTTTTTGGTGGTTGAAGCAACAATCTGGTTAAGTCGGGAAAGAATGGTTTTGTCAGCGGAGGTTAGTTTTGATTTATCAATTTTTGAGTCAATTTTGAGACGGGGGTTGGTTTGGCGGAAGCGGTCAACAATCATTTCTACAAAGCGGGAAGCGTTCCAAATTTTGTTGACAAAATTTCGCTGAGCTCGAATTTTGTCTTCGGAGACGACAAAGTCGCTGGCGGGAGCGATACCATAAACCAAGGACATTCGCAGAGCGTCGCTGCCGTATTTTTGGGACATTTGCAGCGGATCAACCACATTATTTTTACTCTTACTCATTTTTTGACCCTTGGCATCGACCACCCGGGAGTGGAGATGGACAGTTTTGAAAGGAACCTGCCCGGTAAGATAAACACCAAACATAATCATCCGCGCCACCCAGAAAAAGAGAATATCCCACATAGTATCCATGACGGTAGTGGGGTAAAAATAATCAAAATCGGGAGAAGACTTGGCGGGATTGTCGGGATTAAACCCAAGAGTGGTCAGCGGCCACTGACCGCTAAGAAACCAGGTATCAAAGGTATCAGTTTCCTGAATCATATGATGAGAGTGGCATTTGGGACAAGAGGTAGGAGAGTTGATGATGAAATCAACGCCGACGGGAGCAATCAGGGACTGAAGGCCCGAGTTAATCTCGGCAAACGAATAGTTGTCTTTGAGATCACGGTAAAAACCGGAAACAACATTTTTGTGGTGGTCCAAAAAGTTAACTTTAATATCCGGATGACAATCAAGACAATACCAAGCAGGAATCCGGGGACCCCAAACAATTTGGCGGCTGATGTTCCAGTCACGAATATTTTTCATCCAATCAAGATAGGTTTTTTTGAAACGGGAGGGGAAAAACTTGACCTGATTGTCGACAGCAGCTTGGATGGCGGGCTTGGCAAGAGGGCTGATTTTGATAAACCACTGAGGAGCAACCAAAGGTTCGATAACATGACGGCAGCGGTAACAACGACCGATACGATGCTGATAATGATCATCAATTTTGACCAACATACCCCTGTCTTTCATATCAGCCACCACTTGATCACGGGCTTGATTGACAGTCAGACCGGCGTATTTACCGGCAATGTCGGTAAGCCGACCGTCAAAGCCAATGACTTTTTTGAGAGGAAGGTGGTGGCGGAGACTAGCTTCAAAATCATTAGGATCATGAGCGGGAGTGATTTTGACAACGCCAGTGCCAAATTTCATATCGACCATATCGTCGGCAATGACTTTGACAGTGAAAGGACCATTAAGACCGTCAACCGTAATTTCCTGACCGACCCACTGGGTGTAACGTTTATCCTCGGGATTGACAGCAACGGCGGTGTCGCCAAATTTGGTTTCGGGACGGGTGGTAGCCAAGGTAAAAGGACCATATTTGATGTAGTAAAGGGAAGTGACTTCGTCGACATAATCAACTTCAAGATTGGAAAAAGCTGTGCCGCAGTGGGGACAATAATTGATAATTTTTTCGTCGCGATAGATAAGACCGTCGTGATAAAGTTTAGTAAAAGTGGATAAAGCGGTTTTGACAATGGCCGGCTCTAAGGAATAATGATAGCGAGTCCAATCCATAGAAAAACCCAACTGTTTCATTTGAAATTGATTAAGCTTGCGATTGTCTTCGACAAAATTCCAAATCAGTTGGTAGAGAGTCTGGCGGTCAAAATCAAACCGGCTTTTGCCCTCCTTGGCCAACTTTTTTTCAAAAACAAACTGGGTTTCGATGCCGGCGTGATCGCTACCGGGAAGCCACAAAGTTGGTTGACCCAGCATGCGATGATAACGAATGAGAATATCCTGGACGGTAAAAAGAGCATGACCCATATGCATGGGGTCATTAGCGTTGGGCGGGGGCAAAATAATAGAATAAGGCTGATGTTTGGTTTTGACCGACTTGGGGTTTGGGGGAACTTTGGGGGTGAAGGCACCAGATTTTTCCCAAAGATGGTAAATATCGTTTTCCCGGGAGGAACTGTAGGCTTTGTCCATGGAGATATTTTAGCACGAAAACCGGCGGAAAATGATAAAATAGGGACATGAAAATTTTGGACATAACCAAAAATTATAGAAAAGTAATCCAACAGACAGCGGCAGTGATTAAAATGGGCGGGTTAGTGGTATATCCCAGCGACACGGTTTATATTTTGGCAGTCGATCCCACTAATCAAACAGCGGTAAATAAACTGCTGGGATTTAAAAACAGATGGACTGGCAAGGCAATTTCTGTGGCAGTTTTTGATATAAAAATGGCGATGGAATATGTAAAAATTGATGAAAATGGAAAAAATATTTATGCAAATTTATTGCCGGGTCCGTTTACAATTGTGGGCCCGGGGAAACATAGGGTAGCTAAGGGGATTGAGGCAGAAAATGGGACGTTAGGAATTAGAATTCCGGAGAATAAATATGTTGCCGATTTGGTCAAGCTAGTAGGGGGGCCGGTAACAGCAACATCAGCCAATTTGTCGGGAAGGACACCTAATTATTCGGTGACCAGTTTTTTGAGACCACTGTCGGGGAAGAAAAAAGAAATGATTGACATGATAGTGGATGCCGGCAAGCTACCAAAAAACAAACCATCGACCGTGATTGATATCACCAAACCGGAGATTAAGGTTTTGAGGCGGGGCGATTTGGTGACCGGGAAAAAAGTTAGTTTAATATCAAAATCGGAAAAAGAAACAGAAAAAATAGCTGAATTTTTATTAAAAAAGGTTTGGGACAAACTTGGGAAAAAACCAGTGGTATTTTTACTGTCAGGAGATTTGGGGTGTGGAAAAACCGTCTTTTCCAGAAAAATAGGCAAACTTTTGGGAGTGAAAGAAAAGATTACTTCACCCACATTTATGATTTACAATGAATATCCGATCAAAATGTCGGCTAAAAATAAAATTGATAAATTTTTGCACATGGATTTGTATAAAATTACTCATAAAAGGGATTTGGCGGAGATAGAGTTTGAGGAAAAATTTAAGAGAAAAAATATAATTTGTATTGAATGGCCGGAACAAATGGGAAAAAATTATTTGGCCAAAGTAAAAAAGAAGTCAAAAGTAGTGGGGGTAAATTTTGAATATGTCGACGAAAACGCCCGGGAAATAAGTTATGATTTGCCAAAAGAGTAATTAGAGGAGCTTAAAGGAATTGATGAATTGGGTGCACTCGGTTTTGAGAGCGCTGATACCGTTGTGAATACATTGAATAGTATAGTTTTTGGTGGATGATTGGAGATCAACGATGGTTTGGGTGGCGGTTTCATATTTAAAGGTGGGTTTGCCGGAAACTAACAAAGTGTTGGTAAATTCCCTATCCGGATGAGTCCAAGACCATTGAGGAGGAGCGCTGACGTGGACGGCAAAATTGCCGCTACTTAAGGTAAAGGTATAGCGGTTACCACTAGGTTCGGTATCCTGATAAAACTGGCGGGTAGCGGCATATGCCACAGAGAAATTGTCGGTTTGACTGGTGTAAGTTTGGGTGCTGCCGGTGGCAGGAGAAACTGTGGGAGTGGTGATGGGAGTAGAAGTGGGAGAAATAGCTTTGGTGGGAATTAGGGTGGGATAAATAGTGGGGGTAATAGTTTTGGTGGCAGAAGCAGTAACAGTGGCGGCGGGAGTGGCAATATCATCGGGAATATCGATAATTTCAGGTTCGAGAGCATCGGTGGGGATAAGTTCAATTTTGGGGACGGTGGCAGAGTTGTAAGCAGGTGATTGACGATCCTGATACAACTGATAAAGGAAATAAGCGCCAATTGCTGATAAAATCAGCAGAACTAAGGTTAAAATTAAATAAGTGCTATTTTTAGTTTTCATAAATTTATAATTTAATAATACATTATTAATGAAAATATTGGCAATAGAGACCAGTTGTGATGATACTTGCGCCGCAGTTTTGGATAATGACTGGGTGTTGTCGAACATAATTTCGTCACAAACCGATCTGCACGCCAAATGGGGCGGAGTGGTGCCGGATATTGCTAAACGGGCTCACAGTGAAAGAATAGAACCGGTAATAGCGGAAGCAATTTTGAGATCGGGAATATTGGGGTCAAATAAGGGAAAATTAAAAAAAGAAAAAATAGAAGAAATAATTTTGCAAGGAATGAAAAAAATTGAGGTAATTGGGGTAACTCAAGGGTCGGGGTTGGCGATAGCTTTGGGGATAGGAGTAAATAAGGCTAAAGAATTGGCAAAAAAATATAGCAAAAAGTTGGTGGCAGTAAACCACATTGAGGGTCATATATTGTCAAATTTGGTAAAAAATAAAAACGGCAACCCACAACGGGAGCTAAAACTGCCAGCGTTGGCAATGACAGCTTCGGGGGGGCACACAAAATTGATCTGGATAGAAAAAATTGGCAAATATAAGGTGGTGGGAGAAACTTTGGACGATGCGGCTGGAGAAGCGTTGGACAAAGCGTCTAAGATGCTGGGTTTGGGTTATCCGGGAGGGCCGGTGGTGGAAAGATTGGCAAAAACAGGAAAAACAGATTTTATAAAACTACCCCAACCTTTGGCAGACAAAAAAATTTTGGATTATAGTTTTTCGGGGTTAAAAACCAGTTTTTATTACAAAATAAAAGATTGGCCGGCAGAACAAATCGGGACTAATCTAAATAATTTGGCGGCAAGTTTTCAAAACGCTGTGTTTGAAACTTTATTGAGAAAATTTAGGCTGGCGGCGGAAAAATATCAACCAAGGATGCTGCTTGTCAGCGGCGGAGTGATGGCAAATTTGGATTTGAGAAAAAGATTGAGAAAAATGGCCAAAGAATTGGATTTGCCAATATTAATGCCGACACAAAAAAACCTAAACACTGATAATGCCGCCATGATTGGGGTGGCAGCTTACCATAAAGCCTTAAGAGGTGAATTTGTGGAAGATATCGATAAACTTGATAGGGATCCGAGAATGGAAATTTAGTTGGCGGGACCGCGGCGGTAGACAGCCGCCCAGGGGACGAAGTTGGAAGTGAAAGTTTTTTGATGAAGAGGACGACCGTCGGCAGCGGTGACGGTCCAGTCAAAGGAAGTTTTGAGTCCGGGGACGGCGGTTTCATCTTTGATAACCTTGCCGACAGGAAGAGTGGGATCGTCAATCCAAACTGTTGGCGGCGGCGGGGCATAACCCCACTGGCGATAGTTATTAATAGTGGTTTTGCGACCATCGGAGGTGCCATAAATTTCATAGGTTAGACGCCGGTTATCCATATCTACCAGGCTTTGGATAAGAAGATAGTGGCCGGTGTCATTGACAAACTTAAGGTCGGGGTTGGGAATAAAAACAGTAGCGTCAAAACCTGGCTCACTGTCTTCTTCATAGTAACTAACCCGATAAGCATGGGCTTTTCTTTCCGTAATATCTAGGCCTGAATTTAACATGGCCCGAAAGAGAGTGGTGGAGACCTGACAGATACCGCCACCGACATCGAGTTCGG
>DAOPUX010000006.1:4854-18407 GCA_035350835.1 Candidatus Woesebacteria bacterium | reverse complement strand
ATGAAGGTCAGATAGTGGGCTTGAGACCGCTGATGGGAGATTTGGAAATAAATGTCTGCAAGGGAAAACAGCTGTCTAATATGAGAGCTGCCGGTAGCGATGATTCGATTATTTTGGCACCGGCAACCAAATATTCTTTGGAAGAATGTTTGGATTTTATTAACAGTGATGAACTGATTGATGTAACTCCAAAAAAGATTAGGTTAAGAAAGAAGTTGTTAAGCAAGATTGACCGGGTCAGGGCAGAAAGAAACACTAGATAAAATTAAGGTGAAGGTTTGGGAAAAAGAGAGGGTAAAAATAATTCCAGACTATTGTTTGATTTGGGTGGATTTTGGAAAAAACCGACTAAATTTTTAAAAAACGGTTGTTGGAGCAGAAAATAAGACAAAATTGAAACTAAAATTAGAGTTCCCAGTAGCGAGCCAAGGGAAGCAAAAAAGCCGTTAGTAAATGACCGGCCAATACGCCGCCAAGGTTCATTTTGGAGCTTGATCTGGTAGGTCAGTTTTTTGATTTCGTCAATTAGTTCCTGATTTTTGTCGATTTGGTTTGGGGTTGGAGGAGTGGAGGTAATATCAGTCATAATTAATTATAGTTTAATTTTATTTTTAATTTCGACCAGCTGTTTGTCATCTAGCTTTTGGTGAGGAAATGGTTGTAAGACCGGTTGAATTTGGTCGCCTAGGTTTCGGGGAATAATGTGAATGTGGGCATGGGGGACATCGTTGCCCATAGTAAGAAAACTAATAAACTCCGGTTTGAGAGATGAATTTTTGATATTGAGAGCAATTTTTTGGGCTACTTGCCAATATTGATCAAAATTGGGCACGTCATAAACCCAGCGATAATGGTGTTTGGGAATGACCAGAGTGTGGCCGACAGCTACAGGATTAATATCCAAAAAGGCTAAAAAATCTTTGTCCTCATAGATTTGATGGCAAGGAAGGCTGCCGCTAGCAATACGGCAAAAAATACAATCGTCCATAATTAGATTTTATCAATTTTGGGGTGAAGTTTTTTGATGATTTGCAGGACTAAAGTTTTGGCTTCGGATAAGGGTTGGTTGATGGTGGCGCCGGCAGCCGCTTTGTGACCGCCACCGGCTTTGGTGGCGACAGCGATTTGAGATAAATCGTAAGTTCGGCTATCGCGGGTGCGGAAACTGACTTTGACCGTTTGGGGTTGAATTTCAACAAAAACTAGAGCAATATCCCAACCGATAACTGACTTGATCATATTAGCGACATCAGAATAGCTGGTATTAACCACAGATTCTAACTGATGTTTTTTGATATCTTCATAGGAAAGAGAGGCGATGGCGACATGACCAGAATAATAAATTTCGATTGAGCCTAAAAGTAAAGAAATAAGTTTTAACCTTTCGGGAGGATCATTATTTTCGATATCAAAAATCAATTGGGAAAATTTGGGATAGATTTTGGCAAGTTGGGAGGCGATAACCAAGGTTTTGTGAGTGGTGCCCGCATATTTGAAACCGCCGGTGTCAGTGTAAATGCCGGCATAGAGACAAGCGGCAATTTTGGGAGTGATTTTGATTTTTCTGACAGAAAATAAATCAAATAAAACCTGGGCGGTGGCGGGGCTATGAGGGACAACGAGATTGATTTTGGCAAATTTTTCGTTGCTAGGGTGGTGGTCAATCACAATAGTTTTGAGAGTTCTGGGAAATTTGAAATCACCTAATCTGGTAATTTGCCTGAGGGAAGAAGAATCTAAAATAATAAATAAGTCAAACTGATTTAGATCAATTTGAAAAATGTTTTGGGGTAAAATTTTGTCGGCGCCGGGAATGGTAGACAGATTAAGAGGAAGATTATTATCGCCTTGAATAAGGGTGACGTCTTTGCCAAGATTTTTGAGAACATGGTAAAAAGCCAGAGCTGAGCCGACAGAGTCACCGTCAGAACCAGGGTGAAGATGGAGTAAAATTTTTTGGGAGCGGTCAATTTCCCGCCAGATTTTTTTGGAAGTAAATTTGAAACTAAGCATAATTAACCAAATTTAGGATAACAACATTTTTTGTATTTTTTACCGGAACCACAGGGACAAGGATCGTTGCGGCCAACAGTTTTGTCCTTTTTTATGGGTTGGGGTAAGGGTGAAAGAGAATCAGCGTCAGGCAAGGATTGGTCGGGAGACGGGGCTTGAGGATTATCAGTCAGAGAGTCTCCCCTACCTTCGGTAACATTTTGAGGAGAGGTGGCTTGGGGGGCCACCGGTTCAAGACGGAAAATTTTTCTGGCTAAATTGTATTCGAATTGATTTAATAACCGTTGAAACATTTCGTAACCTTCTTTGCGATATTCGACCAAAGGATCTTTTTGAGCATAACCACGAAGTCTGACACCGTCACGAAGATCGTCTAGGGCGGTAAGATGTTCTACCCACAAAGGATCAAGAGTGGAGATGAGAGAAAAAGCTAAAATACTGTCGGCAATTTCTTTGCCAAACATTTTTACCCGGGACTGCCACTGGTCTTCGAGAATACTAGTTAAAAATTCGGTAGGATTATCTGATTTGGCTAAATCTTTTTTGAGTTGACTGCGACCGGAAGCATTAAGAGGCAAAATCTCGTTAAATTCAAGCGAAGTTTTTTCCAGATCAAGACGATGGCTGTCGTAGTCAGTATTAAGATTAACAATACCAGTAACTTGATTGGTTAAATATTTTAAAATTAGCTGGTGGTTTTTGTCGGGAGTTTCTTTTTGGTTTAACAAAACTTCGTCGCGGAGACGGTAGATAATCTGCCGTTGTTTGTTGATAACATCGTCATATTCAACCAAATTTTTGCGGGCATCAAAATGGAAACCTTCGACCTTGACCTGGATCTGTTCAATTACCCGGGAAACTAAAGGGTGAGTCAGAGGAGTATCTTCGGGCATATTGAATCGACCCATAAGGGAGCTAATTTTTTCGCCGCCAAAGATACGCATAATATCATCATCAAGGGCAACATAAAACTGAGAAAAGCCGGGATCACCCTGACGGCCGGCCCGACCCCGCAGCTGATTGTCAATCCGCCTGGATTCGTGGCGTTCAGTGCCGATAACAGACAAACCTCCGAGAGCAATAACTTCATCGTGTTCTTTTTGCCACTTATCTTTGTCAACCCCGTCTTTTGGTCCGCCCAAAATAATATCGACTCCCCGACCAGCCATGTTGGTAGCAACAGTGATACTGCCTTTTTTGCCAGCTTTGGCAATAATTTCGGCTTCGGAGCGGTGATTTTTGGCATTAAGAACTTGGTGGGGCAAACCTTTTTTGCGAAGAAGGGAGGAGATAATTTCGTTTTTGGCAATAGAAGTAGTGCCGATCAAAACCGGTTGACCCAGGCGATATTTTTCTTCAACCGAGTTGACAATGGCAGCATATTTTGACCGTTGGGATTTGAAAATAAGGTCGTGCTGGTCAATACGCTGAAGCGGTTTGTTGGTGGGGATAGAAACAACATCGAGATTATAAATTTTTTTGAATTCTTCAGCCTCGGTGGCGGCAGTGCCGGTCATACCGGCAAGTTTTTGGTAAAGGCGAAAATAATTTTGGAAAGTAATGGTGGCCCAGGTTTGGGATTCACGCTGGACGGTAACACCTTCTTTGGCCTCAACCGCTTGATGAAGTCCATCGGACCAACGACGGCCGTTCATCAGCCGGCCGGTAAATTCATCGACAATAATGACTTCACCGTCTTTGACGACATAATCTTTGTCTTTATGAAACAGAGCCCGGGCTTTGATGGCATTTTCAATATAATGAATAGTTTCAAACGATTCCTCATAAAGATTGTGGACGTTGAGAATTCTTTCGACCTTGCGGATACCGTATTCTGAGAGAGTGGCGGAGCGGGATTTTTCGTCGATAACATAATCTGTCGGTTGAAGATCGGCGGCAATTTGGGCAAATTTGTAGTATTTGTCGGTAGGCTGGTTGTTGGGAGAAGAAATAATTAAAGGAGTGCGGGATTCGTCAATCAAAACAAAATCAACTTCGTCAACAATGGCAAAATGATGCGGCCGCTGAACGACTTGATCCTGGTGCGGAGCCATATGATCGCGAAGATAATCGAAACCAAATTCGTTGTTGGTGCCATAGGTAACGTCAGCCAGATAGGCTTCCCGGCGGGAGACGGGACGGAGATGTGCTAGACGGTCATCAATTTTTTCGGTTTCGTCGGTATATTCAGGGTCAAGGATAAATGACTGTTCGTGGACAATACAGGAGGTGGAGACGCCCAACAAATTGAGAGCTTGAGGATACCAGCCGGTACCAACCCGGGTAAGATAATCGTTAGGGGTAACAATATGGACGCCTTTACCAGTAAGAGCATTAAGATAAGCGGGAAAAATGACAGAGTGAGTTTTACCCTCACCGGTGCGCTGTTCGGAAATAGCCCCCTGATGGAGAGTGATGGCTGACATCAGCTGGACATCATAAGCCCGCTCGCCGATGGTGCGTTTGACGGCTTCGCGAACAACGGCAAAAGCTTGGGGTAAAATATCGTCTAATGATTGACCTTTTTTGAGCTGTTTTTTGAAGAAATCAGTTTTTTGGGATAATTCTTCGTCGTTTAACTTAGAAATTTCCAGTTCTAAATTGTTGATCTGATTGATTATTTTTTGATAAGACTTTATCCGTTTGGAATTGTCGTCAAAAATATTTTTTAGGAAATCAAGCATAGGTTTAGTTTATCAAAAAAACCTCTGTCCGATTCCTTCTTGATGAAGGAACCGGACAAGGGTGGCTCCTCTAGCTTTGTTTGGGTTTTATAATGGAAAAATCAGTGTAGGGTTGGAGGGCTTTGGGGATAAGGACACTGCCATCAGATTGTTGATGGTTTTCAAGAATCGCCAAAACAGCTCTGTCGGTAACGAGGGTGGAATTAAGAATATGAACAAGCTCGTTTTTGCCGTCAATTTTGACTTTGGTATTGAGACGGCGGGCTTGGTAGTCGCCGCAGTTGCTGCATGATTGGGTTTCGCGATAGGCTTCCTGACCGGGGAACCAAGAATTGATGTCATACATGCGACGGTTGGGCTGGGGCAAGTCGCCAGTGCAGCTCTTGACGACTTGATAAGGAAGTTCCAGATCCTGCATGATCTCTTCGGCATTTGATAGCATTTCCAGACACATATCATCAGAAATTTTGAAATCCGGCAGAGTAAAAACATTCATTTCTACTTTGTTAAAAAAGTGAACCCGGAGCATACCTTTCATATCTTTGCCGTAGGTGCCGGCTTCGCGCCGAAAACAGGGAGAAAAATTAACATACTTTAGAGGCAATTGATTGGCTGGGATAATTTCGTCCATATGGTAGGGCACAACTGAGTGTTCGGAACTGCTGATAAACACGAGATCGTCTTCGGGAGAGGAATAATAAGCATTAAATAAATTTTTGTTGCTAGCATAGCCACATTTCCACTCAGTAGAACTTTTGATCATAGTGGGCGGGATCATACCGACAAAACCTTTTTTGATTAATTTTTTGAAGGCGTAAAACATGACCGCCATTTCCAACACGGCTCCTTGACCTTTGTAATAACCAAAACGGGAGCCGGAAACTTGAGCCGCTTTTTTGACGTCAATAACATCAAGTTTTTCGCCCAAATCAGCGTGATCGAGAGGTTTAAAATCAAATTTGGGAATTTGACCGACAGTTTTGATAACCACATTTTCGGTATCGTCTTTGCCAACTGGAACATCATCGGCGGGAATATTGGGAATTTCTTCGATAATTTTATTTTGTTCTTCTTCGACGCTTTTGAGTTGGGTTTCGATTTGTTTGAGATTGTCTTTGATGGCGGCAGCTTGTTTGATTTGGTCGGGAGTAGGCTTGCCCTGAAACTGGCGATTGAGAGTGTTTTGGTTTGATCTGAGCTTTTCGACCTCGGACAAAAGTTGGCGGCGGCTGGTGTCCAAAGAAATAATGGAATCAACTACAGAAGAATCTTTTTGGCGGTTAACAAGAGCTTGGCGGACAGCGTCGGGATTTTGTCTAAGAAAATTGATATCAATCATTGATGGAAGTATTTTACCAAACCTAAGATTAAATAATACCCGCAGATTAACCGTAGTTAGTTAATATATCAAAATATATCAATACTTATTTTACCTTTCTATACATCAAAATAGCGTCTTCATAGTGACCGCGACGTTTGAGACCCTGAGGCAGACAACCAAACTGAACAAAATTAAACTTTCGATATAAGTTTATGCCGTTGGTATTGCCGCTAAAAACTTCTAGTTCAATTATTTTTAGACCTTTGATATTTTTGATTGATTCTTTGATGACTAATTCCATTAATTTGCTACCAATCCCCTCGCCTCGGAAATTTTTGTTTATGGCAATGCCGAAGTTGCCGACATGACTTTTGGCATCGTCATGTAAAGTGACTTCGGAGGCGCCGATAAGTTTATTTTTGAAAAAAGCACAAAGGTAAACACATTTTTGCTGGGAAATTTTGTCTAATTTATTTTTGAGCCAAGAGGTCTCTGATTTGGTAGTTTGCTGAACCCCTTGAAATAAAAGAAAACTTTTTTCTGCCGAAATTTGGTTGATATGGTTTTTGAGAGCAAGAACATCTTTGATGGTGGGCGGCCGAAAATAAATTTCTTTGCCGGATTTGGAAATGAATTTAGTTAAAGTTTTCATAATCAATTATCTAATAATTTTATGTTTGAACCATTTTTCTTGAAATTCAACTGATTTCTCGATTTCTTGGTCGGTAATAGTTTCGTTTTTAGGAATAACTACTAATTTGTCATCGTCGTCCTCAAGCCGATGAATAATGGCAATAACTTGGCCGGAAAAATTTTTTAAGGGTTTGTCTATTTTGAGAATATAAGCATCTAATTCCTCGCCGTCTGGGGCAAAAATATCTTTGAGAAAACCATAATTAACTAGATATTTGAATTTCCATTTTGGATGAATACTGCCAAGTGGACGATCAACAGTAACTTCAACGGTTTGATTTAAAAAACTTTTGGCTAAGATTAAAGACTTACTTGTCACGGATTTCTGACCTCATAGAGGGGAAAAGAATAACATCTTTGATAGTGGGTTGGTCGGTAATAAACTGGGTAAAGCGGTCAATTCCCATGCCCCAACCGGCGGTGGGAGGCATACCATACTCAAGCGCCCGAATATAATCATGATCAAATTGGGAGGCAATTTCAGAACCTTTCTTGGCCAACTCAACTTCGGAAAGCCAGCGATCAGACTGATCTTTGGGATCGTTGACTTCGTTGTAGGCTTTGAGAAGTTCGGTGCCGCAAACCACCAATTGGAAAGAGGCGATTTTTTTGGGATCGTGAGGATGCCTTTTGGCCAGAGCAATCATTTCTGAAGGATAGTCACACATAAAGGTGGGTTCAATAATCTTGGGACGAACATATTCTTTGTAAAGTTGGTCAAAACAAGCGCCCAAACCAACAACTTCGGTCAGATCAAGCTTCAATTTTTTGCTTTTGATAATTGATTTAAATTCGTCTTCAGTATTAATGGTGTCAATATCAATGCCAGTGTGTTGTTTGATGGCGTCGGCAAGAGTTAGTTTTTTGATGGGTTTGCTAAAATCAATTTCGGTGCCCTGATAAGTTATTTTGAGACCGCCGGTGACTGATTTAACTACATGTTTGATTAGATCCTGGGTAAAGTTCATCAGAACCTGGTAGTCAACGTAAGCCCAATAAAACTCGATTTGGGTAAACTCAGGATTGTGAAACCGGGAAACACCCTCGTTGCGAAAGTCGCGGCTGACTTCATAAACTTTTTCAAAACCGCCGACAATCAGCCGTTTGAGATAAAGTTCGTCGGAAATCCGCAGATACATATCCATATCCAAAACATTGTGATGAGTGACAAAAGGTTTGGCAGCAGCGCCGCCATAAACCGGCTGCAAAATAGGCGTTTCTACTTCGAGAAAACCATGATCATCCAAAAAGTGTCTCATTTCGGAAAGGATTTTGGTTCTGGTTTGAAAAACTTGTTTGACTTCGGGGTTGACAATTAAATCAACATAACGCTGACGATAGCGTTCTTCAACATCTTTGAGTCCATGCCATTTTTCCGGAAGTGGACGGAGATTTTTGGCTAAAACTTCAAATTTAAAGACATTGATGGTGATTTCACCGGCAACGGTTTTAAAAACATCGCCGCAAACAGAAACAATATCGCCCAAATCTAGCAGTTTAGTAAGTTTCATCTTGTCGCCAAGAATTTTCTCTTGGAAAAAGAGCTGAATTTTGCCGCTTTGGTCATGAAGATCGGCAAAAAGAATCTTGCCATGACCGCGAAGAGACATAATTCGACCGGCAACTTCGACCGATTTGTCCATTAAGCTTAGAGCTTGGGCAATGGAAGATTTTTGAGACAGGTCGGGTTGGGGATAAGGATCAATCCCCAGGGATTTAATTTTGGCCAGTTGTTCTAAGCGCTGTTTTTGGAGATCGTTTAACTTGGTTTGGGCGTCGGTAGTCATGCCCCTATTTTACTATAATCAAGGGAAATTATTTGATAGAAACAATTTTGTAGATAATTTTGCCGACCGGAGCATCGACTTCAATTTTGTCATTAACTTTTTTGCCAATCAAGGCTTGACCCAGAGGCGACTGATCAGAGATTTTGTTGGCTGTCGGATCAGATTCCAATTGATTAACTATGTGAAATTCTTTGGTGCCGGAGTCAATTTTGATTTTTACCTTGCAGCCGACTTGAATACAGTCTGTTTTGATTTTGTCGGTAATTATTTGACTATCAGCCAAAGTTTCTTCGATTTCGTCGATTTTGTTGTTGGTGACTTCGAGTTCTTCTTTGAGCTGGGAAGCCAGACCGTCTTCACCCGATTCATCGGGTTGAGCTACTTCTTCGATTTGAGTAATAAGATGATCCTGACGATTTTTTAGGTCTTTGAGTTGTTGAGTCAGGCTATTGTATCCTTCTTGAGTTAAGAGATTTTTTTTGGTCATATTTGTGTCAATGAGTTTGTATCTTAAAGTAATAACTATCTTTTGTCAAATTAAATTTATGCCATAATAATCTATGGCAGTAAACGACTTTTTTAAAGTAACACCGGAAAAACGACAGGTCAAGATAAAGGCCAAAAAAGGAGTAATTTACAGCAATCCGACAGGGTGGAAAAGAGGTTATTTTTATTTGGGAACTGGAGTGTTTTTGGTAGCAATTATAGGTCTGGTTTATTTATACCAGCCGGTGTTTAACAGCTGGATAAACTACAAAGAGATTGATCAGACTAAGGTTAAAAAAGAAACGATAGAAATAATTGAAAAAATAAAAACTGAACCGCCACAACCAACTTTGACAGCAGAGACCAAACCGGAGCCGGAAGATAATACTTTTAGGGTAGAGATACCAAAAATCGGGGCAAAGGCAGATATTGTTATAGGAGTATCTCCTTATGACAAAAACGAATATAAAGCAGTATTAAAAGATAATGTTATTGCTCAATCACAGATTTCATCTCTGCCGGGTGAAGGCAGGGGAACATCGGTTTATTTGTTTGCCCATTCCAGTCAGCAAGATATTTCTGCCGCCAGACAAAATTCGGTGTTTTATCTGTTGGGAGAGTTGGGAAACGATGATATGGTAATGATAAATTACAAAGGAAAAATGTTTGCCTACAGGGTATATATGAAAAAGGTGATTAAACCCAAGGAAATAGAGTATCTTGAATACAAGGACGAAAATAAGGAAATTGTAATTCTGCAGACTTGTTGGCCGATAGGCACTAACTGGCAAAGATTGTTGGTGTTTGCAGAAAAAGTTTAATTTTTTGCTATAATTTATCTTTATATGGGATTAGATTTGTCATTTAGTGAAAATTATTGGGAAGATCTGGAATATGTAGTTAAACAAATTCCGGGTTTGGAAGTGAAGGAAATTAGGCGGGCTTATGAATTTATGTGCTCAGCTCACGGCGGTCAAGTAAGATGGTCGGGTAAACCATATATTTCCCACCCAGCCTGGATTGCTAAAGTAGTGTCTCAATTAAACATCGGTCAGGAAGCGGTGATCGCGGCGCTACTTCATGATTGTGTGGAAGATACCAAAATTACCATGGATGATATTTCCAAAGAATTTGGTGATGAAGTGGCTTTATTGGTATCAGGTTTGACTGAGGTAAAAAGCAGAACCAGTAAGATGGATGCCAGCAAAGCTAGTATCGAGATTTATAGAAAATTTTTCTTTTCGTCGGTTAATGATGTCCGAGTATTGATTATCAGATTAATTGATAAGTTACACAACAGTTTAACAATTGAATACTTACCAAAAGATAGACAGCTAAGATATGCCAGAAATATTATGCAGGTCTATGGTCCGTTAGCAGAATATGTCGGGCTTCATTATTTCAAAAAAAGAATTGAAGATATTGCTTTTAGAATTCTCTACCCGGAAGAAGCTAATAAAATAATAAAGATATATGAAAATCAGGAAAAAAATGAAATTAAGGCCCTAAATTTGGTTAAAACTGAAGTTGAAAGGATTTTAAAATTAAATAATATTAACGGGGCAGTGGTGGAAGGAAGGATAAAAAGCCTTTATAGCACTTATATCAAAGTAAAACGAAAGGGCGGAAGCTATCGGGTCAAAGATAGAGTGGCTATTAGAATTTTGACGGACAATTTGGTTGATTGTTATACAGTATTGGGATTGATGCACGCTAAATATAGGTATATACCAAGCGAATTTGTCGATTATATTTCGACACCTAAACCCAACGGGTATCGATCGATTCAGACAACTATCAGCTGGAAAGACAAAATGACAGTGGAAATCCAGATAAAAACCAAAGAGATGCATGAGTTTAATGAATTTGGACCAGCATCCCATATTGCCTACAAAATGGGAAAAGGAGAAGGTCAAGGTCGGGGAATGGAGTGGGTGAAAGATTTGGTTAAATGGCAAAAAACCGATGAACATATTACTAATTATCGATTAAAGGTGCTGACGAATTATGTCTATGTGTTTACCCCAAAAGGCGATACAATTCAGCTACCAAAAGGCAGCACGGCGTTGGATTTTGCCTACAGAATTCACACCAATGTCGGCGATAGATGCAAGGGGATAAAAATTAACAATAAAATGGCCAAGATTGATGATGTAATTCAGACCGGTGATCTAGTAGAAGTGCTGTTGAGTAAAAAAATAAATGTTAATAAAAATTGGTTAAATATAGTTAAGACCAGTTTTGCTAAAGAACATATTAGAAAAGCTATAAAATTTGAAAATTAAATTATTTTTTGATATAATTATAGTGTTATAGGATAAATAATTATGAGCAAAACAGCTGAAGGCTTAAATCCAACTGCATACGGATTGCCGGCTAATGAACTGCCGCATAGATCTGACTTAACAGCTATGCCGGCAACAGATACGGGAGCTAGACAAATCGGCTTAGTGTTTGAAAATGGTCAGCCAACGACAGAAATGAGAGATTATGCCATTGTCAGCACTAGAAAAGATGGTCGGCCTAAATATAATGAAAGTGAGGGAATGAGTCGGGCCGAGATTATCTGGCAAAGATTTCAAATTGAAAAAGATAAAATGGAGAAAAATGATGATCGCAGACACCTTTTTTTGCTTAGAAAAGGATACAGAATTTTGGGATTGGGTAGATACCAGTGGGTGGATGGCAATATAAACAGTGATTGGTTGATAGCCACTAAACCTAAATCAAGTGGCATGATGCCCATATATTCTTTTAATGAACGCGGAAGCGGGATTTTTTGTGTAGTCAGCACCAACAAATATGGTGATAAAAAGGCTGTTAATTTAGGTAGAGATATCGGATTTCTTGATTATAATCAAAGAATTGATTTGAATAAATTGAAAGGTTCAGACGAGTTGGATAAAATACTTACTAGCAAGTCAACTAAGGGTTGAGCGTCTGATTAGCTGACGGCGATAATGGTTGGCAAAACGATGAGCCTCGTCGCGGAGTTGTTGAAGTAGTTGAAGAGCGGGAGAATTTTTGGGCAGATTTATTTCCACCCAATCAATATTGGTTTTGATAACAATAGTTTCCTGTTTTTTGGCCAAACCAATTATAGATAATTTAAAGTTATAAAGTTTTTCAAGTTCATCAATTAACTTGGTGGCGGCGGAGACTTGGGGTTTGCCGCCGTCAACCAAAATCAAACCGGGAAACTGCCATTCGGGGTGTTTGAAACGGCGGTATAAAACTTCCTTGATCATAAATTGATCGTCAGGAGTGACTTTGGAATAAATTTTAAATTGGCGGAATTGGTCGTGATCAATTCTTCCCTGCTGCCATACCACCATGGAACCGACAAAATATTTGGAACCTAAATTGGAAATATCGTAAGCCTCAATCCGGTTTAAAGATGTTAATTGGGGAAAATAATCTTTTAGAACCAGAATTAATTCAGCAATAGCTTTGCTGGCTTTATCTTCGGGTAAATCAACTTGTTGATAGAGATGAGTCAGCCGGCTCCAACCGGAAATAATATATTCCAAAGAGTTAATTTGATCACGGCGGACTTTGGCCATTTCAAAATTTTCGGCTTGGGAAAAAAGTTTCATCTCGGTTTTTAGTTGGTTGATAAGTTTGTGGAAATGACCGGTAAGAATTTTTTTGATTTTGCTGATGTTGGCTTTGTATTCTTTGGGGTCGGGGGCGGGTCCAGGACAAAGCCCCAGATGACAAAAGAGACAGGACTTGAGACCATGTTTGGCGGAATAGTAAGGAAATATTTGGCGAATGGTTTTGAGCAAACTTTTGACAGAGCGGCTGTCGGGAAAAGGACCGTAAATAATATCATTGTCATTAAGAGAAGATTTGAAGGCAGGTCGAACTAAAGGAAATTTATCACGGGAAATGGTGATATAAATATAACTTTTGTCATCTTTGAGTTGAGAGTTATATTTGGGACGGTATTGTTTGATAAGACCGGACTCCAAAACTAGAGCTTCGATTTCGGAGTCGACGGTAATAAATTTGGCGGAAGCAATTTGAGAAACAAGCTGGCGGGTCTTGTAACCGAGAGCATCTCGATTTTGAAAATATTGTAACACCCGTTTTTTGAGATTAACGGCTTTGCCAACATAAATTATTTCTTTTTGTTGATTTTGGTAGATATAAACTCCTGGAGAGCTGGGAATAGTGGTTAAATCAATCACATTGGTATTATATAATGAATTCATGACAGCAAAAGAAAAATGGTTATCATTAGTGTTCGGCATAATATGGGTGATATCGGCAGTAATTAGGTTTGGCCAGGTGTGGAATTATCAAACCGCTTTTACGTATGATCAATCACGCGATTTGTTGGATATCAGAGCTTTGGGAGAGTTTAGGGATCTGGCGGTATTGGGGCCAACAACTTCTATTAACGGCTTAAGATTGGGTCCGTTTTATTACTACATAAATTTGCCGGCTTATTGGGCGGGTGGCGGCAATCCACAAACACTAGTTAATTGGAACATTATTTTGTTTTTGGCAACTGCCGGTTTTATTTTTTATTTTTTCAGAAAGAAAAATATAGTTTTGGGTTTT
>DAOPUX010000006.1:0-4754 GCA_035350835.1 Candidatus Woesebacteria bacterium | reverse complement strand
TTTGAGCGTCTATTTTTATTTGGCGGTATGGAATTTTTTGGAAAAAAAAGACAAAAAGTCGATATTTTGGCTGGGAATAACAAGTGGTTTACTGACTCAATTTGAGGCGGCTTTTGGGGTGGTGTGTATTTTGTTTGCGGTTGTGATAATAGTGATAAATAAAAAATTAGGTTGGTGGAAAAATTTTTTGATAGGATTAATACCCTGGTTTTTGCCACAAATTGCTTTGGAAATAAAAAATAGATTTCAGATGACGAAATTGTTGTTGGGGATGATTAGCGGTCAAAATCAGGTATTAGGAGAAAAGTTGCTACTAACAGAAACAGTTTCTAGCCATCTGAAGTCTATGATTTATTTTTTTGAAGGACAGCTAATTTTGCCTTATGGTTGGGGAATAATAGTGTTTTTGGTAGCCGTGGGGTTGATTTTGGCAAACAAAAAATATCGGCGCTATGGGTTGTATTTTTTGGTATTTTGGCTGTTGGCTTTAGGGTTTTATATAGCGGTATATCATCATCCGTTAAAAATGTGGTATCTGGAAAGTTTAAGGGTGTGGTATGTACTGGTAGTGGGGATAGGAATAGTAAATATAAGTAAATATCAAAAAATAATCGGAATAATATTGGGCGTGTTTTTGATAAGGAATTTTTGGCTAACCGTAGTCGACCAGTCCAAATTTATGAACAAAACAGGAAGCGATGATCCAAAAAATTTGGCTAATTTAATCCGAAATATTGACTGGGTATACGAAAAAATAAATGGAGACGGATTTGAAGCTTACACTTATGTGCCGGAGATTTATGATTATCCAAACCAATATTTGTATTGGTGGTATGGGGTAAAAAAATATGGTTATATGCCGCAAAAAGTGTCTTATAGTTTAGCCCAAGTGCCAGAATATGTCCGATCTCAGGATGAGTTTTATAGGATGGTTAAAAAGAATGATAAATCTAAAATAGCTTTAGTTTATGAAGTTAAAAATGACTACGTGGGTTGGCTGGATCAGTTTAAAGACTATTGTGTGACTGATAAGTTGGAAACGAATTGGAAGACAATGGTAGAAATCAGAGAAAAGTGTAAATAAGTTTAAAGATGGGTTTTAAGATATTGACCGGTGTAACTTTTGGTGCAATTAACAATATCTTCAACAGTGCCGACGGCAACAACTTGACCACCCTTATCCCCTCCTTCGGGACCCATATCAATAATCCAGTCAGAATTTTTGATCATATCTAAATTGTGTTCAATAACCACGACAGTATTACCCTTGTCAACTAAACGGCGGAGAACGGTAATTAATTTATCAACGTCATAAAAATGAAGTCCGGTGGTAGGTTCGTCTAAAATATAAAGCATGCGACCATTTTCTTTTTTGACTAATTCACGACTGATTTTAAGACGTTGTGATTCGCCGCCGGAAAGAGTATTGGACGATTGACCCAGCTCCAAATAGCCCAGACCGACTGATTGGATGGTTTCTAAATTACGTTTTAGTTTGGGAATATTTTTGAAAAAATCGGCGGCTTCGTCGATGGTTAGGTTGAGAATTTGGGAAATATTTTTGCCTTTGTATTCGACTTCCAAAGTTTCGGCTTTGAAGCGGCTGCCGTGGCATTCATCACAGGTAACGTAAATATCGGGCAAAAACTGCATCTCAATTTTGATTTGACCCTGACCTTCACAAACAGGGCAACGGCCGTTTTTGACATTGAAAGAGAAACGACTGGCGTCGTAACCGCGAAGCTGAGCTTCAATGGTTTGGGACATTAATTGACGGATGTCATCAAAAATTTTGGTGTAGGTGGCGGGATTGCTGCGGGGAGTCCGACCGATGGGAGATTGGTCGACCAAAAGGACATCGGAAACGGATTCGGCGCCAGTGATTTGGTCAAATTTACCGATGGTGCCGTAATAGCTGCCCAAAATGGCTTTGCGGACACCGCCATAAAGAGTGTCATGGACTAGAGTTGACTTGCCGGAGCCGGAAACGCCGGTAACACAAACCAATTTGTTGAGAGGAAAATCGACATTGATATTTTTAAGATTCCACTGTCTGGCGTTGGTAATGGAGATTCTGTTTGATGCTAATTGTTGAGAAACCGGGTTTTGGGATGATTTTATCTTGAGCTTGCCGGAGAGATATTTGCCGGTAAGAGATTGGGGACTTTTTTTGATGTCGTCAATTGAGCCTTGGGCGACAATTTGACCGCCTTTTTTGCCGGCATAAAGTCCAAAATCGACAATATGGTCGGCACTTTTGATAACATCTTCGTCGTGTTCGACAACGACCAGGGTGTTGCCGGTATCCCGAAGTTTTTTGAGAGTTTCAATCAAACGATTGTTGTCACGGGAATGAAGACCAATAGTGGGTTCGTCAAGAATATACAAAACCCCGGTCAGGCCAGTGCCGATTTGACTGGCTAGACGGATTCGCTGCGATTCGCCGCTGGATAGGGTGCCGGCTTCACGTTCGAGACTGAGATAATCTAAACCGACAGCCAAAAGGAACTCAATCCTGGCGGTAAGTTCCTGTTTGATGGGAATTAAAATTTCTTTTTCCTGATCACTGGTCAATTTTGAGTTTAAAGTGTTGATCCACAGACTAAGTTTTTCGATAGGATATTGGGTAATTTGGTAAATATTTTTGCTTAAAATATGAATAGAAAGGGCGTCCTGATTTAGACGGCTACCATGGCAAAGCTGACATTCGGTTTTGATCATAAATTTTTCCAGCTCATCGCGAATAGCGTCAGAACCGGAATTGACGTAGCGGCTTTCCATCATTCGGGCGCGCCAGTCGGGAAATTTGGAACGGTCAATTTGATATTTAGACCCCAACCCTTTGCATTCGGGACAAGCGCCTTGGGGAGAATTAAAGGAAAAAAGCCGGGGTTCAATTTCTGGCAAAGAGATATTACAATTAGGACAAGCAAAATTTTCGGAGTAAAGAGTATCGTGGAAATCTTTGGGAAAATCGGGAAAATCAAAAGATGAGCTTAAGACTTCGGAAATGATCACTAAACCGTTGGCTAGTTTCATCCCCTGCTCAACACTGTCAATCAGACGATCGGTGAGAGGTTTTTGGTCTTTGAGAATGTCTTTGTTGATAGAAATACGGTCTATAACCACATCAATATTATGTTTATTGGTCTTGGCAATACCAAAATCAGAGTATAAATCGATAATTTGATTGTCAACTCGGAGCCATTTGTAGCCCTGTTTTTTGAGGTTATCGGTTAGTCCTTTAAAATCCCCTTTTTTGTCACGGACGACAGGTGAGAGAATCAAAAACCGATAATAATTAAGACCTTGAACCTGATGTTGGGCGATGGTGATAATTTGGGAAACAATTTGACGGCTGGTTTGGGGGGCTACTTCCTGATCACAAATAGGACAGTGGGGATGACCAATACGGGCAAAAAGCAAACGGAGATAGTCATAGATTTCGGTGATAGTGCCAACAGTAGACCGAGGGTTGTGAGAAATGGCTTTTTGATTGATGGCAATTGATGGCGATAAGCCGTCAATCAGGTCAACTTCGGGACGCTTCATGTTGCCCAAAAATTGACGGGCATAGGCAGACAAGCTTTCGACATAACGGCGTTGACCTTCGGCAAAAAGAGTGTCAAAAGCCATGCTTGATTTGCCGGAGCCGGAAACGCCGGTAAAAACAACTAATTTATTTTTGGGAAACTCAAAAGAAACATCTTTAAGATTGTTTTCTCTGGCTCCTTTAACAATTATTTTGTCGATCATATATAAATAGTGAAATTAAAAAGTTTCAATCTCACGAATTTTATCTCTAATTTTAATGGCTTCTTCAAAGTCGAGGTTGAAAGCTAAATTTCTCATCTGCTTTCTTAACTCCCGGATTTGTTTTTGACGTTGATTGGGAGTGAGAGAAGAAACGTCAATTTTGAACCACTCCGGTTTTTCTTCCGGCACGACGGCTTCAATAATTTGAGGACGAATTGATTTTACCACTGATTTGGGAGTAATATGATGATCTTGATTGTATTTAAGTTGAATTTGTCGACGGCGGTTAACCTCTTTGATGGCGCCAGTCATAGCCGGAGACATGGTGTCGGCATACAGGATAACGTGGCCGGAAATATGGCGGGAAGCCCGACCCATAATTTGGATGAGTGATGATTGGGAGCGGAGAAAACCTTGTTGGTCAGCATCAAGGATAGCCACCAAACTAACTTCAGGTAAATCAAGACCCTCACGGAGAAGATTGATACCAACTAAGACATCATAATCACCGGAACGAAGATTGTCTAAAATACTGGAACGCTCAAGAGTAACAATATCAGAATGAAGATAGGCAACTTTAAAATTATGTCCGGTTTTGGCAGAATCGGACAAATAGGAAGACAGATCTTCGGCCATTCTTTTGGTCAGAGTAATAACTAAGGTTCGTTCTTTTTTGTCAACCCGACGCTGAATTTCCTCAACCAGATTGGGAATCTGATTGTTGGTGGAGCGAACACTAATTTCGGGATCAACCAAACCGGTGGGGCGAATAATCTGCTCCACAATATGATGTTTGGATTTTTCCAGTTCATAAACGGCCGGGGTAGCAGAGACATAAATTACTTTTGAGATCCGGTCGGCAAATTCATCAAATTTTAAAGGCCGGTTGTCTAGAGCCGATGGCAGTCGAAAACCAAAGTTAATTAGATTTTGCTTGCGGGCGAGATCGCCGGCATACATACCGCCGATTTGAGGAACAGTAACATGTGATTCATCAA
>DAOPUX010000005.1:0-18539 GCA_035350835.1 Candidatus Woesebacteria bacterium | reverse complement strand
AATTTGGGCTTGGCAGAAGATTTATCGACTAAACCTAAGTTAAGGCCCCAGAAAAGATTGTAAAGATCAAATGATTTTTTAAAATAAGAATTGGCTTCGTGTTTGTCGCCTTTGGTAAGGTATTTGGTGCCAACTTCCATGAGACGCATGGAGGCTGACAAAAGATGTTTGCTGGTGCACCAAACCTCCCCCTGACCTTCTTTGACAATTTTTTTCATCAATTCTTTTCGCATTTCCCGGGCGGTATCAAGAATATCAAGATATTTGATTTGGCCAAGTTTTTGGGAGGTAAAAAACATATGTTCTTCGATACTGATGAGATTCATAATAGCCAGGGATAAATCTTCGCCGGAGGAAAGATCCATTTGATGGCCTTTTTCCAGATCTTTGGTTTTGTCAATAAATTTTTGAATGTCTTGGTTGGTAACCATAGGAGTGAAAATTTATAATTTAAAAATTAATTTAAAAATTAAAGTAAAGATAACCAGAGTGCCAACAGGGAAAATAACTTTTTGGAACTTAAAAAGGATTTTGCCACCGTTGAGAACGCGGCTGCGGCGGTCAATAAAAATACCCAAACCCCAAATAAGCAAACCTAGGGTTTGGCCGAGAATGATTTTGTCGATGCCCAAGATTTGGTTGTTGGTGCTACCGGTTTGGCGGGTAAAAATAAAATAAGATAAGGTTAGGAGATACATTAAAATTGAGAGAATAATGGGGCTGCCAAAAATCCGGTGCTTGATTTTGGTGGCCATCCAAAAGGAAATGGCAGTATTAAGACCGGAAATCCATAAAGAAACTAAAAAATCGTCAATGCCAAGTTTTTGGGCCAGAAGCATGCCGCCACCGACGGTGATAATACAAACAGGACATTGGGCGTAAGCGGCTTTGACAAAAATCATAGTCTATTTTAGCAAAAAGGGTTGGCAGTGCGGACAATAAAAAGTGCCCCGACCACCAAGACTAATTCTAACAATGGGGGTGTGGCAGACTGAACAAGGTTCACCCTGACGCTGATAAACCCGAAAGTGATATTGATGCTGACCAAAACTACCGTCGGGGCGGACATATTTATTGTCTTTGGCAGTAGAACCGCCGTGGGCAATAGATTCTTTAATAAGTTTAATGAGATGAGAACGAAGAAGTTTAGCTTGGGAAAAAGTGAGCTGGTTGGCAGGAGTTTGGGGGTTAATTTGGCTTAAAAACAAAGCATCGTTGTCGTAGATGTTGCCAACACCGGCAAATTTGTTTTGGTCAAGAAGAACTGATTTGACAGGACGACGGGAGGATTGGAGTTGACGGTAAAAGTAAGCAGGGGTGAATTTGGGGTCTAAAAGGTCAAGACCAATAGACTGTTGGAATTGGGTCAATTGATCAGGAGTAAATAATTTAACCCAACCAAATTTGCGCTGGTCATTGAAATACATTTTGGTTTGATCAGAAAAAGTAAAAACGAGGCGAGTGGATTTGTTGGGAAGATGGGATTTGTCTTCTTTGGGGGTGGGATGACCCCAAACGGAGGCGCCAAAAATAATTTGGCCGGTCATTTTGAGATGAAACAGTAAAATTAAGCCGTTTTTGAGGTGGAGAGAAAGCTGTTTGCCTAATCTGGAAGTGCCGATAATAGGCTGATGTTTGAGCTGGTCAGGATTGCCAATGAATGATTTGGGGTTGAGTACTTCAAGATGAGTGATGGTCTTGCCGACAATATTTGTGTCCAAAAATTGACGAACAACTTCAACTTCGGGGAGTTCTGGCATAGACCTAGTTTATCAAGTTTGCAAAGTTTATAAAGCCAGCCTAAATAAGATCGTCGAGGTCGATGGTAGAAATATGTTTATTTTTGGCCAGATGATCAACTGCAACCGTCATGTCGGCAAGATTGTCTTTGATTTCGGAAAAAGAGTTGAGATAAGCCTGGAGAGAACCGGCATAACCCATAACCAAAATAACATTGGAAATCTGCCAGTTGCCAGAATAAACCGAAATAACACTGTAAGCTAAGATAAGGGAGTAAAAAAAGACGGCGACATTTTGGATGGAAAACCATTCAATAAAACTCCAATTGCAAATGCGGGCGAAATGACGGGTATAGGCTTTTTGTTCCAGTTCAACGTCGTTTGATTCTTGGAATTTACTGTAATAATTTTCGATTTTGGTATTTTGGATATCTTTGAGTTTGACATAGCGTTGGGTGGTGTAATAATCGACAATTAAATAAACCAAAATATAGCTAATGAATAAAATTAAAACCCTAACGTCAACAAAGTAAAGAATTGCCGGAATAATTATCAGAGAAACGATGGAATCAACTCCGGGCTGACGAAAGAGGGTAAGAGTAATGGTGCTGGCATCGGCAAAATTGCGGATAGCTTGAATGGTTTGATTGCGTTCTTCTTTGTTGCCGGCGCGAATGTCGCGGGAGAAAAAGTTGTGGATATCAAAGCTAATATTACTAATACACTGGTTTAAGCCTTCAATAGACTTGAGACGGACAAAATTATCCAGTAACCGAACAATAAAAATCAAAAGAATAAGAAAAAAAATGGAGCTAAAAACTACCTGTTTTTCAACTTGACCGATTACTTGTGAATAAAGATAAATAGTCAAAAGGGGTAAAAGGGCGGATAAAAAGCGGATAAAAAACCAAAAGAGAAACCGTTTTTTGTCCTGAATGATTTTGAAAATAAGAAATAACGTAATTTTAGTTTTTTTGATCATGGCCTAATAAAATATTAGAGTAAAGACTAAAAAAGTAAAGCTAAAGGGGTGGTAAAATGAAGTCATGAAGGAAACTAAACAAATATTGGACACTTTGATAATTGGTTCGGGACCGGCGGGGTTGACGGCGGCAATTTATAATTCAAGGGCTAATCTAAAAACAATAGTAATCGCCGGCAATCAGCCGGGAGGACAGTTGACTTTGACGACGTTGGTAGATAATTACCCCGGGTTTCCGACGGGAGTGGGAGGATTGAAGCTGATGATGGATATGCAGCAGCAGGTAAAAAATTTGGGAGTGGAAATAAAGCAAGGAATAGTAAAGGAAATAAAAAAAATATCGGGAAAAATTAATGGATTTGAGGTAGGGTTGGAAAGTGGAGAAGAAATAGAAACAAAATCAGTGATTGTAGCCACAGGAGCGGCGGTTAAGTGGTTGGGTTTGCCGGGAGAAAAAGAGTTAATCGGGCGAGGGGTCAGCGGTTGTGCTACTTGTGATGGGATGTTTTTTAGGGGGAAAACGGTGGCAGTAGTCGGGGGTGGAGATACGGCTTGTGAAGAGGCAGATTTTTTGGCAAAAATATGTCAAAAAGTTTATTTAATTCACCGAAGAGATGAACTAAAAGCATCGGTAACAGAACAAAAGAAGGTGCTAAATAATCCCAAGATAGAGATCTGGTGGAATAGCGAAGTTAAGGAATTTAAGGGAGAGGAAAAATTGGAAGAAGTTAGGGTGGTAAATAATGTTACCGGAGAGGAGAAAATGTTGGATTTGGACGGTTTGTTTGTGGCCATTGGGAGTCAGCCGGCGACTAGATTTTTGGAGGGAATGGTAGATTTAAGCCCAACAGGACAAGTGTTGGTGGGTGGGGACAAAAACTGGGTGACGATGACAAATGTGCCGGGAATCTTTGCCGGCGGAGATTGTGTCAATAACCGCCATAAACAGGCGATTGTGGCTGCCGGAGAAGGCTGCCGGGCAGCGTTGGATGCGGAAAACTGGATAATAAATAGTGGCAATAAAAATTAATATCTAAAAATGAAAAAATTTTTAAAGATTGGATGGCAAATTATTAAATGGTTTTTGTTTCTGTTTATTTGGCTGATTTACGCTTATTCAACTTTGGACAGAAGCACGGGTGAACCACTACCAAGCGGATATTCTTTTATTGTCTTGCCAATTTTGATTTCGATTCTGGTGAAAAAACAAGTTTTTAATAAAAAATTATGGGGTTGGGACTTATTTTGGAAGGTGGTGGTTATTTTGCTTTTGATTTTTGGGGTTTTGATTCATACGGTAAAATAGTTTTTTTGATTTTTTGGATGAACTTTTGGGTGGAAAATTCGGCGGCACGGGAAATACAGTCGGAGGGTTTAAGATTTAGTTTTTGAAATTTAGTAATAGCAGCGGCACAGGATTGGGGAGTAAGTTGGTCAAAGAAAACGCCGGTTTTGCCGTCAATAACAGTTTCGGTAACTCCCCCGCTTTTGTAGGCAATCACGGGACAGCCATAGCTCATGGACTCGACGGGGACAATGCCAAAATCTTCTTGGTCGGCAGAAAAGATGAAAGCCTGGGCCTGACGGTAAAGTTGAGATTTGACGGTTTGGTCAACTTCGCCGACAAATTCAATAGTGGGACCGGAAATTTGTTTGAGTTGGTCTAAAACACCGGAAAAATCACGACCAAAGATTTTGAGTTTGAGACCTAGCTGGTTGCAGGCTTGGATGGCAATATCAAACCGTTTGGCTTGGGCCAGACGACCGCCAGCAAGAAAATATTTTTTAGTATTTAGTATTTGGTATTTAGTATTTTTTGACTCCGGAAGACTGACAGGAGGGTTAATGACGATGGCCTGGCGGCGGTAAAATTTGTGGATGCGGGCGGCGGTGGTGCGAGAATTGGCAAGGTATTGATCAACATTTTGGGAATAACGGAAATCATGGAGCCGGAGGAAATGGTTGAGAATATCAACTAAAAATTTAATAACCGGATTTTGAGTAAAACGACGGGCGGTAGGCAAACCATAAAGATAGCGAGGAGGGGTGTGACAATAGCAGATAAGTTTGGCAGATTTTTTGTTTAATGAATTGGGAAAATAGGCGCCGGTGGCAGAGGTGATAATGACATCAAAGTCGGAAAAATCAAAAGATCTGAAAGCAAGTGGGGAAATAAGGCGCAAGGGGCTGATAATTTTGTGGGCTAAAGGAATATATTTAAAAAAACTCTGGTGAACACGATGGTCCCATTTTTGACGGAGACGGGTCTGGTGAGGACCAAGGGAGGCGGGGTGATAAATGGAAGTAAAAATTGGAGCTTGGGGGAAAATGTCAGAAAGATTTTCTAAAACACTTTCAGCGCCACCAAATTCTTTGATGTAATCCTGAACCAGAGCAATCTTAAGAGACATATTAAAAAAGACTTGATTGGCGGGGCTGATAAAATTGATCCAGCCGGGAAATCAAGGATTTAAAATTATAATTTTTTAACATTTGCTTGAGCTGATGAAATAAGTTTTGGTTCCAAAGAGAATCTTTGAACTTGAACTTGAGAGGAATGTCGTCAATAAGGAGAGCTAACTTTTGGGAAAGATAGGCGGTTTCTTTATCTTGGGTCAGCTTTTGCCTAAGAGAAGGTTTGATCTGGTCAAGATGAAGGTAAATGGAATCAAGATCGTGGTGGGTTAAAAGAAGGTCGGCAGCAGCTTTGGGACCGATGCCGGCAACGCCGGGATAGTTGTCAGACATATCCCCCATTAAGGCTTTGAGGTCGACAACCTGATGGGGATAAACACCAAGTTTGTCAAAAACATCCTGGGGTTGAAATAATTTAGTTTCAGATAAACCGCGGAGAGGCATCAAAAGAGAGGTTTTGGAACTGACTAGCTGCATAAGATCTTTGTCGCCGGTAATGATGATGGTTTGGTCAATAAAAGGTTTGTTTTCAGCCCGGTGGGCAATGGTGGCAATAAGATCATCGGCTTCGTAGCCGCCAAAAGAGAAGGTAGCGACTCCGGCATCGGCCAAAGATGAAGCCAAAAGAGGCAGTTGGGAGACTAAGGAACGGTCGGCGGGCTTACGTTTGGCGCGGTAGCCGACAAATTCGGATTGGCGGAAAGTGGGACCAGGAGAATCGAGACAGACAATTAAATATTTAGGTTCCAACTGGGTTAGGGCAGAAATAAGCATGGAATAAAAACCATAAAGAGCATTCACTGGCTGGCCACGAAAGTCTAGGTCAGGAATAGAGTGATAGGCCCGATGAATAATGGCGTGACCATCAATAAGCAAAAGTTTGGACATAAGGTAGTTTACCAAAGACGTTTAAACCAAGAACTGGTAGAATTTAATCATGGAACAACACCCAATTCCACAGCAAATCAGCTCCTACGAATTTAAGCTGGTGGGAGAAATGACCTTGAAACAATTTTTGAAAGCGGCGGGAGGAATTTTGCTGGCGGTGTTGATAAATTCAACCAAAATAATTGTGATTGTAAAGTGGCCATTGATGTTGTTTTTTGGAGGTTTAGGGTTGTTGTTGGCATTTGTGCCATTTGAAGATAGACCGCTGGAAACTTGGATTACGGCTTTTATCAGATCAATTTATGCACCGACGGTTTTTTTGTATAAGAAAAAAAATGATGGCAGCTGGTTGGAATTTAAGACGACTCAGTCGGAAACTGAAACAGATGAACCGGAAGAAGGGGTGGAAAAGAAAAACTTATTTGTGTCGGCAGTTAAGGATACGGATTGGGCTAAAGAAAAATTTATTAGAGAAAAATTTAGTTTGAGAAGAAAAAATAAGGGACTAATGGATGAAGGGGAGAAAAATACAGTAGAAGAGGAGGCGGTGGAGGCATTAAAAGCGATGGAGGTAACAAAAGAACCAGCGGCAACGCCAGTAAAAACAGAGGAAACAAAAGTAGAAGAGACAAAGACGGTTGATTGGAGAGATGAAAAAGCAAATTTAAATTTAAAGACAGAAAAATTGGGAGCAACAGGCAAGGCGGTGTTTGGATCAATTCCGATGCCGGATAGGCCGGATACGGCTAATGTAATTGTAGGAATGGCCACCACAACTCAGGGAAAAATTATTGACGGAGTGATTGTAGAAATTCAAGACAGCCACGGTAACCCGGCCAGAGTGATTAAAACCAACTTGTTGGGTCAGTTTAAGATTTCAACTCCACTGACTGATGGCAGATATTTAATTATTGCGGAAAAAGACGGCTATACTTTTGACAGGGTTAATGTTGATTTGACTGGAAAAATAGTTGATCCAATTAGGATTATTGCCAACAATTAGTTTATGATTAATTAATATGACAACCGATCCTTTGAAAATAGCGATAAAAGGCAGTACTCAGGACCACTTGCCAATTGAGGATGTGGTGGATGGGATCGTAATAATGAAGGATGGGTCGTGCGCCTCGATTATGCAGATATCATCAGTAAATTTTGATTTGTTGTCGGAAAAAGAACAATCGGCGCTGGTGGCAGCTTACGGAGGAATTTTAAATTCACTAAATTTTCCGATTCAAATTGTAATTAAATCCAGCACTAAGGATGTGGGGATTTATTTAAAAAGGCTGATGGAAGCGGAGGAAAAACAAACCAATAAATTATTGAAAGAGAGAATTAAAAGTTATCGCAAATTTATTGATGAAACGGTGAAAAAAAATGATGTGTTGTCAAAAACTTTTTATGTGGTGGTTAAATTTTCTTCCTTGGAATTGGGAATTAAATCAGGAGGAAAACAAACTATAACCAGTCTGTTTGGCAAAAGAGCTACCAGCCTACCCTACCCGAAGGGGGAAATTTTGGAGAAAGCTAAAGCGAGTTTGGAGCCAAAAAGAGATCATTTGATAAGATTATTTTCTCGATTAGGGTTGGAAATAATTCCCCTAACCAACCGGCAATCAGTAGAATTATTTTATAAAATATATAACGAAGAGGTGGCTACCAACCAAAAAATGGAAACAACTAATTATCAAAACCCAATAGTAACAACAAAATAATATGAACTTATTTGGTAAAAAAGATAAAAAAACAAATGAACCGACGGTGGGAGAAAAACTGACGGGGACAGAGAATAAAGTAGAAACAGAGGGAAAAAAGCCGTTTAATGAAGGCTTGGTATCAACAAAGGATATTATTGCGCCGGCATCATTGGAGGTAGATTTTAATCATGTCAGGATTGATGATAAATACTACCGAACGTTGTTTGTGGCATCTTATCCCCGGTTTGTGGGGATAAATTGGCTATCGTCACTGATTAATTTTGATGCGACTTTGAGCGTGTCGATGTATATTTATCCGACTGATGGCAAAGCCATTTTGGACGATTTGAGGAGAAAAATTACAGAAATGGAGGCAGAAATCAGCACCGATATTCAAAGAGGACGGATAGTCAACCCGGCAACTCAGGCAAAGTTGGAGGACGCGCTTAATTTGCAGGCAGATTTGGTTAAAGGAGAGGAAAGGTTTTTTCAATTCGGTTTGTATATAACAATTTCAGCAGACACAAGAGAAGAGTTAGACAGAATTAACAAAAATTTGGAGGCGGCTTTGGGGTCGCTTCTGATGGTGAGCAAGAGGGCGACGTTGCAAATGGAGGACGGGTTTATTACGGGACTGCCGGCGGGCGATGATCGGCTGAATATTACCAGAAATATGGATACAACTTCGCTGGCAACAACGTTTCCGTTTGTATCATCGGATTTGTCAGATGATAAAGGGGTGATGTATGGGATTAATATTCACAATGGTTCGTTGGTGATTTTTGACCGGTTTTCGATGCAAAATTACAATTCGGTGGTATTTGCTACCGCCGGCGCCGGCAAATCATACATGATTAAGTTGGAGGTATTAAGATCGTTGATGCTGGGGGCGGAAATTATTGTAATTGATCCGGAAAATGAATATCGGGACTTAGCAGAATCGGTGGGAGGTCAATATATTGCCTTTGGTTATGGTGAGGAGTCAAAAATAAATCCGTTTGATTTGTCACTGACAGAAGAGGAGGGAGAAAATGCCTTAAACAGCAAGGTATTGTCTGTTCATCGACTGATGAAAATTATGTTGGGAAACATGGATCCGATGGAGGAATCAATTTTGGACCGGGCAATGATGGATGCCTACAAAATGAAGGGGATAACTCCAGATCCAACAACTCAAGACAGAGAGCCGCCTTTGATTGAGGATGTCTATAAATCATTAATCGGGATGGAGGAAGAAAAGGCAAAAATGCTGGCGGCAAGAATGGAAAAATATATTAAAGGCTCGTTTGCGGGAATTTTTAATCAAAAAACTACAGTTAATTTGGTTAACCCATTCGTGGTGTTTGGGATTAAAAATCTCGAGGATAGTTTACGACCAGTAGCGATGAATATAATTTTGGATTATATTTGGACGGTAGTTAAGAGAAGCTTAAAAAAAAGGATTTTAGTGGTGGATGAAGCGTGGTATTTGATGCAATATGAAGATTCAGCGGCATTTTTGAGAGGAATTGTAAAACGGGGACGAAAATATTATTTAGGGGTGACGACAATTACTCAGGATGTAGATGATTTTTTGCAAACTGATTATGGTAAAGAAATTGTGACTAACAGCGCCATTCAAATTTTGTTGAAACAGCACGCAGCAGCAATCGACCAGATTGGTGAAGTATTTTATCTAAGTGAGGGAGAAAAACAGTTATTGTTAACGGCTGATAAGGGTCAGGGGATATTTTTTGCGGGACAAAATCATGTGGCAATTCAGGTAATTTCTTCAGATGAGGAGCATAAATTAATTACCTCCAATCCCGAAGAGGTGCTAAATAAGAAAAAAATAGTAATAGAAAAGCCGCTGGGACCGGACTTGAAAGAGGAAAATAAAAACATAGTTTCAACTCCCTTGCCACCTAAACCCCAACCGGTATTAGAAAAACCGGTGACAGAGTTGAAACAAGAAGAGTCTGAAGCGTCGGAAATAGAAACGGTATTGCAAAGAAAAATTGAAACTTTGGAGGAAAATGAAAATAAATTGTTACAGGAAAAAATGCCGGAAAAAAAGTTGGAAGGAGAGATAAAAATTAGTCAGTCAGAATCTAAACCACCAACAAGATTTGTACCACCAGTAAGACCGGAGATAATTAAACCAGAAGAGAAACAAAAACCGATATTTATAGCTGGTCAGGAAACGAAAGTGCCGCAGCCACCGCAATTAATTAAAAAACCAGTGCCGGTGTTTGAAGAAAAAAAAGATAAAAATCAAACAGAGGAAGAAAAAAGCGGGTTGAATTACGATGATTTGTTTGGCAACGGGATAGTATAATCTTGAGGGTAAAAATTGGTATAATTTTTGGTAATGGCAGTTTTGGAATCAGATCAAAATCAAATAAAATCGTCTAAAGACAACAAAGGGGTAGTGAGGTCGGAGGCGGAGTTAGTGGCCGAATTAACTAAGCTTAAAAAGAGTGGCAAAAAATGGGAAAGTGGAAGTAAATTAGATAAGGAAATAAGCCAAATAGTCGGAGTTGAGTCAATTCCGAGTCTTGAGGTGGCATTAAATGTGTTAAATCAACGGGTGGAAAAGCAAAAATTTGACTATGTTGAAGAAAAAATTAGTAAAGTGGCTGAGGATGTTAATGAACAACTGGGAGGAAATGAGGAGTCAAGAGAAAAGATTAAAACAGAAATAACTAAGATAATTGATCAAAGTGAATTTAGAACCCAAACCGAGGAAATAAGCGCTTTAACTGAGGCTTTGCCCAAAAAAGAAGATAATAAAACAGAAGCGGCAATCACAGCCAAGGAAATTAAAATATCTTTGGATAAATGGCAAGAAGATCATATTGAAGAGGTTAGAGGATATAGACAACAATTATTTGAACAAAAATTTGAAGAGGAAGTAAAAAAAACAAACCCAGAAATAAATGCGGACGAGACCGAGGCAGTAAAGATAAAAGCTAGCTTAATAGCCAAGGTTTACTTTGACAACGGGGGAATTGAAAACCAAAAAAATGAAGCTATAGAAGCAAATAAGGGTGAATCAATAGGAAAATTGAGAAACTCATGGACTGAGGTTCAGGCATTAGTAGGTTTAATGAGGAAGAGTTCGTCAGAAATAGAAGAGACTGTTAAGAAAAATGATGAGGTTGACTCAAGACTAGCCAGAATCAGAATACCTTATGAAAACTTACCCCAAGCAAGGGCTTATGACGATGTAATTAACAATTTTAGACAACCAGAATTTAGACAAACATTTGAATCAATTAGTGGCGGGGTTAGAACTGGATTTAGGATGGTTAATGAAGTCAGCCGAATGACCGGAGGCTGGATGGAGAAAGGGATAGTAAAAGTAGCGAATAATTTTGCTGCAAAAATCGGCAATCAGGCAGCATCTGGGTTTGTAAAAAATTCAGTAGGAGTGTTGGCAAAGGAAGGAATGAGCAATGGACTGAAAACGATTTTAAGCGGATTGGCTCAAGGAGGGGTTAAGGCGGTGGCGAGTGGAGCGGCAACGGCAGGAGCGGCAACTGGAGCAGGAATAGCAGCGGGAGCGGCGGCGGGACCGCCGGGATGGATAATAGCAGCCGCCATGTTGGGCAAAAAAATAATTGGGGGTATAGCCGATAAGTTGGGAATTAATTTTGTGAAGAAACTAAAAGAAGGTTTGGCGGTAACCGGTAATAAGATGATTGATGGAGTGATTTCCGGAGCGGGGTCATTGGTGGCTGTGCCGACAATGGCAGCAGGGACAACAGTGGCGGCGGGAGGAATAGTGGTGGCAGTAATTGTGGGTTTGTTTGTTTATCAAATGCTGCAATCGAATAATATTTCCAGTTTAGTGCCAAAAATAGAGACAGAAGAAGGTGGAGGAGGTGGGGGGGGACGGCCACCAGTTTATGGAGAAATTACCTACACAGATGATGGGAGAATTAGAGATTGTGGAGTAGGTATGGAGGTAGATTTTAAAAGAAGGAGAAATAAAACAAGAGTAAGCCCAGGAGTATTAGCAAATGGAGCCTATGATGAAGAATTTGAGGAAGCTGTTGGCGAATCTTTTGGAACGAGATGTGGAGTGGTTTATGCAGCTCAATATTTAGCTTTTGATTTTAAATATTGGGTACCTTATTATTGGGCGGGAAAATATCCGAGAAGAGGGTTAAATCCTATGTGGGGAGAGGAAATTCGTCCTGATCATAATGGTCGAATTTATCGAGGTCTTGATTGTAGTGGTTTTGTTACCTGGGCACAATATAGTGGATATGGTGCAAAAACTGGTGCTTCTACTTCCGTTGCGTTTGCTAGTGGTAGAAATTGTGAAAGGATTAAATCATTAATAGAACCAGGAGATACAATTACATTAAATGATGAAAATGGCTATCACGTGGCGATGGTGGTGGCATATGATGATAAATATATAAAATTTGCTCATTCAGGAGGAGGTAGTGGAGTTAGTACAGGTTTAATTAGTCTGTGCACAGGGAGAGGTGTTGATCAGGGAATGAATTTTGAATATTTACATAAAAAGATTTATTAAAAAATATGAAAATAATTAATTGGTTAAAAAGAAATTTATTATTAATAATATTGGTTTTTATAGTAATTTTATTATCGTTAATAAAATTAAGGGCAAATAAGCAAGTTGCAGAAATAACAAAGCCGGTCATACCAACTCCTACAGAAATACTAAGACCAGAGACTGAAGTCAAATATAATAATAAAACTAAGAAAGAAATTTTAGAAATGGATCCGGAGGAAGGTTATGATTTTATAACTGAATTAGATAAAAATGAAGTTGAAAAATTAGACATGATGCCAAATTATGATTTTTCTGATTTTTTGCCGGAGAGAAAAACAACATTTGTGGCAGAAAAATATGATCCAGTTAAAAGAGAGTTGATAGTTCAACCCTTAATAACCAATAAGACAGAAATTACTGATGAGGTGAAAAATTGGCTGTTTTATGAAACTGGAAATAATCCAAAAACAATAAAAATTATTTGGAATGAGTGAAATTTGTCAAAAAATACGCTTTAATCATGGTTTTGAGCGCAGTAACAGTATCAATGATGATTTACAAACTGTGGCCGACTAATTAGTCTTGGAGACGGACGGGCATGATGATGTGAGTAAAAGAGGGGTCTGATTGGTCATGAAAAAAGACCGGGGTGAGACTTTCGTTGAGTTCAATTAGAATTTCTTGGCTTTTGCAAATATTAAGAAAATCACTTAAAAATTTGTAATTGAAAGCAACTTCAAGGTTTTCTCCTTCGGTTTTGGTTTCAATTTCAATCCGATTTTGACCAACCTGAGGAGCATTGGCGGTAAGCTCGACAGAATTATTTTTGATATTCATTTTGACGACATTAGCAGATTCCCGGGCAAAAACAGAAGCAAGTTTAACTGATTGAAAAAGTTCATCACGATTAATAAAAATTTTAGTCTGATAAGATTCAGGAATGAGTTTTTTGTAGTCGGGAAACTCCCCTTCTATAAGTCGGGAAACCAACTCTATATCGTCTAAGACAAACATTACTTGGTGTTCGTCTAGTGTGAGACCAATTTTAACTTTTTGATTTGTTTTAGCCAGTTTAGTGACTTCAATTAAACTGCGGGCGGGAATTAAAAATGTGACCGATTTATCAGTTTTTAAATTAAGAGAATTAACCAGTTTGATTTCTTTGAAAGAAAGTCTAAAACCGTCAGTGGAAACCAGGGTGAGAGAATTTTGGGAAAAAGAACATAAGATACCGGTTAAAATCGGTCGAGTATCGTCGGTAGCAGCTGAAAAAGCCATTTGAGAGATAGCTTGACTTAAAATATCAAGATCAATTTCAAAAACAGTATCAGGGTTAATTTTGGGGAATTCAGGAAAATCGGTAGCTGGGGAAGTAGTAAAATCAGATTCAATTTTGGTAGAAGAAACAGAAAATAAATTATTGTCTTTGAGGGATAAATCAATTTTGCCGGCGGGAAGATAAGAAATAAATTCGGTAATTTCTTTTGAAGGTAGAGTAATACTCCCCTCTTGATCAATTTTGGCGCCAATCCAATAATTAATGCTTAATTCAAGATTGGTGGCAGATAATTTAAGTCGGCCTTGATCGGTAGAGATTAAAATATTACCTAAAATAGGTAATTGATTTTTAGAAGAAACAAAACGGGAAACGTTGGTTAAAGCAAGGTTTAAGTTCTCCTGGAGAAGAGAAAGTTTCATTGTTTTTATTATATAAAATTAATAACAAAATAGTAGTTGTAGTTAGTAGGGATGGTTGGTAAGTGAATTAATATTTTTTTTTGAGACAGGATAGGATATAAAATATTTTTTTGATTGTTGATATGAGATATAAGGTGAAAAAATAAGGGTTTTTTGAGATTTATGGCTTATAAAGTAGAATTGAGTTGGGGTTAGTTTCGGTGGAAAATTTAAAAAATAAATGTGGAAAAGTAAGTGGATAAGTGAGTCAATTTGGTGGATAAGTAAAATAAGGTTAAAAAGATGATTTAATTTGGTTGATAAGTTTGCTGATTTGTGGATTAGTGGATAAATCTTGGTGGATTTTGTCTCGGGCATGCATAATACTGGTGTGATCCCGACCGCCAAGGAGGCGACCAACTTCTTCTAAAGGGAGATTGGCTTCGGTAATAAGAATATAAGCGGCGAGGTGTCGGGCAAAAACCAAATCTTTTTTTCGGCTCTTACCACAAAGGTCGCTGGTTTTGATGTTAAAAGTTTTGGCGCAGACGGAAATAATATGGCGGGGATTAATTTTGGCAGTGGAAAATTGATTTAAATTTTGATCGGGATTAAAGAAGTTTTGAACAAAAGTAAGGTCAATGGGAATAATTTTTTGAGAGGAAGATTGAACTAAAATTTGCTGAAGTTTACCTTCGATTTCCCGAATGTTTGATTCGATGTTGGCAGCCAAAAAAGAGATGGCTTCGGGAGTAATTTGAATTTGAAATTCTTCAGTTTTTTGTTTGATAATAGCGACTCTCATTTCGTAGTCTGGTAGTTGGATGTCAACAGTAAGTCCGCCCATAAATCGGGAAACCAACCGGTCTTCAAGATGGTCAATCTCACTGGGTTTGCGATCGGAGGTAAGGATAATTTGCTTACCTTTCATATGGAGAGCGTTGAAGGTGTGAAAAAATTCTTCTTGGGTGTATTCCTTGCCGGCTAAAAACTGGACATCGTCAACCAAAATACAGTCTAAATTGCGGTATTTGTCTTTAAACTGATTCATAGTTTTTGATTTGAGAGAAGAAACTAGCTCGTTGCTAAAAGTTTCGGCGGGAAAATATTTGATTTTGAATTGAGGATTGGTTTTTAGTAGTTCATGACCAACAGCCTGCATGAGATGGGTTTTACCGACCCCTACCCCACCCCAGATAAAAAGAGGGTTGTAGGAAAGACCGGGATTTTTGATAATGCCTTGGGCGGCGGCATAGGCAAAATTGTTGCTGTTGCCGACAATTAGGGTGTCAAAAGTAAACTTGGGATGGAGATTATTTTGGGGAGAATTGTTTTTGGGGGTGTATTCAAACAAAGGTGAGTTGAGAGGTGAGGGGGTGGCAAGAGGTGGTTGAATAATAAATTCGAGAGTATTTTGAGTTTTGGTTTGGTTGTCTAGAGCACTTTTGAAAATCTGATAATAACGTTTTTTGTTGATGTCAACTAAGTAAGAATTGGGACAGGCAAGGATGGCTTTGTTGTCTTGGAGACTAATAAGTTCGGTTTTGCTGACAAAGGTTTGAAACACAGCTGGGGCGAGAACTACTTTAAGTTCCTCTTGAGTATTTTTCCAAAGGCGGTCAATATCCATTAAATTAAAAATAACTAATAAGGGGGCAAAAGAGAATTAATTTCGGGGAGGAAATTTAAGTTATCCACATAATAATAAATGAGTTTTCCACAAAAGGAAAGAGGTAAAAGGGACTAATAATCAGATTAGGCGTTATCTAGCCAAGGAAATGGTTTTTGTGGTAAAATTTGACTTATGACAAAAAGAACATATCAACCAAAAAGTAAAAAACGCAGTCGGGTTCACGGATTTTTGAAAAGGATGAAAAGCGTGACCGGAAGGAATGTATTGAAGAGAAGGAAAAATAAAGGCCGAAAAAAGATTACGGTTTAGCCTGGAGTTGGCGGGTCAAATAAGTTTGGGGCTATAATAGGTAGTGATTAAAAAGATAAACAGATTTTCGGGCAGGAGTGAATTTTTGGAGGTGAAAAAGGCGGGGGTAGGAGTGTTTAACTCACCTTTGTTTGGGGTATTAGCTTTGGTTAAAGAGGATAAAGAAGTAAGGCTGGGGTGGATAATTTCTAAAAAAATTTCTAAAAAGGCAGTAGAGAGAAACAAAATAAAACGGCGATTAAGTCAGGTTTTGGGACCAAGGATTGGTAAATTAAAACCAGGAGCAAGAATAATTTTTTTGATGAAAAAAGAAATTTTGGGCAAAAGTTTGGCAGAGATAGAAAAAGAAGTTGATAAATTGGTGGTTAAGCTGGAAGGTTAATGAGGCGATTAGTGTTGAAGCTTTTGGTTTGGTATAAAAAATATATTTCCCGAGGAGAAAATTGTCGATTTATTCCCAGTTGTTCGGAATATACTTATGAGGCAGTGAAAAAATATGGAGTGGTAAAAGGTTTGGGTTTGGGATGGAAAAGAATTTGGCGGTGCCGTCCGGGGGGAAAAAGCGGAATAGATTTGCTAAAATAGAAATACTTTTTATGAACTTATTTATAGCACCATTTGTTAATGCCCTATTTGGGTTTTATTATTTGCTGGGGAATTTTGGCTGGTCGATTGTAGTGGTAACGGTGATAATCAAATTGATTTTGTTGCCGTTGATTTTGCCAAGTTTGAAATCAGCCAAAAAGATTCAGGGACTACAACCCAAATTAAAATCTCTGAAAGAAAAATACGGCAGCGATAAACAAGCTTTGGCTAAAGCACAAATGGAATTGTATAAGCAGGAAGGAATTAATCCGATGTCAGGGTGTTTGCCACAGATTTTGCAGATAGTGGTGCTATTGTTGTTCTTTTCAGCATTTAATATGGTGGTTAATTTTGCTCAAGGTAAAGGAAGTATAGAGGAAATTAACAGCCAGTTAATTAGACCATTTAAAATCAATGAAGAGTTTAAGTTTGATTTGGGTTTTTTGGGAGGAGATTTGGCGCAGACTCCGGCTAAAATTTTTGGTCAGGGATGGAATGTGGGGGTGGTGTTGCCAATAGTGCTGTTGTTGGGTTCGGGAGTGTTGCAATATTTGGGAGCTAAGGCAACGATGCCAAATCCAAAAGTAGCAGAGAATGTAGCCAAAAAAACAGAGGATAAAGAGGATGATATGATGGCGGCGATGAGAACCCAATCGCTGTATATGATGCCGGCAATGACGATATTTTTGGGTTGGAATTTTTCTTTGGGAATTTTGTTGTATTGGTTTACAAATTCGGCAATGATGGTAGCCCAACAGATATTGGTGGCCAAGTCGGGAAAATAAGATAGTTGATTATGTTAAAATAGCGACTATGGACAATAAAAAAAGAAACGAAAAAATCTTAAAAATTACTTGTGATTTTTTAGGAGAAATAAATTTTGAGGTGGAAAAGGCATTTGTAGAAGATGTTGAAGGCGAGGAAAATCAAGTGTTGGTGGGGGTGACGGTAGCTAATCCAGCAGGATTGATTGGATTTAAGGGAAAGAATTTAGTATCAATTCAATTGATTTTGGGATTGATGGTGAGAAATCAGGTGGGAGAAAATATTAGAGTTTTATTGGATGTAAATAATTATCGATCGGAACAACGGGAGAGATTGGATAAAACTGTCAGAGGGTTGGCAGAAAAGTGTTTACTGAGCCATAGGAATGTAGCTTTGGCAAACATGAGCTCTTATGAGAGAAGAATTTGCCACATGATAGTAGCGGAGATAAATGGAGTGGTAAGTGAATCGGAGGGAGAGGGAGAAGAGCGGCATGTGGTGATAAAACCAAAAGATGAATAAGTTTGTCAAGTTCATCAAGTTGCAAGTTCATCCCGATTCGACTGCCGTCTCTTCAGGATTAGATTTTTAGGCAAAATTTCGGCGCTATGACTTGAAATTTAGACTTAAAAATCTTAAAAATTATGATTTCGGGTTGATTGAGACAGTAAGTATTCTTTGTCAAAAGGAGATTTAGAGGGATTGAGTTAAATAGATGTCAGTTAGTCAGATCTCAGATGTCAGATCACAGGAAAGATTTGGGGTTTGTGAATAATAATAGTGGTGAAAAGTGGTTGTGGTAAGATTGGGGTGTGAAAGATTGGGGGGAGAAAATAAGAAAGATAATCCTATTTTGGCTATTATTATTGATACCAACCCAGCTGGGAAGACATTTTTGGTTTGATTGGAGTTTGGTGTGGGGAATAAGAGTAGATTATTTTTCGCCAACAATTTATATGGTGGATATTTTGTTTTTGGGTTTGTGGCTGATAGAGGTATATCGGGAAGGAATAAATTGGAGATTAATTAAAAAAAACTGGTGGATAGTAGGTTTGGTGGTGATTAATTTGTTGATAGCTGGCAATAAATGGGTGGCGGGATATCGGTGGTTGAGATGGATGCAATTAATTTGGTTTGGAGGTTATGTAATTAAAAACAAGAGGTTGGTGGAGACTTATTTGGGAAGAATAATCCCCTACTGGTTGATAACAGAAGGATTTTTGGCGTTGGGTCAGATAGCTAAGGGGGGAAGTTTGAACGGAGTATGGTGGTGGTTGGGAGAAAGGAGATTTGATTTTAGCACTATTGGAGTAGCGCAGATGTCGGTGGCAAATGTGGG
>DAOPUX010000004.1:0-19777 GCA_035350835.1 Candidatus Woesebacteria bacterium | reverse complement strand
ATGCCGTTTCTCAGGCCAAAGGTGATTTAGTTGTCTTATTAAACAACGATATTATTCCTCAAAAAAACTATATCTCTCACTCACTCAAACATTTTTCCGACCCCAAAGTTTTTGGAGTCGGTTTTTGTGAAACCAACAACAAAAATTGGGCTCGATTTTTTTGGCAGGGGGGCTATCTTCAACATCAGCCCGGCACCACCGGTTTGAACAAAACTCATATTTCCGGCTGGGTTTCCGGCGGCAGTTCTATTGTCAAAAAAAATCTTTTCCAAAAATTAGGCGGCTTTGATCCTATTTATCATCCTTTTTATTCCGAAGATTTAGATTTAGGTTATCGGGCCTGGAAATCGGGTTACACCCTTCTCTGGGAGCCAAAAAGTCAGGTAGAGCACCATCACGAATCAACTATGTCCAAATTTTCTCCAAATTTACTCAATTATGTTAAAGAAAGAAATCGGTTGCTTAGCACCTGGCGCAATATCACCGACCCCAAATTATTGTTCCAAAATAAACTAGCTTTAGTCGGTCGGGTTTTGACCGGCCCAAATTACGTCAAAATTATCCGTGCCGCCAAAAAACAAGTTCAAAAACACCCCGCTCCCATCGTCTTTCCTAAGCTCACCGATTTGGAGTTGCTGGATATATTTAAATAAATTTATGAATCGCCAAAAATTTTTATTAGTATATCTATCCATATTTACTTTAATTGGTTTTTTAATTTTTTTTGGTTTAAGAACACATAAAAATAAAAATTTTTCTCCTGAAAAATTATCATATCTAACCGATACTGTTTCTAAATTCAGAGATAAAACTGACGATTTATGTAAATATAAAATACTGGGCGACCCTCAAGTAGGGGATCAGTATGTAAAAATTAATTTTTGGTGCACTGATAGTCGATCATCTCGAAGTACCTTAGCTTTAATAGCTATTCCTAACCCAACGATCGATGGTATTTTTTCAGAATATTCCAGAATAATAAATTTTGATAAAGATTTAATTTCTCAACAAAAATGGGTTTGTTTTTATAATGACAAAGAAATTAGCAATAAAGATATTTTTGAAAAAATTTTACCAACTTCTACTATTAATTGTTATCAAGATAAAAACCTTCGTGGATATGTTGAAAAATAGTATTAAAGTGATAATACTCATCTGCATTGCGATATTATCTTTATTTTTAAGGAAACGTGATTATGCTCAAATTCCTATCCCCGGCCAGTCAACCGACGAATATTCAAATTCTTGGGTAGGGTTATCTCTTATAGAAACCGGCATGCCAATAGGCATCTCAGGATTACCAAACTATCAAAATGAGACTAAAGAATATGTAAACGTTGACAGGTTCACCCAATATCTATCAAGTGATCCTTTAACACTAAATTATCCTTGGATGGATCATCCACCGCTTTTGGGTCTCATAACTGGCGGTTACGCCTATACTCAGGGGGCTCGTGTTTTTGAAGATACGATTGCCTTATTTATCCGTAGACCTATTATTTTAATATCTACCATAAGCGTAGCTTTAATAATGATTTATTGTTGGTTAAATTTTGGATTTTTATCTGCTATCGTCAGCGGTTTAATTTATGGGACTACACCACTGATAGTTCTAAGTGGGAGAATGGTTCAATCTGAAAATGCCATCATCCCTATGTTTTTATTAACAATGATTTTTATCAGTCAATACATAAAAAGCAAAAAAGATCATTGGTTGATCCTTGCGGCTTTAGCTTCTGGAGTAGCTACTTTATTTAAGTTAACAGGTTTTGTTTGTTATTTGTTTGTATTTTTATCTCTCCTAAATTACTATCACAACTTTACTAAACAGTTTTTTAAAGATTTTTTCTTTTACCTTTTAATTGCCCTACCAGTTACTTCCCTGTTTTTAATATATGGATCTGTTTATGGTCTTAAACATTTTTTCAATATTTTTTTATCAAATAGTCACCGTTTCTATGGGATTGGTCCTAGTGCCATTTTTGATTTAATCCGTCAACAACGCCTAACCCAACACAAATTTTTACCCGAAGTTTGGATCGTTGTTTCTTGGATAGTATCTTTTACTTATTTTCTTAAAAAGAAAATAAAATATAAAATCATAGTTCCATTTGTAGCTCTAATCTCTTATTTAATAATTTATGTATTTTTTGGCAGCCAGCCTTATGGTTGGTATGCTTTTCCATTTTGGCCAATCCTTATCATAGTTTTTTCTCATTTTTTCATTACTTCTCTGAAAAAATGTAGGCAATTCTACTTATTGATTATTAACTTGATAATAGTCTTAGGAGTTAACATAAGCCGAATTGTGGGAATTTTTGAATTCCAACCATACTCAAAATACTGGCGATTTGGAGTCAGCTTCATTTTGTTTATTGGAATTATTTATTTTTTAATAAATAAAATAAAAATAAATAAAAATCTAAAAACAGCAATTTCCTTAATTTTGTTTGGATTTTCAATCTATCTAAATTTAATCTATTTAAATAAAATAAATATTGATTTTTGGTGGCAAAACATTTCATGAACAAAAAAAATATAATAATTGGTTTATTAATGTTTACGATTTTAAGCCTATTAAGCTATAAGTTTTTTTTTAATAAGTGGATAGGGTATGAAGCCATTCCTAATACTTTTATTTTTGATGAACACGACTATCCGTTCGTTGGCTATAGTTTTAGAAAAACCGGAGTTCCTACAGGTTGGTCAACCATGGAGATTTATAAAGAACTTGATGACAAAAAAGACAATTCAAATCTTTCTTTCGATGGAATTAGTATAAATACCCAAGGTCAAAAACCAAATCTTAAAAACAAACAATTATTTAATTATCCAGTTACCACCGTTATAGACGTTGATATTGGCAAAGGTAAAGAGACCATAAGAATAGTTCAACCATTCTTTGACCATCCAATCTTCGGAAGTTGGTTATATTCACTTCCCATTAAAAATATTGAAAAGTTTGATGATATTAAACCCTCTGATTATAGGAAAGTTTCTTTAATCATTTCAGTTATTACCGGCTTTTCTATATTTTTGTTTTCATTTTTATTATTCAAAAATTATTTTATTTCATTTCTATCCTTTTTCCTTTACTCGAATGTTCCAGAATTTGTTCTAATGTCTCGGTTTGCCTTGTTTGAGAATATTCTTATTCCTCTTAGTTTAATCACTTTCTCATTAATTATTTTATTCAATAAATATAAATCAAAATATATTTTTTTGTTATTAGCTGGACTATTTGCTGGTCTGTCATTTATCACCAAAGAGTCAGGAATTTTTATTTTCTTAACAGGATTAATATTTTTAGTTAAAGAAAAAATAAACAAAAAAACTTTCCTTTCTTATATTATTCCTTTTGTTTTAATTTCAATCAGTTATTACATTTATATGTATTATCTTTCACCGGATTTATTCTTTAAACTTCTTTTTAGCCAGGCTCATCGGGAATGGTTTGGATCTCTTTCTTTCTTTCATCAAATAATTCAACCTAATTTTTCTGGTTTTCCAAAAAGTGGGTATTGGTTATTTGGGATAATATCTATCTTTATTTTGTCTATAAAAAATTATAAAAAGTATATTGTTTTACTTACCCCTTTTATTATTTATCTTTTTATATTTCTTTTTCTAGGTGGTCTAAACTATCCTTGGTATTACTTACCCTTTTTACCTTTTATTATTATTGCTTCATCTGTCTTAATTTATAATCTCGTAATACTTCCAAATTTAGGTAACTTTACCCTCTTCTTTTTACTTGTTTTTTCTTCTTCCTTTTTTTGGGGCTACAGCAGTTTTCATGATTCACAAAAAAGTTTTCTTATTTATCGTATCCTTTTACTATTTTTTACCTTAATTTTCTTTATTAGAAAGAAAAAAGTTACAAAATTTTATTATTACATTTGGTTAACCTTTGTATTAATGATTTTTTATCAAGTCAATAAATGGAACCAACAGTCTCTCTTATATATGATCTCCAATTGGGGAAATTTTTCTCCAAATTTATCCTTTCCGTTATGAAAAAAAATATTTTGATTCTAATATTTTTCAGTCTTTCTTTTATTAGTCGCATTTACATATCAAATTTATCTACCCCTAAAGGCGACATTTTAGTCCACCAGGAGTGGTCAAAAGTTTTATACCACCAGGGTCTAACCGGTTCTTATTTTTTTAACAACTGGACTTATACTCCACCCACTCAGCCATCATTAATGATGATGGCTTATTCGGCCTCCAGATCAATTTATGAAAACAGAAACATCTTCTCTGCCATGCATAACCTCATAAAAATTCCTCCAGCTTTTATTTTGTTGGGATTTCAGCAATACGGTCAAATACTAACCCTAAAAATTTGGGAATTTTTAGCCACTGTTATTATCGCTTTTATTTTTTATTTCTATTACTCGTCAAAAAAATCCCCAAACATCGGTTTAATAATTTTTTGTTTAATTTTATTCCACCCCATTTTGTTTTTTACCAACTCAGTCTGGGGGCAAAATGACCTTTTGGCTACTATTTTCATATATATAGCTTTCTTAATTTTATTTACAAAACAAAAAATTTTCAGTCCCGTGGTGTTCATTTTGGGTATATTATTCAAACCCACTATAGTGGTTATCTTGCCTTTTTTTGGAATTTTATATTTATATTTAAATACTAAAAAGGGGAATACTTTAAATAAAATTAAAAATATTGTTATACCTTTAGTTTTATCTCTAGCCATATTTTATTTATCATTTTTGCCTTTTATTCCCAAAAACCACAACCATCTTCAATACATAAGATCAATTTTTGATTCTCGCATCAGCAATTCTTCTAAAGGTGTTGAACTAGCCTCAGTTTCAGCTTTTAACTTATATTCATTAGTATTTACTATCGACAAAACCTATTCTGCCATAACGCCGCATTTCAAATTAACTTACATAAGTTGGTCATTTTTTGTTTTATTAAATATATTTTTTATCTCTAAATTTTTTAGGTCAAAAAAAATAAACTTTAACCATAGTTTATTTACTATTTTTTTTATTTCCCAGGGTGCCTTCTTGCTGATGACCGGAATGCTTGAGAGATATTTCTTTCCCACTTTTTTATCATCTTTAATAATTATGGCGCTTTATTGGCAAAATTTGGTAAGTTAATGTTAATACAGCAACTGATTTGGTTTTTAAATTTAATTTATGCTTACTATCATCGAGACATAGAGTTCATTTCTCATTTTTTTAAGAATAATGACTTTATTTTTATTCGTCTCTTATCCTTATCAAGTTTATTTATTTTTTTCCTAATTGCCAAAAAATATTTAGCCTTATTGAATTCAAAAAATGAAACCCTTAATTAGTATCATCATCCCCACTTGGAACACTGCCCGCGTCACTCTGAAGTGTGTCAAAACCATCCAAAAACATCTCAAAAATTTTCCCTACGAAATTATTATCATCGATAATGGTTCCATCGACAATACCGTTAAGTTGCTAACTCCCACTAGCGTCCGGCTGATCAAAAACAAACAAAACTTAGGCTTTGCTACAGCCAACAATCAAGCTGCCAAAATTGCCAAAAGTGATTATTTCCTTTTTTTAAACTCCGACATGGAGCTGATTGATCAAAGTCTTATCCAAATGTTTGCTTATCTCCAAAATAACAAAAATATTGGCTGTATCGGCCCCAAATTTTTAAACCCTGACATGACCTCCCAAGCCTCAGTCTTTCCTTCTCAAACCATTGCTAATGCCTTCAAGGAATTTTGGCTGGGTCAAAAAACTTATTCTAAATATACCCCCAAAACCAAATCTCCCTGTCCGGTTGAATATATTTCCGGCGGCGCTCTGCTAATTTCTAAATCTATTTTTAACCAAATCGGCGGCTGGAACGAAAAATATTTTTTTTATTACGAAGATTTGGATCTCTGCCGCGCCGTTCACCGGTTAAACCGGCAAGTTTATTACTATCCCAAGTGCCGGATTATCCATCGTCATGGCTTTAGCGGTCAAAGTCTGGCTGATGCCAAAAACCAATGGCGCCGTCTTATTCCCAGCAGTATCAAATTTCACGGCTACTTTAAACATTACCTAATAAATTTTATAATCTGGTCAGGACAAAAATGGCAAAAACTTTTTCAAAAATAAAAAATATTCTTATTTTTGCTTTACTTTTTAGGATTATCTTGGTCATTATTTCCGGTTATCATCCCGATATTTTAAACCACCTTGATTGGGGAGTTAGATTTTTGTCTTTAGGGTCAAAAAAATTTTATGAGAATATTTTTTGGGGTGTTTCCTGGCCCAACCAACCTTTGGGTTCAATGTTGCTGTTTGCTTTCATTGCCGTTATCAACAAGTTTCTGTTCCAAATCATCCTTTTTCTCAACAACACTATTCCCATTTTCCCTTCTTTTATTATCCCGGTTCTAGAACAAAATCTTCATGTTTGGCTGGTAAAACTGCCATTTATTCTCTCCGATATTGGCATCGGTTATCTAATCTACAAAATTATCCACCAATATCACCCATCCAAAGCCATTACTGCCGCGACTATCTTTCTTTTTAATCCGGTTTTAATTTACAACTCTGCCATTTGGGGACAAACCGATTCTCTGATTAATTTATTAGCTCTCGCCGGCCTTTATTTGATTTACCAAAAAAAATATTTTTCCGGTGTCATTTTGTTTTTGTCAGGGTTTTTGTTTAAATTATCACTTATTATCTATCTGCCTATTTTAGGTCTCCTATTTCTAAAAAGACTTAAAGATTGGAAAAAATTTATTGCTCCGGTAATTAGTTTTGCTGTATTAATCTTTGTCTTGGCCATCCCTTTTGCTTTTGGCGACAAAAATCCTTTTGAATGGTTATGGTATATGTATACCAATCGGGTTTTGGTTCGGCAAGGGAGTATGCTAAACGGCAATGCTTTCAATTTTTGGGCAGGATTATTCGGTATAAATTTATCCTTATCCGAATTTACTAAATTTTGGGGTCTAACTTATCAATGGTGGGGGAGATTGTTATATCTTTTATTTCTTCTCCCAGTTTGGTTTAAATTTATCAAATCCAAACTAACCCTGACTAATCTTTTTTATGCTCTAATGTTGTCTGCCTTTGGCAGTTTTATATTTTTAACCAATATGCACGAACGTTATCTTTACCCTGTTTTTCCCCTTCTTACTACAATTATTTTTCTGCCAAAATCAAAATTTAACCTCAAACACCTTTTGGCTTTATCTCTAATTCATTTCCTAAATCTCTACAATCTTTGGTTTTATCCCCTAGTTTCTCCTCTCAAAACCCTGCTTATTGGCTTCAACTTCCTTACTTGCCGGCTATTATCGTTTATACTACTAGTAACTTGTCTTGTTTACTTGGTTAAATATCTAAAAAGTGACCTCTAAACCAGTTTCTTGGGGAATCATCGCTATTATTATTATTTCTTTTCTAATCAGGATCTACCGTCTCAACAATCTCAGTCTTTTTGGTGATGAAATTGATGTCGGCTATCAAGCTTTTTCTTTGTCTCAAACCGGCCGCGACTACAAGGGTAATTTTCTGCCTTTTTATCTCCAATCCTTAGCTGAGTCTAGAGCTCCGCTTCTAATTTATACTGTTGTTCCTTTTGTCAGTCTTTTTGGTCTCAACCAAGTTGGAGTTCGTCTTGCTCCGGTTTTGTTTGGTGTTCTGAGTATTTATCTTATCTATAAACTGGTTTTGTCTATGTCTCAGTCCAAACCATTATCTTTAGCTTCCGCTGCCGTTCTCAGTCTTATGCCCTGGCACTTTCATTACAGCCGGGCTGCTTTTGAAGTCACTCTCTTAATTAGTCTAATTCTTGCCGGCACTTACTTTTTTTATTTATTTATCAACAATACTAAAAATAAATTTCTTTATCTTTCAATTTTATTTTTTGGACTTAGTTTTTATACCTACAACACCGCTAATATATTTGTCCCTCTTTTGGTCATATTTTTGATCTTGACCAACCTAAAAACCATTATTCATCGACTCAAACCGTCTTTAATTTTTACCGCCTTAATCTTAACCTTAGTGCTAACCTTCCCTCTTGTTAAAGAAATTTTTTATGGTCAGGCGGCCGCCAGATTTTCATCTCTAAGCATTATCAACAACCCCAAAGTTATCGATCAAATAGTTGTCAAAAGAACCGATTTTTCTGCCACCAACCCCAATATTGAAGCTATTTTTCACCATAAACCCGGAAAGTATCTAACCGAAATTTCAAAAAATTATATTAAGTCATTTTCCTTAGATTTCTTGTTTTTAACCGGAGATTTTCTTAATGTTCGTCATTCTATTCCCAATTTTGGTCAAATTTTTATTATTTTTCTCCCTTTTTTGCTTTTTGGTCTTTTTAAAATGTCGCCCAAAAAACCCCTTGATAAATTGATGTTATTTTGGCTTATTATCTCTCCCATTCCCTCCAGTCTAACCTTGGGTGGCGGCACTCATGCCACCAGATTGTTTTTAATGGTTGTTCCTTTGGCTTATTTTATTGCTTTTGGTATCATCAAAATTCCTGTTGCCAAATCGCGTCTTGTTTACAGTTTTATGATTATTTGTTTATCTCTCCAAATTATTTCTTTTGCCCACGAATATTTTGTTCATTATCCCAAAAATTCATTTGAAAATTGGAATTACGGCTACGATCAAATATTCAAAAATATCCCCTCAATTTCAAACCATCTTTATATCAGCAACGCCAAATATAATTCGCTTTTGCCTTATCTTTTTTATCAAAAATATTCACCCCAAAACTTTATTGCCGACAAAGTTGTTGACAACGGCCCTCAGTTTAACCTTAACTCTCAAACCACCTTCATTAATCAATGGTCATCGATCGATCATCTTGAAGATGTCAAAGCCAAAGCTAAGTCCCATGATATTTTTGTCTTGTTTCAAGAAAAAGATGTCCCCGGCGACATGGATTTTTCCCAACAACCGCTTGCCGGTTTTACCACCATCAAAACCATTTACAACCCCAACCATACTATTTTGGCGCAAATCATCCAAAAATTATGAGACATAAGCTTATTTTAGTTTTAATTTTAGTTTTGGCCACCTTTTTAAGATTTTATAAATTGGGGTCTCTCCCAAATTCTTATACTCCCGACGAGCTGGCTCAAGGCTACACCGCTTATTCTATTATCCAAACCGGCCAAGATGAGTGGGGGAGTCAAAACTGGTTAAATCTCAGGTCTTTTGGCGACTACAAACCCCCACTTCAAACCTTACTTATGATTCCCAGTATCAAAATTTTTGGTCTCACTCCTTTTGCCGTCAGATTACCAAACGCAATTTTAGCTGTTGTTACCATTTTTATCACCTATCTTATTGCTCACAATTTATTTCATCAACCATCAATTTCTCTTTTAAGCAGTCTTTTTATGGCCGTCTCACCCTGGAGTTTACCTATGTCTCGCATTGCTCTAGAAGCTAATTTGGTCGTTTTTGTCGTTAGTCTAGCGCTGCTTTTGTTTATCACCTCACTCAAAAACCGGCAATTATTTTTATTTTCCATCTCTGCCGTTTTGTTTGGTTTAAGTTTATTTACCTATCATTCTGCCAAAATATTTACCCCGGTTTTACTTGTAATTTTATTTTTTTATTTTTCCCTTTATAAGCACAAAAAATATTTGATTAGTTTGATCATTATCTTTGGTAGTTTTTTCTCGTTCAACTTTTATCTCAACAGTCAAATAAAGTCAGATCGAACCGGCGACATCGCCATCTTTAATCCCACTGACAAATGGCAATATGTCTCCAACAGCCAATATGAAATCCGTCAAAATGGTCTTCAACCCCAGCTTTCCCGGGTTTTATACAACAAAGTCACTTATTTATATGAAACTTTTTTCCATCATTATTTTTCTTATCTCTCTCCGCAATTTTTAGCTACCAACGGTGCCGGTGAAACCACCTACGGCATGATTCCCGGTTATGGAGTCTTAGGCCTTATTCCGGCTATCGGTTTTGTTTTTGCCCTAATTTATTTGATTAAATTTCCACCCAAATCCGACCCGTCCAAATCCCTGCTTCTCCTGCTGGTTATTTTTCTCATCTCCCCGGCCATCGGAGCCATTGCCAAAGGACAATATTCTGCCAATCGGGTATCTCTGATGATGCCGTTTATCCAAATTTTCTCTGCCGCCGGTCTGGTCTTATTTCTAAATCAAGTCCCCAAAAAATTTTCACCAATTTTATCCCTTATTTTTACATTTACTTTTATCTTAACTACCGGCACTTTTTTAGCTAGATATTTTTATCAATCCAATCAAATTTTAGCTCACGGTATGCTCTATGGTCACCAACAAGCCAATGAGTATCTCCAAAATCACCCCGCCGACAAAATTATTTATTCGCGCAAATTATCTGAACCTCAAGCTTATGTTGCCTTTTTTAATCAAATTAATCCCAAAATTATCCAATCAGAATCAGTCAATTGGCTTGATTATGAAACTAGTCATCTTATGTTTTTGGATCAACTCGGCGAATATAAACTGGACAAATTTATATTCAAAGAAATTAACATCCCTAGCGACAGCCAAATTCCTAATACTATTATTGTCGGCCGCCCCGAAGAGTTTAGAGACGTCAAACCGGATCATATAATCTATTACCCCGACCATTCTCGGCAGCAACCGGCAATTTATATTTATCACACCAAAATATGAAACGGGACAAACTATTATTAATCTTGATTTTTGTTTTTGGCTTTATTTTAAGATCAATTTATATCAACAAATTCCCTCCTAGTCTTAATTGGGATGAAGTTTCCCACGGCTACAACGCCTATTCTCTTCTTAAAACCGGTCGTGACGAGTGGGGGAGTCCCTTACCTCTGATTTTTAGAGCCTACGGCGACTACAAGCTTCCACTTTATATTTATCTAACCATACCCTCTGTTTTTATTTTTGGTCTCAATCCTTTTTCTGTCAGATTAGTTTCTCTTATTGCCGGTTCTTTGATTCCGGTTTTAGCTTATCTTATTGTCAAAAAAATTTTACCTCAAAACCAAAAATTACCTCTCTTTGCCGCCCTTATTACCCTTTTATCTCCCGGCACTATATTTCTTTCCCGTATCGCCCTTGAGGCCAATTTATTTGCCCTTCTCTTTTGTCTTAGTTTTTATCTTTTAATTAGTCGCAAATATCCCTTGAGTGCTTTTGTTTACGGTCTGAGTTTATTTGCTTACAACAGTAGCCGGGTTTTGCTGCCATTTTTTATTCTCTCTTTAATTTATTTTTTAGCCAGACATAAATACCATCTCAAAAAGAATTTTTACCGCTTTTTGCCATTTTTATTGCTCACTCTATTAACTATTTGGCAGATGTTCAATCAGTCAGGTCAGGCACGTTACCAGTGGGTTTCGCTTCTTGACAGCGGTTCTATCAATCGCATCAACGAACTTCGGCAAACCTATCCCCGCTTCCTTGTCAATAAACTCACTTATTTTACCTTTACTGCCGGCAAAAATTATCTTAAACACTTTAACCCTCTTTACTTATTTTTTAACGGCGGTTCCCATTATCAATTCAATATTCCTCAATTTTATCTTCTTTCATCTCTGTTAATTCCTTTTTTAATACTCGGCCTTATCCATCTGCTCAAAAATTTTAAAAACCATCCCGAATATCAACTATTACTCTTTTGGTTTTTGGTTTCTCCTATCCCTTCAGCCATCACCCGTGACGCTCCCCACGTTCTCAGAAGTATTCTTTTTATTCCCTCAACTATCATAATTATCGCCATCGGTTTTTCTCGTCTTGATTTCTACCGACCCAAATTTTCTTATTTCTGTCTGACTTTTGTTTTGGTTCTAAGCCAAATCCAGTTTTGGCCCAAATACATTCAATACCGTCAAACATACGCCTCATCCTGGCAATACGGCTACCAACAGGCGGTTGATTACGTCAAATCAATTTATTCAGACTACGACCAAATTTTGGTCACCAAAAAATATGGTGAACCTCACGAATTTTTTCTCTTTTACTGGCCTTGGAATCCTTCCGTCTATCAAAATGACTCTGCTAAGATTTGGGACTATCACGCCAATTGGTATTGGGTCGACAAGTTTGATAAATTCCAATTTATCAATGATTGGGAGATAAAAGACAAAACTATCACTCCAACTCTCACTAAAAACCAAAATACACTTTTAATTACCTCTCCTGAGAACTACAATCAACATAATAGTCAATTACTAAAAACTATTTATTATCCTGACGGCTCGCCGGTGTTTCAAATCCTAAAAATAAATTATGACTAAATCAGTTTCAAATCGGCTATTTTTATTTTTGATTTTTCTCATCAGTTTTTTGGTCAGATTTGTTTTCTGGCAAAAAACCCCGCTCCTTTGGGACGAAGCCGCTCTCGGCTACAACGCCTATTCTATTTCTCAAACTCTAAAAGATGAGTATGGCAAATTTCTTCCTCTTATTTTCAAATCCTTTGGCGACTACAAACCCGGACTTTACGTCTACCTTGCTCTCCCTTTCGTTAAATTACTTGGTCTTGGTGAACTTTCAGTCAGACTCCCATCCATGATTTTTGGCGCTCTCTCTCCGGTTTTTCTCTTTCTTTTAATCACTCAAATTTCCCCTAAATCAAAAAAAATTGCCTCTATTGCCGCTCTCATTTGTGCCTTTAATCCTTATAATATTCATTTCAGCCGCGGTGCTTGGGAAACTAATATTCTCACTTTTGAGCTTATTTTAGCTTCATATTTCTTTTACAAATACATCAACCGTCAGCGGTCAAAATATTTATTCTTTTCTGCCATTATTTTTGGACTTTCACTTTTTACCTATCAAGCGGGCAAAATGATCAGCTTATTTTTAATCATTATTTTATTTATCCTAAATTTCAAACAAATTCAATTCAAAAAATTTTTATTAAGTTTTGTTATCCCCTTGGGTATAATTGCCCTGCCCGTTGCTTATGGTTTATTTTTTAGCAGCAATGCCAACCGTCTTCAAGTTGTCAGTTTATTTTCCTACCCCCGCTTCGAAATTGAAACCAATACCATTATTAATGAAACCAATCATCTTGATTATCAAATTTTTCACAGCCAGCCATCATTTTTTATCCGAAATTTTCTGTCTCGATATTTCAACCACTTTTCTCCCCGATTTTTGGCCTTTGAAGGTGACTGGCAAAACCCCCGCCACTCCGCTCCCTATATCGGTGTTCTCTTATACCCCAGTTTAATTTTTCTTGTTATCGGTTTGGTTTTTGGATTTAGCCGCTCCAAAAACCAATCTATAAATTTATTTTTCCTTCTTTGGCTGTTGGTCGCCCCCATTCCTTCCGCCCTTACTCGGGATTCAATCCAATCAGTCAGAGCTATGTCTCTTTCCATTCCTCTGATCTATTTCATCTCTCTCGGGATCTTTGCTTTTCTAAAAAGATACCCATCAAAATTAATTCCCATCTTTATTATTTTTATTTACCTTATTTCTTTTGTCTACTATAGCGATCTTTATCTTAATCATATGGTTAAAAAGTCGCCCTATGATTTTTTATACGGTTACAAACAGGCTGTTTCTTATGTCAATAATTCTCAGTCTAAATATCAGCAAATTATATTTAGCGACTTTTATGGTCAACCATACATTTTTTATCTTTTTTACTCACGTTACTCACCATCAGACTATCAGCAAATTGCCAATCTAACCGAATCTTCTCTTGATACCGGCAAAGTTGAATCTATTGATAATATAAAATTTTCTACCCCCAGCTTTGAATTTACCAACTCACATCCGGGCACCTTATCTATTTTTTCTCAGGAAGAAATTTACCGGCAGGGGATTGATAAAAAACCGGAATTTAGCCAATTTATTCCCCTAAGTCCTATTGGTCAAATTTCTACCTTTTATGCTTATGAAAATCCATAAATATTTAATTTATTTTATTTTAATTGTTGCTTTTTTAGTCCGGTTTATCGGTCTTGACCACACTCCAGCTCTCAATCCCGACGAAGCCGCTCTCGGCTATAACGCTTATTCTCTCATTCAAACCGGCAAAGATGAACACGGTGTCTCCTGGCCGCTTCACTTCAAATCTTTTGGCGATTACAAACCCGGTGGCTATGTCTACTTAGCCATTCCCTTTGTCAAAATTTTTGGTCTTACCCCACTGGCAGTCCGTCTACCCAACCTGATTCTTTCCCTTCTCACTATTTTCTTTTTATACAAACTAATTTTGTTAATTTCTAAGTCCAAAAATTTATCGCTCTATAGTTCTTTAGTTCTTGCCATCTCTCCTTGGCACATTCACTTCAGTCGCGGCGCCTGGGAAAGTCAAACCGCTCTCAGCCTAATGGTTATCGGCACTTACTACTTTTTTAAGTCGATCAAGTCATCAAAATTTTTATCCAACTTCTTTTTATTCGTCTTTTTTTATGTTATTTCACTTTATTTTTACCATTCTCTTCGTTTAATTGCTCCATTAATGGCGCTGTCTTTGGTTATTATTTACTTTAAATTTTTAATCAAAAAATTACCCCTTTTAATTGCTCCTGTAATTTTTGGGGTTATTTTGGCCCTGCCGGTATTATTTTCCTTCCTGCGTCACGGTGGTGCCGCCCGATTTGGAGGTGTTGGTTTAACCGCCGACCAAGGACCGATTTGGCGATCAAATGAACTTCTCAATCAACATCAGGGAACCAAACTAACCAACAGAATTATTCACAATCAAAGACTTCTTTACCTTGTTTCTTGGGCTCAAAAATATACTTCCCATTTTGACCTAAACTTTTTGTCCATCAACGGTGACGAGGTCCCGCGATCAAAAGTTCCGGAAATGGGTCAAATTTACCTAATCGAAGTGCCGCTATTGTTTTTAGGGCTGATCTTTCTCTTCAAATCTAAAATCTATTCCCCAAAATCCAGAGCTTTTATTATTTCTTTTCTGCTCATTTCTCCCATTGCCTCATCTCTCACCTTCCAGGCTCCATCTGCCCTCAGAGCTCTGTCTATGACCATTCCTTTATCTATTCTTATCGCTCTTGGTATTTATAGTCTTTTTGATTCATTAAAAATTTTTATTCACAAGTTGTATTTCAAAAAACTTGTTTCCATATTTTTTGTCCTTATTTATCTGCTTTCCTTTGCTTATTATGTTGATGCTTATTTTTTCCACTATGCCAAACGTTATCCCTTCGCCTGGCAATATCAGTTTGACCAGTTAGTTCCGTATTTGGAATCCCAAAAACACAACTATCAAAATATTTACGTTACCAACAAATACGATCAGCCTTATATTTTATTTCTATTTTTTTCTCACTATCCGCCTTCACAAATTCAATCCCAAATCCAACTGACACCTCCTGATAACTTTGGTTTCTCGACCGTTTTGGGCTACGATAATTATCATTTTGGTAAAATTAATTGGGATGATATTCCCACCGGATCGCTAGTCGTCGCCTCCGATGAGGATATTCCCGTCAATCCGGACAAAATTATCTATTTTTCAAACCAATCACCCGCTTTCAAAATTTATCAAAAAATATGAAGTCAAAAACCGCCACTCTCTCAGTCACCTTAGCCACCTACAACGAATCAAAAAACATTGTCCGCTGTCTTGAAGCCATCAAAGATATTGCCGACGAAATTATTGTGGTTGATGGTCAGTCTCAAGATGATACTGTGGCTTTGGTAAAAAAATTTAAACAAGCCCGTATCATTTCCACCACCAACAAACCCATGTTTCACATCAACAAGCAAATAGGCATATCCGAATCCAAAAGTGACTGGATTCTTCAGCTGGATGCCGACGAAGTTGTCACTCCCAAGCTAAAAGCCGAAATCAAATCTTATCTTCAAAAATCTCCCTCATCCGTTCCCGAAAATGGTTTTTGGATCCCACGCAAAAATTATTTTTTGGGCACCTTTCTTACCAAAGGCGGTCAATACCCCGATCCAACCATCAGATTTTATAAAAATGGCGTGGCTCATTTGCCCTGTCGGGATGTTCACGAACAAGCCGTCGTCAAAGGAACTGTCGGCTGGCTCAAAAATGATTTGGAACATTATGCCGACACTTCATTTTCTCTCTACCTCCTTCGCGCCAACCGCTATACCACTCTTCTAGCCGAAGAACTAAAAACCGTCAAAACCTCTCTTGGATTTAAAGGTTTTATTACTTACTATTTTTTTAAACCCCTTTGGTGGTTTCTTAAAACTTATTTTAGACACCGCGGCTACGTTGATGGTTTTCCCGGATTTGTCTTTTCTTTTTATTCCGCTCTCCGGTTTCCTATTGCCTACACCAAATATTATGAGTTAATCAAAACCAATCGGGATATTAATTTATCCCAAGATTGGGACAAAAAATAATGCCAAAAAAATACCATATCGCTATTGATATTTCTCCTACTGTTGATGGTAACTCTGTTCGTGGTGTCGGCTACTACACTTCAAATCTCATCAAATCTCTCAAACAACACACCCAAAAACATAGGTCTTACAGCAACTTCAACATCGACCTTATCACCGACCGCTCAAAATTAGATCAAAAAAAATACGATCTTATTCACTATCCTTATTTTGACCCCTTCAAACTTACTCTGCCAAGATCCGTCAAACCTACTATCGTCACCGTCCACGATCTCATCCCTATTCAATTCAAAAACCAATTTCCTGCCGGACTCAGAGGTAGGCTAAAATGGCAAATTCAAAAAAGATTTCTCCAAAAAGTCGACAAAATCATTACTGTTTCTCATTATTCCCAAAAGATTATCTCCCAAATTATCAAATATCCTTCAGAAAATATTTTTCCCATTTATGAAGGTGCCGACAATAGTTTTAAGCCCATTACTGATCCCAAAATTCTCAAGACGGTAAAAGATAAATATTCTCTGCCAAACAAATTTATCCTTTTTGTTGGGGATATAAATTGGAACAAAAACATTCCCAATTTAGTTAGAGCCTGCTATCGGCTCAAATACCCTTTAGTGATCGTTGGTTCCTCTGCCGTCAAAAAAGATGTTCCCAATCATCCCTGGACCAAAGATATTCGCTGGCTTCAGGCTAGAGCCAAAAAATATCAAAAATCTAAATCTCTTATTTTAACCGGATTTGTCTCCGACGAAGATTTACCGGTTATTTACAACCTGGCAACGGTTTATTGCCAACCTTCTTTTGCTGAGGGTTTTGGTTTGCCCCTAGTCCAGGCGATGCAATCCGGTTGTCCTGTTGCTTTCAGCCGGGATACCAGTCTGCCCGAAGTTGTCGGTCAAGCTGGTCTTTCCTTTAACCCCCGGTCTGTGCCCGATATTTCATCCACTCTCAAAAAATATTGGTTAAACCCCAAGCTTTGCCGTCAATATCGTCAGTTAGGTCTCAACCGGGCTAAATTGTTTAACTGGTCTGATACTGCCAAGCAAACCTTAGAGGTTTATCAATCCGTCCTAATCCATGAAAAGTAACCGACACTTTCTCTCTGTTATTGTTCCTGTCTACAAACAGGAAAAAACTATCACCAAAGACCTGACTAACATCCTTAATGTTCTTGATCAAATCCGCTATGACTATGAGCTGATTGTTGTGGTTGATGGTATTAGCGTTGACAATTCCTACCGTTTAGCCAAAAACATTAAATCAAAAAATCTAACTGTCACTGGCTACAAAAATAATCATGGCAAGGGTTATGCTGTTCGTTATGGCATGGCCAAATCAAAAGGGGACTATGTTTCCTTTATTGATTCCGGTATGGAAATCGACCCCAACGGTATTTCCCTGATTTTAGAGCATATGGAGTGGTATGATGCCGATATTATCGCCGCTTCCAAACATCATCCCGCCTCACAAGTCAAATATCCTCTTAACCGAAAAATCATCAGTTTTGGTGGTCATTTAATTGCCAAATATCTCCTTGGTATCAATATCCGCGATACCCAAGCCGGTCTCAAAATTTTCAAACGCAAAGTTTTAGAAAAAGTTTTACCCCGCCTGTTAATAAAAACTTATGCCTTTGATCTGGAAATTATTTCTGTCGCCAACCACCTTGGTTTTACCAAAATTTATGAAGCCCCTATCAAGCTTAATTACGACTTTGGCAGCCTAACTCATGCCCAGGGTATCAAAGTTATTTACCAATGTTTAGTCGATGCTTTGGCAGTTTTTTACCGTCTCAGAATTTTGCATTATTACGATGACAAAAACAATCACAGATGGTTTTATGACCCCGAACTCTCTATGCGGATTAACACCGGCCAATGACCAAAAATATTTTATTTTCCATTATTATCCCCGTCCGAAAAATAAATCCATATCTTCGCGAAACTCTATCTCATCTCAAAGCTCAATCTCTCAAAAATTTTGAAATTTTAGTTATTGATGACAAAGTTTCCGGCACCGCCAATCCTTCCCAAAAAAGAAATCTGGGCGCCAAAAAAGCCCGCGGCACTTATTTAGTTTTTTTCGATGATGACTCTTTCCCTTCTCTAAATTACTTCAAAAACGCCGCCAAGTTGGTCAAAAAACATCCTGACTACGCTGCTTTTTGTGGCCCCTGTCTTACCCCAAAAAAAGACAACTTGTTTCAACAGGCTTCCGGTTTAGTCTGGTCGTCATATCTTGGCAGCGGCGGCGCCGGCACCTACCGCAATCGCATTAGCTCCGCCAGATTTGTCGATGATTATCCCAGTGTCAATCTTATTATCAAGAAAACAGATTTTAATCGAGCCGGTAAATTTGACCCTAATTATTGGCCGGGGGAAGATACTGTTCTTTGTCTAAATCTTACCAAAAAACTCCAACAAAAAATTTATTATCATCCCTCACTGGTGGTTTATCACCATCGCCGCCAGATTTTAATTCCTCATCTCCAGCAAATTACCCGTTATGCCGTTCAAAGAGGTTATTTTGTCAAAAAATTTCCCCAAACCAGTTTCAGATTGGGCTATTTTTTACCTAGTCTTTTTCTTATTTATTGTTTGACATTAATTGTTAATCTTTTTACTTTAAATCTAAAAATATGTTACCTGCCATTATATTTGTATTTATCAATATTATTTGCCACCTTCGTTAAATTTATAATTGACAAAAACCGCCCTACTACCGCCTTTCTTGCCGCTACCGCCATTCCCTTGACTCACTTTTATTACGGTATACTATTCCTATATGGTTTATCCAAAAAAGAATCAAAATTTAAACCACACGCCGTCGACAAAAAAACCGGTAAATACCTTGGTGGTTAAATCTGTTTCTTTTTCTTACCCTCCACTCGAGTCACCCAAAGGAACTGCTTTTTTATCTCAAAACCGACAATTTCAATGGACAAATACAGGCAATGTAATTTATCCTATTATTCCGGCTTATGCCGCTACTTTACTTCAAAGCAAAGGGCTAAAAATTTATTGGGATGATGCTATAGCTCAAAAGTTAACCTATCAACAATGGATTGATCAATTAGTCAAGAACAAACCAGATTTAGTTGTTATAGAGACTAAGACTCCAGTAATCAAAAAACATTGGGAAATTATTAATCAAATCAAACAAGAAAGTTTAAAAATTAAAAATTACAAATTAAAAATTGTATTAATGGGCGATCATGTAACCGCTCTTCCCCAAGAATCAATTGATAATTGTCCAGTTGATTATGTATTAATTGGTGGCCATTATGATTTTTTACTTAATGAGCTTATTGAACTCATTAATAGCGGAAGATCACCAAAAAATAAAATTTATAAACTTCAAAAGCCAATTAATTTAAATATTTTACCAATCATTGATAGAAAACTAACCCAATGGCAACTTTATGCCTACAACAACACC
>DAOPUX010000003.1:0-22602 GCA_035350835.1 Candidatus Woesebacteria bacterium | reverse complement strand
TTTTTTTCAAACGCCGAAATCAACATTTGAAATGGTTTGTCTATTTCCTGAACCGCATTTGGCACCGTTTTTATAATTTGTTCCAATAGGGGATTAATATCAGCTTTTTGTTCAAAATTAGCCGGCAGCTGGCTGTAGGCCTTTCCATCCTTGCCGATACTATAAATAATCGGAAAATCCAACATTTCCAAATCATCCACCAATGACAAAAACAAATTTTCCGTATCGGTTATCACTTCGGCAATTCGCTGGTCTTTTCTATCAATTTTATTGATTACTAAAATTATTTTTAAGCCGTATTCCAGAGCTTTTTTGAGCACAAACTTAGTTTGTGATAACGGCCCTTCAGCGGCATCCACTATCAGTAGAGCTCCGTCAGCCATATTCAAAATTCTTTCTACTTCACCGCCAAAATCAGCATGTCCCGGAGTGTCGATAATATTGATTTTTGTTTCACCAAAAAAAATAGATGTATTTTTTGACAAAATTGTGATTCCTTTTTCTCTTTCCAAATCGTTGCTGTCCATAATCCGATCCATTTTCATCTCATCCTGATTGCTCCTAAACATATGGCTCTGTTTCAGCATAGCGTCTACCAAAGTTGTCTTACCATGGTCCACATGGGCTATCACCGCTATGTTTCTAATATCCGTTAGTTTGGGCATTCGCTTATTCTACTACAACCTTTTAATTATTCAATGGATAAATCACAAAATTGTAGTATTCTATGGTTAATTTTGTATAATTATCTATGTCCAATAAATTTTGGTATTTTCTTATCTTTATCAGCTTGCCGGTTTTGATTTACTTTTCCCTAAAAATAGCCTATCCCCAAAAAATTGATCAAAAAATTGACACTGTTGTCGTTAAAATTAACGACCTTAAAGAAACTGTTGCTCCGGTTCCTACCATTATTTTAGACTCCGGTCTGCCCAACAAACATCTTATCAAAACCGCTTTTATCCCCCAATCGCCGGAAAAAAACTGGGATCAACCCTGGCAGGACGCCTGCGAAGAGGCTGCCCTTCTGACTGTTAATTATTTTTACAAAAATATTACTCCTGCCAGTCTTGATATTAAAAACGATATTTTGGCTATGATCAAATACGAAGCTGATCAAAATTTTACTCATGATGTTGATCTGTCCCAAATGGTTTTAATTGCCCAAAATCACCTCAATTATGCCGCCAAAATCATCGACAACCCTTCTCTTGAAGATCTCAAATCTTATATTGCCAAAGATATCCCCATTATTGTTCCTGCCAACGGCAAAACTCTCTATGCCGAAAATAAACATTTCAAATCTGGCGGCCCCTACTATCATAATTTAGTTATTCTTGGTTACGATGACAACACCAGCAAGTTTACTGTTCACGATGTCGGTACCCAATTTGGCGCTTATTTCAAGTATAGTTACAATCTGTTGCTCAAAAGCATTCACGATTTCCCTACCTCCGGTGTCAAACAGGATATCAATCAAGGAAGCCCGCGCGTCTTAATTTTGTTAAAATAAACCATATGAAACAAAACTTAAAACTTTTCATCCTAGTTGTTGTCTCTTCATTATTAATTTCTGGATGCACTTCCAAAAAACCTCTCCCTACCAATATGGAACTAAACAATCTTCCCACTGGCGCCAATGTTACTGTTTCTCCCGCCGCCACTCCTCAGTCTCAACCTGTGGTTTCTCTCAAAACCAAAAACGGTGAAATTCTCATCAAGCTATATCAGGATAAATGTCCCCAAACTGTGGCTAATTTTCTTAAAAAAGCTGACAGTGGCTTCTATGATGGTCTGACTTTTCATCGGGTTATTAAAGATTTTATGGCTCAAGGCGGCGATCCTGACGGCACCGGTATGGGTGGTGGCAAACAAAATTCAGAACTAAATGACGCTCCTTTTGTCAGGGGCAGTCTTGGTTTGGCTCGCACCGCCGAAACCAAGCTTATCAGCAACGACAGTCAGTTTTTTATTTGTTTTACCACTGCTGGTTGTCAACATCTCACTTCAGAATACGTCAACTTTGGCGAAGTCGTTTCCGGTCTGGATATTTTAGATCAAATTAATCAGGGCGACAAAATTATCAGTTTAACCTCAAAAACAAAATAATTATGAATAAACTAATTTATATCTTTATTGGATTAGCAGTTTTGGTTGGGTTATTTTTTCTCTTGTCTCAGCCGCCCAAAAACAACGCTCTAAACATTGCTAATTTTGAAGTTCCCGCTGATTTTAACAATTACGATTTAGTGTTTTATTGGGGTGACGGCTGCCCTCACTGCAAAAATGTCGACAAATGGCTGACTGATAATAACAAAGACAATCAGCTCAAAATTTATTCCAAAGAAGTCTATCAGGACAAGAACAATCAACAGGAACTTTTGGGCTTAGCTTCCAAATTTTGCCCCGAGCTAATCGATAATGGTGGTATCGGAGTTCCCACTTCTTTCGATCCTGTCGGGCAAAAATGTATTCAAGGGGACACTCCCATCATTGAGTTTCTCTCCGCCAAACTCAAGCCCTAAACTATGTCGCTCAAAAAAAAAGAAAAAACCAAAATCGGTTTTTCTAGTATTTTGCGCCTGATTATCTTTTTATTTCTTGTTTTTATTCTTATTGGTTTTTTGGCAGGCAAAACCATCAATTCCAAGCCGACAGACAATCCCAGCGCTGTTTTAGGTGAGTCTTTTGGCGGCGATATTTTAGGCGAGTTTTATTCCCAATTGCCCGAATCCAGCCGGTCTCAAATTGAAAATATTAATCAAACTCCAATCGGCAAATTTTTTGCCGATACTATCAAAAATATTCAGATTCAACTGGACGGCTTTCCCCAAAAGCAAATTAAAGACATCAAAAAAAACCTCATAAAAAATATTTCTGATGACATGATTCGCAACATCGACGAAAATTAATTTATGAACATCTTACCCGAACTAAAAACTAAATTTGATTCCATCAAACAAAAATTAGATTTTGTCCAAAATCTTGAGCGTCTAACCGAACTGGAAAAAAAATCCCAACAAGCCAATCTTTGGGACAATCCCGCCTCAGCTCAAGAACTGCTCCAATCAATTTCTGATCTCCAAAAAACCATTTCTCAAATTAATTCTGTTGCTTCCCAAATAAAAACTATTGAGGAATTTAGCGACCTTTTGACCCAAACTCCCGACCCATCACTAGAGTCGGAAGTTGACCATTTGATCAAACAATTAGAGACTGATATTTCCGCTCTGGAACTTCAAACTTATTTATCCGGAAAATATGATCAAAAATCAGCCATTTTATCTATTCACTCTGGTCAGGGCGGCACCGAAGCTATGGATTGGGCCTCTATTTTACAACGAATGTATTTGCGTTTTTTTGAACGTCGGCAGTGGAAATATGAAGTTTTAGACCTAATTCCCGGTGAAGAAGCCGGCATCAAATCAGTTTATTTTAAAATCAGTCACCCATTTGCCTACGGTTATCTCAAAAAAGAATCCGGAGTTCATCGTTTGGTCAGATTATCTCCCTTCAATGCTGACAATCTCCGGCAAACTTCTTTTGCCAAAGTCGAAGTTACTCCCGTGCTGGATTTTGCTTCCGATTTTAAAATCCCTCCCGAAGAAATCGAATTTTCTGCCTTTCGGTCCGGTGGTCACGGTGGTCAAAATGTTAACAAGGTTTCTACCGCTGTCCGCTTAGTTCACCAACCCACCGGCATTAGTGTTTCCTGTCAGAGTCAGCGAAGTCAGGAGCAAAATCGGGAAATGGCGCTGCAGATGTTAACTTCCAAACTTTGGGCTATCGAAGAAGAAAAGAGAACTGCCGAGCAAAAAAATATTAAAGGTGATAATGTTGTCGCCGGTTGGGGTCATCAAATCCGGTCCTATGTTCTTCACCCTTACAAAATGGTCAAAGATCTCCGCACCCGACACGAAACTCAGGATACTGCCGCTGTTCTCGATGGTGATCTTGACGCTTTCATCGAAGCTGAATTAAAATTATAAATGTCAAAAATCATCAGGTACACTTTATTGGTTTTAGTCTGTTTTTTTCTTTTATTTGCCGGTTTGGTTTTTTGGGGATTCAAAAAGATTTCTTATGACTTAGGTCAATCACCCCAATATCTGCTTGACCTTGTCACGACAGCCCGGCTAAATTATGACCGCCATCAATCCCAAAAAACTAATTTTATTGTCCTTGGTTTGGACAAGCGTGACGATCAGTTAGAAAAAACCCAAACTACCGATACCATTATTTTTGTTTCCCTAGACTATTCCCGCCAAAAAATTAGTCTAGTTTCTCTTCCTCGCGATCTTTGGTTTTATGACCTAAATACCAAAATCAACCAAATTTACCCCCTGTCTTTAAACGAACCCGATTCTTTTGAATTTATCAAAGCCAAGTTTAAACAGCTTACTGGTCAGTCAATTGACCACGTTTTAGTCCTAACCACTGACAACTTAATTGATTTTGTCGATCTTATTGGCGGAGTTGATCTCGTTCTTGACCAAGGTTTTGTTGATGATCAATATCCTAATCCTGAATATATTAACAATCCTTCGCCCAAAATTCCTATTTACAAAACCGTCGAATTTAAATCAGGACCCATTCATTTAGACAAAACTAATGTCACCGAATTTGTTCGCTCCCGCAAAGGCGGTCAAACTGCCGCCCAAGGCGGCACTGACCTTGCCCGCATTCACCGCCAACAGCTACTTATCGAAGCTATTTTAGACAAAATTAAATCAGGGAATTTCATCCAAAATTATTCTCAGGCGGTTAAACTTTATCATTTTTGGAACCGCTCCCTTATCAAAGATATTTCCGACAATGATATAGTTGCCATTATTTCTCATTTAGATTATCAAATAAAAAATCTAACTTTTGACAAAATTAACATTCCTATCGGCAATACCGCCGCCGATGGTTTAATTTACCATCCCAATCGTCTTTTTAACCGACAATGGGTCTTTCTTCCCTCAGATAAAGATTACACTTCATTTCGCCATTTTTTTGACGCTATCTGATTTGCTATACTGAATTATTAGATTTTAATTTTTCTTATGGATATACCAAATCTATCTCCCAACAAACCAGTTTCTCCTCCTCCACCAACCGTTTCCACTACTCCAAAATATGTTTATGCCATTATCGTTGTATTAGCTATTGTGGCTGGCTTTTGGATTTCCCGCTTCTGGCCCAGCCAAACCACCTCTACTGTCGATGCTGACACTAGTCTAGTCGACAATCAAGCCGCCAAAATTGTCGAAGGTGAAGAAATAAAAGTTGGTGTGGTTTATGGCAATCTTTCAAAAACTTTTGCCGACAGCGCTGTTGGTGTTATCAAATCCGGCGGCGTCAACGGAGAGGGGACTCACACTCTAGAACGCCCCGGCGGAGTTACTCAAAATGCCGCCCTAACTTCGTCTGTCGTCGACTTAGACTTGTTTGTCGGCAAACAGGTTGAAGTCAAAGGTGAAACCAACAAATCAAACAAAGCTGCCTGGTTAATGGATGTTGGCAGTATCAAAATCACCGAATAAAATGAAAATTGTTTTTGACAGTGTTGATAAAAATTTTGGTCTTATCACTGCTCTCAGTAATATAAGCTTTACTGTCGACCAGGGTGAGTTTGTTTTTATAGTCGGACATTCCGGCGCTGGCAAATCAACCATCATCAAACTCCTTTTAAATCAAATCAAACCCAGCCGTGGTCAGATAACTGTCGACGGCACCGACCTCAGTCTCGGCACCAAAAACGAAATTGATCTTATTCGCCGTCAAATTGGAGTTATCTTTCAGGATTACCAATTGATTATGGACAAATCTATCGAAGAAAATATTGCTCTTAGCCTGGATATTATCAAATATCCCCGGTCAAAAATTTCTACCAAAATCGATGAAGTCATCAAGTTGGTCGACCTTAACAGTCGGCGATATTTGTTTCCGGCCCAACTTTCCGGCGGTGAGCTTCAGCGGGCAGCCTTGGCGCGGGCGCTGGCCATTGAACCCAAAATTATTTTAGCCGACGAGCCCACCGGCAATCTTGATGTCGAAAATTCCTGGAATTTAGTCAAGTTGCTCAAAAATATCAACGAAAAAAACAAAACTACTATTATTATGACCACTCACAACCAGGAAATTGTTGACTCACTTGACCGACGCCGGATTGAAATCAAAGATGGTCAAATTGTCAAAGATTTTACTCCCGGCACTACTCCCAAAGCCGCCCCTGTCAAAAAAAATACCAGTTCAACCAAAAATGACACCCACTAAAACTGCCTGGCACCACATCCGCCGATCGCCTATCCAAAGCTTGACGGCTCTGTTTTTAATGACATTCAGTTTTATTCTGATTTCTGCCTTTGTTGTCGTTAATTCCGGTCTTTCTCAAATTTTAAACTATTTTGAAACCAAGCCCGAAATCACCATCTTTATCAAAGACGGCGTCGATCAGATTTCTATCGATAATCTCAAAAAAGAGATAACTAATTTCCCTAATATCAAAGAAGTTAAGTTTATTTCCAAAGACAAGGCTTTGGAAATCTACAAACAGCAAAACAAAGACAATCCCATGTTGACCGAAATGGTCACTGCCAGTATTTTGCCCGCTTCTATCGAAGTAACCGTTTCCGACCCCAAAACCTTAGACCAAATTTACCAGAATTATGCCACCAAAACCGATATTGTCGATGAAATTATCTACCAAAAAGATGTCATCGAATCTCTCCTCGATTGGACCAACGCTATCCGCCGTGGTGGTTTAGTTATTACCATCGTCATTATTGCTATTAGTTTTATTTCCATTGTTTCCATTATTGGTATGAAAACCACCAACCGCAAAGATGAAATCAAAATCAGCCGTCTTTTGGGCGCTTCAAAGTTTTATGTCAAAAAACCTTTCCTGCTTGAAGGTATTTTTTATGGACTTTTAGGTAGTTTTATTGGCTCGATCTTGGTTTTTATTACCTTGTATTTTTCCCGAAATTCAGTCAATTCATTTTTCCAGCCTGTAAATTTTGTCTCCGGAGACCTTAGTTTCTTTTCTCTCATAATTTTTATTGAATTAATTTTTGGGTGTTTGATCGGATTGTTGGCCAGCTGGATCGGTGTCAAGAGATACATAAAATTTTAATAATGTTCAAAAAGTTTTTTATTTTAGTTGTCGGTTTCATTTTTTTTGCTTCCCTTACCCAAACTTGTCGCGCCCAAAGTGAAGAAGAATTAAAATCTCAAATTGATCAATATATCCAAAAACTGGACGAGCTGGGCAAGTCAAAAGACACCCTATCAAACCAAATCAAATTGCTTGACTCTCAACATCAACTGACCCTTCTTCGGATTACCCAAACCGAAAATTCCATCAAAAAACTGGAAACAGAAATCTCTCAATTGGTTGTTGAGATAGACAAGCTTGAGATTGATATTACCAAACTTTCCGAAAGTTATATTCATCAAACAGTTCAAAATTATAAACTCCAAAAACGAATTCCGGTTTTTGCCTATCTCTTTTATTCCAATCTTAATACTTTTCTTGAACAGCACCGCTATATCTCTTCCGTCCAAAAAAGCAGTCAGGATAGTCTTATTAGTATGGAAACCATCCGCTCCAACTATGACAACCAAAAAACTGCCAAAGCCAAAAAACAAGCCGAAATGGAAAATCTCCAAAAGACATTATCTTCACAAAAATCCAGTCTTATTAGTCAAAAAGCTGCCAAAAACAGTCTGCTTAAAACCACTCAAAATGACGAAAAGAAATATCAACAATTATTAGCTGCTGCTCAATCACAGCTGGCGGCTTTCAAAAACTTTTCCAGTTCTGCCGGCGGCAGCACTTGTCTAGGATCGTCTCCCGGCGCTGGCAGTGATGGTAATTTTTATTCTCAGCGGGATCCTCGGTGGTGTCGGCAGTTTATTGGCAATTCTCGTGATACTATCGGAGAAGTCGGCTGTTTTATCAATAGTGTCTCTATGGTATACAAAAAATTAGGTTTTGATATTACCCCATCTGCCTACGCCGCCAATTCAAGTAATTTTTGGGGTAATACCGCCTATATGGTAGCCCCATCTCCGCCATCAGGTTATACCTACAAACAAGTTTCTTATAATAGCGGCGTGATTGATGATGAACTCAAAGCCGGTCGCTATGTTATTGCTCAGGTAAAAATGGCGACTGTTGCCGGCATGCACTTTATTGTTATTATTAATGGCAGCAACGGCAACTATACTATTCACGATCCCTGGTTTGGGGCCGACCAAAAATTTTCCGACCGTTATTCCCCGGCTTTGGTTATGAGTTTGCGTTTAATTACCAAATAACCAAAAATCCCCCGCCTTTCGGTAGGGGATTTTGTCTTTTATTACAGTCTTCTTTAGTATCCGCGGATTTTCTTTCTCAAAGCCAATCCAGCCAATCCCAAAGAGATGACTCCGCCGGTTTGAAATATCAAACCGACATTTCCGGTTTCCGGAACTATGATTTGACCGCCTTTGGTTTGAGCTGACGGACTGCCTATATAATAGACAGCGTCATCCTTTTCACTAATTTCATCAACTTTAGCTATCGCTACGTTGGTTTCTTTAGTCAAAGTTTTCACTTCAGTGGCTTGATCAATTTTAGCTCTGATCAAAAACTCCTGAGAGTGACCGGCGTTAAGTTCATCAATTGTCCATTCAACTTTATTATCGGTCTTGTTGTATGAACCCGGAAAGAAAATTAATTTCAAAAACGGAGGCAGCTGATCGGTCACTTTAATATTTCTCATATTAGTTGTGCCCGTATTAGTCACCTTAATTTTAAACTCGACGATATCTCCTTGGGTAAATACCTTGGTTGAACTGGAGATATTATCAACATAATTGGCAGAAAATATATATCTTATTTTCTTGTCAATTGATAATGTTTTTCTATTATCAACACTGGTATACGAATCAGCTTTTACCAAAGCAGGGCTTACTAACGATCCTGCCATAATAGCTGCCATAGCCAGGGCTAACAATAAATTTTTTTGTTTCACCTGCTTCATTTTATTTATTTAATAAATAATTATAGGACATTATATAAATAAAATATCCCTTTGTCAAGTCGAGCCCTTAATAGTTGGCTAAAATCACTATTTTGCTATACTCTACTTATGAAACCATACCTGATTGATGAGCTTTCTGTCTTTTACCCCTGTTACAACGAAGAAAAGAATATCAAGTCCACCGTTGCTAAAACCATCCCCGTTCTCAAAAAAATAACCGGCAAGTGGGAGATAATTCTAGTCAACGACGGTTCCAAAGACAATACCGCCGCCGTTTTAACCTCCATCAAAAAGCAATTTCCCCAACAAATCAAAATTATCACCCACAATCCCAACCGCGGCTACGGTGGCGCAGTCAAAAGCGGTCTTTATAACTCCAAATACAAATGGATTACTTTTACCGATTCTGACGGTCAATTCGATTTTGGCGAAGTTGTCAATCTCATCAAAAAACAGCAGCAAACCCAAGCCGATATTGTTATCGGCTACTATTTGTCCCGCCAGGTTTCCAAGTTAACTATTCTTACTTCAAAAATTTGGGAGTTGATCGTTTTTATCCTTTTTGGACTTAAAGTCACCGATATTGACTGTGCCTTCAAGTTAATCAGAAAAAAAGTCGTTGACACTATTCCCAAACTTGAATCCGAACGCGGAGCTTTCATCAGCAGCGAATTTTTAATCAAAGCCAAAAAAGCTGGTTTTAAGATTGCCGAAGTCGGAGTGCATCATTATCCTCGCACCGAAGGTCAAGCTACCGGTCGCAATCTCAAAGTAATTCTAAAAAGTTTTTCCGACCTTTTCCGACTTTGGTATAAAATTAACTTCAAGCGTGATTAAAAAATTACTAACCCAAAATTGGCTTTTAGTCTTAATCCTTATTTTAGGTACTTTCCTAAGATTCTACCGTCTGGGGGATTATATGGAATTTTTGGGAGATCAAGGGCGTGATGTTTTAGTTATTCGTAACTTTTTTAAACACAAAGATCTCTTTTTTATTGGTCCTCAAACCAGTATTGGTAATATGTATCTTGGCCCCTACTTCTATTACCTGATTGCTCCGTCTTTGTTGTTAGCCAATTTCAATCCTGTTGGTCCGGCGGCATTTATTGCTCTTTTGAGCCTGGCCACCATTGTTTTAGTCTATTTTGTTGGTCAAAAATGGTTCAGCCGCCCTGTTGGACTTATCGCCGCTTTTCTTTTTGCTATTTCGCCCGTCGTTATCAAGTATTCCAATTTTATTTGGAACCCCAATGTTATGCCTTTGTTTTCTTTGCTTTTTATTTATTTCTTTTTTGAAGCCATTATCCAACAAAAGTATAAGTATTTTATTTACGCCTCCCTAAGTTTTGTCATGGTTATCAATAGTCATTATTTGGGTTTGGCACTATTACCTTTTCCTGGTCTTTATTGGCTTTTTTATCTCTACCGCCATCTCAAAACCAAATCTAAACAGCTCAAACCTTTCCTTACTAACAGTTTGATCGCCATTTTAGTCTTTATTTTATCCCTCACCCCTCAGGTTTTGTTTGACCTTAAACATAATGGTCAAAATATCAAGGCTCTCATTAATTTTTTCACCTATCGGGAGACTACCGTCAGTATCAAACCTTACAAAGCTATTCCCGAGTTACCCGCCATTTTTAATCAGGTCAATACCGATCTCTTGGCGGCCCAAAACCAAACTTTTGGCATTATTATTAGTCTTGCCCTTGCGGTTTTAATCGGCTTTTACCTTTTGTCAAAAAATACCAAAAAAACCTATTTTTGGGTTATTTTTGGCTGGTATCTTTTTGGGCTTTCGGCTCTGGCTTTATACAAACAACACATTTATGCTCACTATTTTGCCTTCCTTTTTCCGGCTGTTTTTATTCTCATCGCCATTCTCATCCACCTGTTTAAATACATCGGTATACCCTTGTTTATTTTAATTACAATTATTTCTTTAATTAATAATCCATTCAAAAATCAACCTCAAAATCAATTAGTGCACGCCCAAAACATCGCTACTTCCATAAATAATCACCTTGACCCTTCAGACGGTCAATACAACGTTGTTCTCTTAGCCTCGTATAACGATTTTAAAGCCCTTGCTCCTAGATATTTTCTTAAGTCTGATAATTTATTGTCACCGGAAAAATATCAGGAAGCTGACACTCTTTTTATTGTCATTGATGATCCTAACAAATGGCCTGACGGTATAAATTCCGACATTTGGGAAATAAAAGTATTTGAAAGCCAAAACAAAGTCGATGAATTTATTACTTCAGATGGAGTAAAGGTAGTAAAATTACAAAAAATAAAAAATAATTAGCTATAATCATTTATATGACTAAAATTTCAATAGTTATCCCTTGTTATAACGAAGAAAACAATCTCAAAAGAGGCGTCTTGGACGAAGTTAATCAGTTTTTAACCAAACAAAAGTTTAAATGGGAAGTTTTGGTCTGCAACGACGAATCTACCGACAATAGTCTAAAACTGGTCAAAAAATTTGTTGCCAACCACCCCGGTTTTCGGGTTCTCGACCTACCTCACGGTGGCAAGCCCTCGGCTGTTTGGGGCGGTATCAAAGAAGCTAAATATCCCATTGTTTTGTTTACCGATATGGATCAGTCCACTCCTCTCAAAGAGAGTCTTAAACTTTTGCCCTACTTTGACAAGGGTTATAATGTAGTTATTGGTTCCCGCGGCGCTGTCCGTCAGGGTGCTTCTTTTGTTCGCAAACTTATGGCTAAAGGTTTTTTGTTTGGCCGGCGTTTATTTTTGCTTCGGGATATTATTGATACTCAATGTGGTTTTAAGGCTCTCAAAACTGACCTTGCCAAAAAAATCTTTCCCGAACTTCAATTCTTCAAAGAAAAATCCAACAATTCCGGTTGGCGAGTGTCTGCTTTTGATGTCGAAATGTTGTTTATGGCCCAAAAATGGGGTTACAAAATCAAAGAAGTTTTAGTTCAGTGGCAAGACGAAGACGCCAGCACCACCAAAGGCGATGACGCCACCAGATTCAAAAAAGAATCCAAACAAATGCTCCAGGAAATTATTCGGGTCAAACGCAACGATCTGCTTGGCTTATATGATCAAAAAAAATAGTTTTTGGTTTAAGGTCATTCTCTTTTTGGCTGTTGCCGGGGTTTATTTTTTCACCCGACTACAACATCTTGATGCTATCCCTGTTTTTGGCGACGAGGCTATCTATATCCGCTGGTCTCAAATCATCAAAAACGAAGAAACTCTCCGCTTTGTTCCTCAAACCGACGGCAAACAGCCTTTGTTTATGTGGCTGACCTCGCTGAGCCTGCGGTTGGTCGCCGATCCTCTGATTGCCGGTCGTTTGGTTTCAGTTGTTGCCGGTTTTTTTACCCTTATTGGTATTTTTCTTGTTGCCTCCATTTATCCCTCTTTTTTTGAACAATCATTCAATCCGGCCAATTTTATCAAAAATTCTCTCAAAAATAATTTTTATTTAGGCTTATTATCAGCCATAATTTATATCTTTCTACCTTTTTCTTTTTTCTTCGATCGGCTGGCAGTTCCCGACAATCTCCTGTCTGCTTTTGGAGTTTGGTCTTTATTTTTTTCTTTGCTTCTCGCCAAATTTAGACGTCTTGATCTTTCCCTTATCTTAGGTATGGTTTTAGGTTTATCCTGGCTGACCAAATCTCCGGCGATTTACTTTGTTGCCCTTTCTTTTGGCACTTTTTTTATCCTAAATCTGGACAATCTTAAATCAACTTATTTACCCCTAATTTCTGCCATACTGGCTTTTTTAATTTACAATATTCTTCGGCTTGGTCCTCAATTTCATATGATCGCTCTGCGAAATCGGGACTATATTTGGCCCTTATCAGAGATTATCAAACACCCTTTTGATCCTTTCCGGTCGCATTTTGGCAGCGCTATAACTATCTTTGGTCAATATATTTCCTGGCCAATTTTGTTTTTCTGTCTTATTGGTCTGGGTCTTTATTTTTTCTACCAAAAAAATACTCAGCTGTTAGCTATCCTTGCTTGGGCGTTTTTGCCGCTTTTGGCCAATTCTGCCATGGCTCGGGTTTTTACCGCCAGATATATTCTCTTTATTCTGCCGCCGTTAGTGGTTCTTATCACCCTTGGGCTTTCAGTTTGGTTTAGTCGCAATTTTCCCAAAATTATCTTTATCTTGCTTCTGCTTATTCCCAATATTATTTGGCTCAAAAATATTTCTCTTACTCCTTTTGAGGTTAAACTTCCTTCTACTGAGGTTGGTTATCTTTCTGACTGGACTTCGGGCTGGGGGATTAAACCAGCCGCAGATCTACTCAAAAATAGGGCCAAAGAAGCTAATGTTATCGTCGGCACCGAAGGTTCTTTTGGCACCCTGCCCGACGGTTTACAAATCTACACCGATGGTGTTCCCCAACTAACCGTCATTGGTCAAGGTTTGGGCTTTACTCAAATTCCCTCAAGTCTGACCACCGCCCGTCAATTCGGCGACGAAGTTTACTTATTAATCAATCAGTCCCGCTTAACTTTGTCCAGTTTAGACCAAGATAAACTGGCTTTAGTTCAAAGTTTTGCCAAACCTGACGGCGATAAATTATTGCTATACCGTCTCAAATAGCTCAACTGCTACAATAAACTATGTCTAAACTTATCAAGCATAAATATTTTTGGCCGATTCTTACTTTCTTGTTCACCATTCCTGCTTTTTTCTTTCTTCTCAAGCCCGGCTACTACAATATGCACGATGACATGCAGATGATCCGTCAGTTAGAAATGGAAAAATGTTTCCAAGACGGCCAAATTCCCTGCCGTTGGACTCCTGATTTGGGCTATGGCTATGGCTATCCTCTTTTCAATTTTTACCCCCCTATGCCTTATTTGGTTGGTCAGGTTTATCGCACCTTTGGTTTTTCTTTCGTCAATTCTGTCAAAGCTACCGCCGTTACCCAGATAATTTTAGCCGCCGCCTTTATGTATCTATTATCAGCTTCAATTTTTGGCCCTGCCGGCGGCTTTATTGCTTCGATTTTTTATACCTATGCTCCTTATCATGCTCTCAACATTTTTGTCCGTGGTGCTATGAACGAAGCCTGGGCGGCAGTATTTTTTCCCTTAACTTTTTACTACGCCCGCAAACTTGTTTTGGAACAAAAAAATAAGTTTATTTTTGGCCTGGGAGCTTCTTTTGCCGGCATTCTTTTATCCCACAATCCCATGGCTCTTACCTTTACTCCGATATTGTTTTTTTGGGTAATCTTTTGGATATTTAGCCGATACAAAAAACCCTTCTTCCCTTTCATTAAAAATCAGTTCTCTCTCATTATTAAATTAATTTTATCCGGCTTATTTGCTGCTGGTCTTACCGCCTTTTATACTATTCCAGTTTTACTGGAAACCAAATATGTCCAAATTAATACCATGTTTGAAGGTTATTATCATTTTTCTGTCCATTTTGCCGGTTTGTATCAGCTTTTTATCAGCAATTTTTGGGGCGATGGAGCCTCGGTTTGGGGTCCCAACGACGACATGTCATTTATGGTCGGATATCTCCATTGGATTATTCCCTTAATTTTGGTAATTTTTTCTCTTATTTTTATTTACAAGTCCCGCTCCAAAATATCCAAACTTGATTCTCGTTTTTGGCTTATCCTTCTTTTGGTTTTTATGGCGTTTTTTACCATATTTTTGACCCACAACAAGTCTACTTTTATTTGGCTTCTCTTTCCTATTATCCAAAAAATCCAATTCCCTTGGCGCTTTCTTAACCATTCATCTTTTCTTTTGTCTTTATCTATTGGCGGTCTGACTCTGCTAATCAACAAATATTTCCCCAAAAAAATCATCGTTATCTCATTAGCTTTATCTCTGGCAGTTCTTTTGCTCAATCTTGGTTATTTCACTCCGATTCAACACGGTCCTATTACTGATGAACAAAAATTTTCCGGCAAGGCTTGGGTAAATCAGGTTACTTCCGGCATCTACGATTATCTGCCCACTACCGCCCGCATTGCCGCCCTCGGCCCCGCCAAGGAGTTTATTGACGACATCACCCCCAAAGATGTCTTTTATACCATCACCGGCGGCAAAAAAGGCAGCGATTGGATGTTGTTTAATCTCAATCTAAATCAATCTTCTCGGGTGATTTTGTCCCAGTTAGCCTTCCCCAAATTTGTCGTCTTAGACAACGGCAAACCAATTGCCACCGATATCGAACCCGAACTTGGCCGTCTGGTTATCAACCTTGACGCTGGCGATCATCAAATATTCGTCAAATTTACCAACACTCCGGTCCGGACTGTCTCAAACTACATTTCTCTGGTAACCTGGTTATTTTTTGGTTTATTTCTTTCTCACCCCTTATGGCGAAAATCAATCTCCAAGAAATAAAACAAAAAACCACCAAAAACGTCTTATTTTTGTCTCTCCGCAATATTGGCATTCAATCAATCTCTACTGTTGGCTTTTTTCTTTTGACTATCCTGCTTGGCACCGCCGAAGTCGGCTTGTTTGCTATAGTTGCCGAATCAGTTGGTATTTTAGGTTACTTTTCTGATGTCGGTTTGGCTGCCGCTCTGATTCAAAAAAAGTCTGAAGTCAAAAAAAAGGAACTCCAATCCACCTTTACTATCCAGCAAATTTTAGTTTTTATTGCCCTAATTGTTATTTTCTTTGTTTACTCCAAAATCAGTTTAACCAAAGGTTATGGTCCCAAAGAGTTTTGGATTTTTACCTCTCTTTGTTTTTCTTTCGCTATGGCTTCTCTCAAAACCATTCCTTCAGTCCTGTTGGAAAGAAAGCTTAATTTTAAACTAATTTCTACCATTGATATCGTCGAAAATGTATCTTTTTATTTAGTTGCTGTTGTCTTTGCTTATTTTGGATTTGGGGCCTATTCCTATGCCATCGCCACTTTTGTCCGCAGTCTTTTAGGTTTAGTTTTGATTTACCGTTATAGCCGCTGGCCGATTGGTTTTGCTCTCGATTGGGCATCTATCAAGGAACTTTTTAAATATGGCATTCCTTTTCAATTAAATTCTTTTATTGCCATGGCCAAAGACAGACTATCTAGCCTCTTTGTTGCCGGCATCATCGGTCGTGAAGCTTTTGGTATCCTCTCTTGGGCTCAAAAAGGTCCGCGAATTCCTCTAAGTTTTATGGACGCTATCATGAAAGTCACCTTTCCTACCTTTGCCCGTCTCCAAGATCACAAAGATATTCTCAAAAAATCTCTCGAAAGAAGTTTATATTTTATTGCTTTGTTTGTTTTTCCTATGGTTGCCGGCATTACGCTTATTTCTCCCGACATCATCAATATTATTCCCAAATATACCAAGTGGGCGCCGGCTATTTTTCCGCTTTATTTTTATGCCGCTAATGTTGCTATTGCTGCTATCACTACTCCCATTACCAACGCTTTCAATGCCATTGGCAAAATCACCCTAACTACCAAATTTATGATTATGTGGACGGTTTTAACTTGGATTTTATTTCCTTGGTTAAGCATCAAATTCGGTTATCTTGGCACTGCTTATGCCACTCTTTTGGTTGGTTCCAGCTCTTTTATTGTCTGGTATTTTGCCCAAAAAATATTTGGTGTCCGGGTTTTGTCAGCTATTTCCAAACCACTTTTAGCCACTATTTTAATGCTTATTTTTAGCCTTATTTTCCAGAATTTTGGTTTTTACGGTTGGGTCAGCCTTATTGGTAAGGTAGTCATTTCCGTTTCAGTTTATCTTCTTTTTCATCTTCTCTTTTCCAAAAATGAAATTAGGTGGTTTTATCAACAATTATTATGTTTAAGACAAAAAAATCAGTAATTGCCACCATCTTGATCTCCAGTCTTATTCTTAGCCTGACCATGGTTAGAAGCGGTCTTAAATATGATTTTGGCCTGGGTTTTTGGGGCCCAAACGGTCATGATGGTATTTGGCATCTCAGTCTAATCAATCAGCTCAAACAGCAAATTCCTCCCCCAAACCCGGTTTTTTCCGGCACCACTCTCTCTCAATATCATTGGGGTTTTGATTTATTGGTGGCTCTTATCTCCAAATTTACTTTTTTAAACCCATCAATTTTATATTTTCAAATTCTGCCCTTTATTTTTGCTCTTCTTATCGGTTTTTTGTCCTACAAACTGGCTTATCTCATCACCAAAAATAATAGAGTTAGTTTATTTTTTGTCATTTTAAACTATTTTGCCGGCTCCTTTGGTTGGATATATACTTTGTTGGTCAATCGCCATTTTGGCGGCGAATCCCTTTTTTGGTCAATGCAGTCAGCCTCAACCTTGCTAAATCCACCTTTTGCTCTATCTTTAATTCTCACCCTAACTGGTCTGATTTTGTGGCAAAAATATCAAACCAAGTCCCCTAAATATGCCGTCATTATCGGCCTGATTTTTGGGTTTCTTAGCGGTATCAAAGTTTATGCTGGCATTCTCGTCGGTCTCGGTTTTAGTTTACTTTGTCTTTATAATTTGTTTTTTGACAAACCAAAATTTAAGTTTAATGCCGTTATTTGTTTAACTATGGCTTTTGTTTCTCTGATTATTTTGGCTTTGTTGGGCGTGCTAAACAGCAGTTCTCTGATTGAATTCAAGCCTTTTTGGTTTACTCACTCCATGATCGAATCTTTTGATAAATTTTATTGGCCCCGGCTTGCTTCCTACCGCTACAACCAAACCAATAAATTAATTTCTGCCGTTATTGAGCTGGGTTTAATTTTTATTTTCCTTATCGGCAACCTTGGACTAAGATTTTTGGGCATCTTTTCTCTCAACCATCAGCACTCAAAAACTCAATCATCGTTCAAATTTCTAACCCTATCAATTTGTTTATTGGCTTTTGCTATTCCTCTATTTTTTGTCCAAAAGGGGACTGCTTGGAATACAATTCAATTTTTTTATTACGGCTTGTTTTTTGCTAATTTTTACTTTGCCATTTTTCTCTCCCATTTATGGCAAAAATATCGCCTAACTTCTTTGATCATTTTATTTATTGCCTGTCTTACCAGTTTTGCCACCATCAAAGATTACTTGGGTTTCCCTCCCCCCGCTTCCCTGCCATCTTCCGAAATTCAGGCTTTAAATTTTCTCAAAAAACAACCCCAGGGTATTGTTTTAACCTATCCCTACGACCCCCATCTCAAAACTGATATGTCCACCCCCATTCCCCTTTATGCTTACGAAACTACGGCTTATGTTTCCGCTTTTAGCGGCCACCAGTCGTTTTTAGAAGACGAAATGAACCTTGATATTACTGGTTTCGACTGGCAGACCCGCCGTCATGAAGTTGACAAATTTTTTACCACCACCGACGAATTTTATGCCCGGGGATTTTTACTCAATCATAAGATTGATTATATTTATTTAACCAATCAGCAAAAATTACCCCTAACTATAGAAGATCTTCAGATTGATCAAATTTACGACCAAGGACAAATTCGTCTTTATCAGGTCAGAAAATGATAGACTATCATAACTTATGAAGCCAAAAATTAACGTTTCTGCCGTTATCAACGTCCGCAACGAAGCCCAACATCTATCCAAATGCCTTAAATCCATCAAAGATTTTGTCGATGAAATTATTGTTGTCGATATGCATTCAACCGATGACAGTGTCGCTATCGCCAAAAGTTACAATGCCAAGGTTTTTAGTTACCGGCCGATGAAGTATGTTGAACCTGCCAGAAATTTTGCTCTCTCAAAAGCCTCAGGAAAATGGATTCTGCTTCTCGATCCCGACGAGTATCTTTCCAAAACTCTCAAACGGGAACTAAAAAAAATTACTCTCCGTGCCGATGTTGATTTTGTCAAAATTCCCCGAGCCAACATAATTTTTGGCAAATGGATTCGCCACGCCAATTCCTGGCCAGATTACCTCATCCGTTTCTTTAAAAAAGGTGCTGTCACCTGGCAAAAAGAAATTCATAGTCAGCCGGTTACCAAAGGCAACGGTCTCACCTTGCTTGACTCCGAAAAACTTGCCATCAAACACAATAATTATCAAAACCTAAATCAGTTTGTTCTCAGAGCCATGCGTTATAGCAGCATTCAGGCCGAAGAACTAAATGCCAAAGATTATAAAGTCAAAATTAGTGATTTTCTGCTCAAACCGGTTCAGGAATTCAACAGCCGTTTCTTTTTTGGCGAAGGTTTCAAAGATGGTCTTCACGGTCTTGTTTTTTGTCTCCTTCAGGCTTTTGCCATCTGTCTTATTTATATGAAACTTTGGGAAATTCAGGGTTCTCAAGACAAACCCCTGCCCAAAGAATCCTTTATTTCTGCCAGCCAAGAGTCAGTCTTTGAATATGACCATTGGTTTACCCGATTTTTCAAAAATGAATATAAGCCGGGTATTTTTAAAACTGGACTCATAAAACTACGCCACCGTCTAAACCGTTTAACCAAAAATTTCTAGTTTATGTATAAAACTGCCATTTTAGTTCTCAACTGGAATCAGCCGGATCTGACCGTCAATTCAGTCGAATCTATCCTCAAAATTAACTTCCGTCAGATAGATTATCAAATTATTTTGATCGATAACGGTTCTTCCGACAATTCTCTGACTATTTTTCGCGACCGCTATCACTCTCATCCCAAAGTCAAAATTATTACTACCAATTCCAATCTGGGTTTTGCCGGCGGCAATAATTTTGGTATCGATTATGCTCTCAAAAACAACTTTGATTATGTTTTGATTATCAACAACGACGTTCTAGTTGACCCAGACTTCCTTATCAATCTTTTACGTCACACCAAAGATTATGATATCTTGGGCCCCAAAATTTATTTTGCCCCCGGATTTGAGTTTCATCGCCAAAGATATACCAAAAAAGATCGCGGTCGGGTCATTTGGTCGGCAGGCGGTCAAATCGATTGGCGCAATATTTATGGCAGCCATATTGGTGTTGATGAAGTTGACTCTGGCCAATTTGATGATATTAACAACAAGGTTGATTTTTTAACCGGCTGTTGTCTTTTGGTCAAATCGTCAGTTTTTCATCAAATTGGTCTTTTAGACCAAAAATACTTTATGTATCTTGAAGACGCCGATTTTTGTCGCCGGGCTAGATTAGCCGGATTCAATCTGGCGTATATCCCCTCATCAAAAATATGGCATGTTAATGCCGGATCTTCCGGTAGCGGCGGTGATTTGCATAATTATTTTCTTAGCCGCAACCGGCTTCTTTTTGGTTTTCGTTATGCTTCTTTTAGGACCAAAATTGCTCTCATCAAAGAATCAATTGCCAAATTACTTGACCCCAAAGTAGCCAAATGGCAAAAAATCGGCATCACCGATTTTTACCTCAAAAAATTTTCCAAAGGATCATGGCAATAACCAAACCACCTATCTCTATTATCATTTTGGCTGGCAACGAACAAACCATGATTCTTGACTGTCTCAAAACCTGCAATTGGGTTCAGGAGATAGTTTTAGTTGCTGCCAATTCTTCCGATCAGACTGTTCCTTTGGTCAAAAAGCATTTTCCCCAAGTCAAAATTGTCAGGACCGAAGATGAATACAACAAAAATTTTAGCAAGTGGCGCAATCTCGGTTTTAAGTCCAGCACTCAACCCTGGATATTTTATGTTGATGCCGACGAAAGAGTTCCCGCCAATCTAATAAAAAAAATTACTCAAATCGTTTCTTCTTCACCTCCCAAATTTACTCACTTCGCCATCTCCCGAGCCAACCATTTTTTAGGCCAAAGAGTTTTTTATGGTGATTCCTATCCTGATTATGTCAAACGTCTTTTCAACCGGGAATTCTTTACCGGTTACAAAGGAGTTTTGCACGAACAACCTATTATTACCGGAGAATTAGGTTATATCAATAATGATTTACTTCATTATACCCACCGTGATCTCACTTCCATGGTTAACAAGACCTTAGCCTGGACCGACACCGAAGCCAAAGCCCTTTTCAAAGCCGATCATCCGCCGGTAGTTTGGTGGCGGTTTATCAGAATGATGCTAACCAAAGCTTGGGAGCGTCTCATCAAACAGCAAATGTGGCGCGATGGCCAGGTTGGTTGGATTTCCGTTATTTTTGAAGTTTTTAATACTTTTCTTATTTACGCCCGTCTCTGGGAGCTTCAACAAAAGCAAAATCAGAAAATTTAAGGTATCATTAAGTTGATGGCTACCAAAAAAGCAGCGATTTATGACCCTTATTTAGATACTTTAGGTGGCGGTGAAAGATATTGTCTGACAGTAGCCGAAATTCTCATCAAAAACGGCTATTCTGTTGACATTTTTTGGTCTGGTGACAAAACTCTGATAGAAAAAGCTGAAAAACGTTTCTCTCTTGATCTCAAAGAGCTAAAAATGGTTCCCGATATTTTTGGTATCAAACCTCAAAATCTCAACCTTTTGGAAACACACGATGATTTGTCTAAGTTTACCAATCGGGTAGCTGACCCTTTTCGTCTCAAGGTCAAACTCAGTAGTATTTCCAAAAAAATAAAAAACAACCGTAAATATGATGTTCTTTTTTATCTTAGCGACGGCAGTATTCCCCTCCTTTTTGGCAAAAAAAATTATCTTCATGTTCAAGTGCCTTTTGTCAATCATTATGACCTCCCCTCAAGAATCTTCCGTCGTCTCAAATCAAAACTATTTACCAACATTATTTGCAATTCCCAATTTACCGCCAAATACCAAGATCAAGACGTAAAAAATAAAGTTTTAGTTGTTTATCCGCCGGTCGATGTCGATAAATTTTACGCCAGCAAAAGCAAAGAAAATATTATTCTTTCCGTCGGTCGATTTGACAACATTCTTAATGCCAAAAAACAGGATGTCCTGGTTGATGCTTTCAGACAGCTAAGCCAAAAATCTCCCATCGGCAACTGGAAATTAGTCCTAGCCGGGGGTAGTCTTACCGATCCCGAAAAAAATTCTTTTCTCCAATATCTCCAAAAAAAGGCCCAAAACTTACCAGTTGAATTTATGGTTAATCCGCCTTTTAATGTTCTTCAGGAACTGTATTCCGTTGCCAAAATCTATTGGCATGCTGCCGGTTTTGAAGTAGATGAAACCGTTCACCCCGAAAATACTGAGCATTTTGGTATCACCGTTGTCGAAGGTATGGCCTCAGGTCTCGTGCCGGTGGTGGTTGAACAGGGTGGTATCCCCGAAATTGTTGACAACGGCGTCAGTGGATTTTTATGGAAAACTGTTGACGAATTGGTTGCTAAAACCCAAAAGTTAATTGATGACCCCGAAATTCTCAAACTAATGTCCCAGCAATCGCTCATCAACTGCCAACAATTTTCCAAATCTAATTTCGAGAAAAAACTAATGGGTATTATCGGCAAATAATATGAAAATATCTGTTATTGTCACCAACTGGAACGGTCTTAGTTTACTCAAAAAAAATTTGGAAATTGTTATCAAAAATAGCCCCGAAGCTTTTGAAGTTATTTTTGCCGACGACGCTTCCGAAGATGACAGCCTAAAGTTTGTCAAATCTCTCCAAAAAAAATATCGCCAACTTAAAATTATTTCTCACCAAAACAATCTTGGTTTTGGTGCTAACTCCAATTATGCCGTTTCTCAGGCCAAAGGTGATTTAGTTGTCTTATTAAACAACGATATTAT
>DAOPUX010000002.1:0-30130 GCA_035350835.1 Candidatus Woesebacteria bacterium | reverse complement strand
TCTCCAAAAAATACTATATACTTATTTATGGCTAAACGCGGTCGCAAAAAAAAGAAAATTATTCCCAGTCTGCGATTAAAACCGGAAACTATCCAAACTATATTTTTTATTTTCTTTCTTATTCTGACTATATTGACTGTTTTTTCCTTTCTCCAGACTGGACCTATTCCTGCCCGGATTAACCAAATAATCGTCAAATACTTTGGTCTTGGTTCCGTTTTAATCCCATTTATCCTTTTTTTGGCCGCTTTCCTTTTTGCCAAAATCAAAACCCCTATCAAAGATCTCAACGTCTTTTTGGGTTTTTTGATTATGTTTATCTCTCTTATCAGTCTCTTTCAACACGGCATTGTCGGCGCCTTTCTTTTTGACCAGCTCGTATCTTTGTTTGGTCGGGTTCCCAGTATCCTTATTTTTATTTTTTGTCTTATTGTTGGTTTTGTCATTTTGTTTGATACTTCGGTAGCTCAGGTAGTCAAATTCTTTGTTACCGTTTTTAATTTGATCAAAAAATATACTGTCGGCAGCGCCCAGAAAATTGCCAAAAAAGCCAAAGAAAAAGAAAAATCAAAAATATTTCAATCACAGTTGCCATTGGAACCATCCTCAGACGCCAAAAAAGACAAACCCGACCCTAACGTTGTCGGCGTTCCACCCATATTTAAACCCAATTCCACCATTATTACTCCTACTGCTGCTCTCAGTTCTTCCGGTCAGCAGATTTGGAAATATCCTTCCATTGATATTTTTGACAATACTCCCGGTGCCAAGGCCGACAGGGGAGATATCCGCAAAAATGCCCAGACTATAGAGCAGACACTTGATTCATTTGGTATTACCGCTCGGGTTTCTGAAGTCAACGACAGTCCTTCCGTCACCCAATATGCCCTTGAAGTTGCTCTGGGCACTAAATTGGCCAAAATTATGAGTCTCAGCAACGATTTGGCTATGGCCTTGGCTGCCCCCGGCGGTATGATTCGGGTCGAAGCCCCTATTCCTGGTCGGGCATTAGTTGGTATCGAAGTTCCCAACCGTTCTCTAGAGGTAGTACCCATCAGACGCATGTTGGAGTCAGACGCCATGAAAACTGCCAAAAACAAAATTACTGTTCCCTTGGGTCTGGACGTTGCTGGCAATCCCAAAGTTGCCGACATTACCAAAATGCCCCACGTCCTTATCGCCGGTCAGACTGGTTCCGGTAAATCGGTTTGCGTCAACTCTTGGATTAGTAGTATTTTGTTCAAAGCTTCTCCTGATGAGGTCAGAATGATTATGGTCGATCCCAAACGGGTCGAGCTTACTCCCTACAACGGTATTCCTCATCTTTTGGTGCCGGTTATCGTTGAACCAGACAAAGTCCTTTCTGCTCTCAAGTGGGCTGTCGGCGAAATGGAGCGCCGCTACAAAACCTTTACCGAAGTCGGCGCCAAAAATATTGAAGCCTACAACAACCTTTCCGGATTTCAATCCATGCCCTACATTTTGATTTTTATTGATGAATTGGCCGAAATTATGTTATTCTCTCCCTCCGAGGTTGAAGATAATATTTGCCGCATTGCCCAAATGGCCCGGGCTGTGGGCATCCATTTGATTTTAGCTACCCAAAGACCGTCGGTTAATATTATTACCGGCCTTATCAAAGCCAATATCCCCACCCGAATTTCCTTTGCTGTCGCTTCTGTCACCGACTCCCGGGTTATCCTTGATACTCCCGGCGCCGAAAAACTTCTTGGCAGGGGAGATATGCTCTATATGCCGCCGGATCTTGCCAAGCCGGTTCGGGTTCAGGGTTGTTTTGTTTCCGACAAAGAAGTCACTAATTTAATTGATACTCTCAAAGGTCAAAAAACCACCGAATACGATGATCAAATTTTAAATCAGCCGGTTTCTGGAGGTAAGGTAGCCAAAAATGCTCCATCCACCGGCGAAAATCTTGCCGATAAAGATCCTATGTTTGATGATGCTGTTAAATTAGTTCAGGAATCGGGCAAAGCATCTTCATCTCTGATGCAGCGTCGGCTAAAACTTGGTTATGCCAGGGCTGCCAGGGTCCTTGACCAGTTGGAACAAGCTGGTATTGTCGGCCCTTCCAAAGGCGCCAAGGCCAGAGAAATTCTCATTCCTCACAACACTCCCAGCGACGACAACGCTGAATAATTTCTTATGCTGGCCTCTTCCTTACTCAAAAATACTCGCCTCGACAAAGAATGGGAACTTGATGATATCTCCAAAAAAATTAAAATCCCCGTTAAATATTTACAAGCTCTTGAAGACGAACAGGTTGGGTGTTTTCCTCAAGAACCCTACTGTTCCCTTATCATCAAAGATTATGCCGACTATCTTGGCCTTCAGGGCCAAGACGTTTTATCTCTTTTCCGCCGTGACTTTGATCAAAAAAGAAAATCAAAAAATATTATCAAAACCGGTTTTACTTTTACTCCCAAATTTACTTTTACTGTCTCTATTCTTGCCATTATCGTTCTATTTTCTCTTTATCTGGTCTCTGAATATTTTAAATTTCACCAGCCGCCAAAACTAAAAGTTAATTGGCCGCTTGAAGCCAGCGTCTCTAGCTCTGTAGTAGAAATTAGCGGTATCACCGACCCCGAATCTACTATTAGGATCAACGACGACTTGATTATTGTTGACTCAGACGGCTTGTTCCAAAAAAAGATTACTCTTAGCTCCGGCGACAATAACATCGTAGTCGAATCCACTTCTCCCAACGGCAAGACCACAGTTGAACAAAAAAACATAAATTCTTCCCTCTAACCCCAAAATAGTCTATACTGACTTTATGGATATCACACAAATCGTCACCATCATCAGTCTAATTTTGATTACCGGGGTTGTGGTTGTCTCCGGTATTTGGCTGATTTTGGTTCTCAAACAACTTCGCACCACCCTTGGCAAGACCAACCAAATTCTCGAAGATACTCAACTGATTACCAGCTCTGTTGCCAAGCCGGTCTCTTCTTTTTCTGAATTTCTCATGGGTTTCAAAAACGGCTTTGGATTTTTTAACAATTTATTCAACCGAAAAAACAAAACCGATGACTCATCCGTCTAACCAGTCCAATCAAAACTGTTGTCAGCATAGCTCCGGCTTTGTTTTTGGGCTTATTTGTGGAGCCGTCATTAGTGCCGTTATTGCCGTCATTATCTACAAAAACAATAGAACTGAAATTTTTGAAAAATTAGACCAAAAAATCAAACAATTTTTTGACCGTCTTTCACCTTCAAAACCATCATCCAAACCAAAAACTAAACCTCAAAAACCCGCTCCCACCGAATTTATTGCCTCTGCCAAAACAGACATTACTCCGGTTTTTGTCAAAAAAACCCACCCCAAGATGTTTGTTAAACCCAAAAAATAGTTGGTATAATTGGCTTTATGAATGCTCGTCAGCTCAAGGAAAAATTTGTCAACTTTTTTGTTGCCCGGGATCATGTCGAGATTCCCTCAAGCAGTTTAATTCCCGAAAACGATCCCACCACCTTGTTTATTTCTGCCGGTATGCACCCGCTGGTGCCTTATTTGCTTGGCCAGCCTCACCACTTAGGCAAGCGTCTCACCAGCGTCCAAAAATGTATCCGCACTGGCGATATTGATGATGTTGGTGACAAATTTCATCACACTTTTTTTGAAATGTTGGGCAATTGGTCTCTGGGAGATTATTTTAAACAGGAAATGATCCCTTGGAGTTTTGAATTTTTAACCCAACACCTCGGCTATCAAGTAAATCAAATTCATGTCACTTGTTTTGAAGGTGATACCAATGCTCCCCGCGATACCGAATCTCATGACTTGTGGCTCAAACAGGGAATTCCCGAATCTCAAATTCATTATCTCCCCAAAAAAGATAACTGGTGGGGTCCTGCCGGCACCACCGGACCGTGTGGTCCCGACACCGAAATGTTCATCGACCTTGATGTCGCCGCTGGTCCTATTGATTTTGTTGCCGGTTGCAAGTCCGAACGGATTGTTGAAGTCGGCAATGACGTTTTTATGGAATACAATCTAACCGCTTCCGGTCAGTATGAACCCCTATCTCAAAAAAATGTTGACACCGGTTATGGCGCCGAAAGAAATACTGCCGTTATCAATGGTTTTACTGACAATTACCTGACCGATATCTGGCAGCCGATTATCAAAACTATTGAACAAATTTCTGGTAAAACATATTATCAATCTCCCGAAATTACCCGATCAATCAGAATTATTGCCGACCATCTCAAGGCTGCTGTCTTTATCATTTCTGACGGAGTCGAACCTTCCAACAAAGAAGCCGGTTATGTTCTCCGCCGTCTTATCCGCCGGGCTATCCGTCACGGCAAAATGCTTGGCATTGACACCAATTTTATCTCCCAAATTGCTATTTCTGTTCTTGATAATCAATCTAATTATGCCGGCATTTATCCTCAATTAGATCAAAATCGCGACAAAATCTTATCAATTTTAGATTTTGAAGAAAATAAATTTCGCAAAACTCTCAATCGGGGACTGGCTGAACTTCAAAAAGACGAGCTTAATTATTCCAAAACTAACTCCAATGCTACTATTCCGGTCGACAAAAAATATTTAGGTGACAAATCTTTTTATTATTACGAAAGTTTTGGCTTTCCCTTTGAAATGTTTTATGAAGAATCGACTTTGGCCAAAGCTTATCCCAAAGACGAAGTTTATCAATATTTTCAACAAGCTCAGCAGGATCATATTGATCAGTCACGAAACCTTTCTGCTGGCAAATTCAAATCCGGTCTAGCTGACCATTCTGACGTCATTGTCAAATACCACACCGCCGCCCACCTGATGCACGCTTCCCTTCGTCGGGTTTTGGGTGATCATGTTCACCAGGCCGGATCAAACATTACCGCCGACAGAATTCGTTTTGATTTTACTCACCCCGACAAAGTTACACCTCAGCAGCTTCAGCAGGTTGAAGCTCTAGTCAACGACCAAATCCGAGCCGCCCTTCCCGTTACCCATCAAACCATTCCTTTTGCCGATGCCAAAAACCAGGGAGCCCTTTTCCTTGCCGGTCACACCTATCCGGATATGGTCACGGTTTATATTGTCGGCAGCGATGCTGATTTTTATTCCAAAGAAATTTGCACCGGACCTCATGTTGACAATACCAGTCAGTTAAGCCAGTTTAAAATTCTCAAAGAAGAATCAGCCGGCTCCGGCAAACGCCGCCTCTACGCCACCCTCAAATAAACCAAAGAGTGAGATTTATAGTATCCTTATAATATGGAAGGTAACAGTTTTTGGCTGATATATATTCAAAATGACCGGGTTTCTGTTTCCCTGATTTCTGCTTTTGACAACAAATACCGAGTTTTAGCTACTGGTCCCAGCAAAAGTTGGACTTCTGACAATCCCGATACTTTGACTACTGCCGTCGACGAATCTCTCTCGGTTGCTTCTCTCAATGCTAATATTACTGAAGAACAAGAACCGGGTTCTGCCGCTATTGTTGTCCCTCCGTTTTGGGTCAGCAACGACGGCAAAATTCTCCCCAGCAAGGTTAAATCTATCAAAGAGACCTGCAAAAGCTTATCTCTCACCCCCACCGGCTTTTTAGCCGAAGATGACGCCATTGTCGAAGACGCCAATCAATCAGATGGTTTTCCCGCCAGTTTTATTTTGGTTCATCTTTCTGATAAAGATTTTTATCTCTCTCTGGTTTACCTTGGTCACATCAAAGAAAGGATCAAAAAAGATCTCCTTCAAGAATTTACCAGTCAAGATTTAGAATCAGCCTTGCTGGAAATCAATTCCGAATCAGCCCTGCCACCCCAAATTCTTGTCTTTGGTCAATTTGATGCTCGGATTCTCAGTTCTCTCAAAAATTATCCCTGGGTAGGCAAAAAAAATGTCGAAACTTTTTTACATCTACCTGAAATCAAATCATACGATCAAAATCAAATCATTGATATTTTTACCCGGGTTATTTCCGGTCAATTAGATTCATCCTCTTTCTCTCCCAAAATATCTGATACTCCAGACGATAATTCCAAAGCCGATCCTCCGCCCGCCGATACCAAACCAGAGCCAGAACCTGAAATTACCGCTGTTGCCCAAAAACTCACTCTCACCGAAACTAGTCCCGAAGATCTTGGTTTTAGTTCTTCCGACTCTACCCCTGCTCCAGCTTCCACTCCCACTCTCCCTATTATCACTCCTGCCGATATTCCACCTCAAGACAATCCGCCCTCCTTTTCAACTCCATCCCCACCAATAGAACCACCCCCTTCTCAAAAACCAAAATTTTCTTTTGATTTTTTCAAAAAATTCAAGCTTCCCCAAATCAAATTTAACAAAAATTTCCTCTGGTTAGGACTTATTTTTATCCCCATCCTGGCTGTTTTACCTTTCTTTATTCTTAAAACTGACGTCACTGTTTTTGTGGTTCCTTACAAATTTGATAAATCGCTTCCCGTCACCCTCAAAGTCGGTGCCGACAACAACGATATTTCTTCTTCTATTATTCCTGTCAACAAAGAAACTTTTGATATTAAAGCCGAAGTTAGTATCAAAACTACCGGTCAAAAAACTGTTGGTAACAAATCTCAGGGTGAAATTACTATTTTTAATAAACTAGACAAACCCCAAAGCCTGCCCAAGGGTGCCGTTATTACCGACCCTGATGGCAAAAAATTTGAACTTACCACCGCTGTTTCCGTCGCCGCCAGCAGTTCCAATCTCGAAGAGGGTGTTATTAAGTTAGGTCAGACCAAAACTGTAGCTGTCGCTGCCGATATTGGTTCTGAATATAATATTCCCGCCGGATCTCAACTCAAATTCAAAGACTTTCCTGAAACCAGCCTTATTGCCAAAACAGAATCCGCCTTTGCCGGCGGCAGCCGCCAGCAAATTGCCGCCGTTAGCGCCGAAGACAAAACCACCGTTCAATCCCGTATTAACGAAGAAATTACCAACAAGATTGAAGAAAAAATAAATCAAACCACCGGCAGTGTTTCCGGTCTCATCAAAGAAACCATCCAAAGCCAAAAAGACAGTTTGGAACTCAGCCGCGAAGTCGGTGAAGCTGCCGAAGATCTTGCTGGAACTATTACCGCCTCGGTTAGTGTGTTTGTCCTGGACAATAACACTAGGGATAGTGTTATTCGACAATTCCTCTCGTCGGAATCCGATTTTGCTAACAGTCTTTTCGACCCCAAAGACTATACTTTTTCTCTCAAAGTTAATAAAATTGAAACTAACCAAGCCTCCGGTAATCTTACCGTCTCCGGTCAGTCTTTGCCCAAAATTGACCAGTCAAATCTCAAAAAAGCCCTTACTTTTAAAACTCTCAAAAGCGGCGGTGAAACTATCAAAAAAATTATCCCCCGGGCCTACAATTTTAATATCAAAACCAAACTGCCCCTTCTGTCTTTTACCCCCAACCATATCAATATTGAAGTTAAAACCGAGACCAAGTGAGCTATATTTATCTCAAAAAAAAATCTAAATCTGTCCCTGCCAAAATCAAACGCCGTCGTCTGTTGGCGGCCGGCTTTGTCTTTTTGGGAGCTGTTTTTTTTAGTTTAGCGGTTTTTCCCATTATTAAATTTCAATTTTCTTATTCCACTCGTCTCAAACAAATTATCGATCCCTTATCAGCCCAGTCTTATGGCCAGCCTTCCATCTTGGGTCAGTCTGCCACCGATTACACCCAATTATCCAATTGGTTTGTCAATTCTCCCGATCTTCCCAGTCTCAATTCTCAGACCATCGACACTTCCGTCAACAGCTATTATCTAACTATCCCCAAACTAAAAATCAACAAAGCCTTGGTAAATCTTGGCACCATGGATTTGGAAAAAAGTTTGGTTCAATACCCCCAAACCGCCCTGCCCGGACATTTTGGCAATACTGTTGTTTTTGGTCATTCAGTTTTACCCCAGTTTTTTAGCCCCAAAAACTATTTGACTATTTTTTCCACCCTTTATAAATTGGAACAAGGTGATGAAATTATTGTTGAATACGACAAATCTACCTACAAATATATCGTCGAAGAAATGTTTGAAGTCAAACCCACCAACCTTTCTGTTCTGGATCAGAGATTTGATGATAAAATTTTGACCCTTATTACCTGCAGTCCTCCCGGCACCTATCTCCGCCGCTTAATTATTCGTGCCAGCTTATCTTTTTAACTATGAACGCTTTGGGTATTGATTACGGCACCAAAAGAATTGGCTTGGCTGTCTCTATCAGCGGTATTATCCAACCCTTAACAACTTTAAAAAATTCCCCCGAATTTATTAATCAGCTCAAGCAAATTGTCTCCGACTACCAAATTGACCAAATTTATGTTGGTATTTCTCAGGGAACAATGGCTCTCCAAACCCAAAAATTTGTTACCCGGCTCCAAAATATGCTAACATTACCCATCAGCACAGTTGAAGAAGCTGTCAGCACTATTGAAGCTGATCGCATTTTTCTTACCAACAAAAAGCATCAAAAAGACTATCAAAAAACTATTGATGCCATCGCCGCTGCTGTTATTCTCAAGCGAGTTATAAATTAACAAAACTATGATTAAAGATCTAATTGCTCCTATTCAAGCTTGGTTATTATCTCAAAAAAGATGTGTCGGTTGTGGCACCGCCCTCTCAAAAGGCACTCGCAAACCCGTCCGGGGTCAAACAACTGTTACCTGCCGCTGCGGTCGCATTTTTATCCACGATGAGTCCAAAAAAACTTATCGCCGCGCTCTCTTTGACGAAATCTAATTTAAATGAAGAAATTCTTCCTTATTACCGCCGGTATTATCCTGGTTTTGGTATTGTCATCTGTTTTTTATGTCATCTCCAACCTATCTTCGGTTTCTACTGACACTAAAACTGTCACTTTTGTTATCAATAAAGGCGACGGCATTATCAATGTCGCCCAAAAACTGCACTCCAACCGTCTTATCAAAGATAAATATTCTTTTGTTGCCTATGCTGTAGCTACCAGGCAGAATCAAAAAATTCCCTCTGGCACCTTCAGACTTTCTCCCTCACTTTCCGTCAAAGAAATCCTTGTCAATTTTGCCAGCGGCGGCATTTCTGATTATTGGATAAAAATCATCGATGGTTTTCGCGTCGAAGAAATCGCCCCTCTTTTCCCCGAAGACTTATCTTTTACTCCGTCTGATTTTCTTGCCAAAGCCAAATCAAAGGAAGGTCATCTTTTTCCCGACAGCTATCTTCTTCCCAAGTATTACAATCTTGATCAGGTTTTAGATTTTTTTGATCAAAATTTCACCAAAAAAATTTCTCAGGCCAAATCGGATAGCCACACCACCCTTTCAGACCGCGATAATTTAATTTTAGCTTCTTTGGTAGAAAGAGAAGGACGGTCACTGGCAGCCAAAAAAATGATTGCCGGAATTTTATTAAATCGACTGAATATCAATATGCCGCTTCAGGTGGACGCCTCCGTTCAATATGCTCGTGACAGCCGTAGCAAAAATTTGGCTAAATATTGGCAGCCGGTCACCCGCGACGACCTCAAACAAATTGACTCCGATTACAATACCTATCTTTACCCTAAACTGCCGCCGGGTCCAATCTGCAATCCGGGCTACGACTCAATTTATGCTGTTTATCACCCCACCGATTCTGACTATCTTTACTACATCACCGGCAATGACAACCAGATGCATTATGCCAAAACTTTAGACCAGCACAATCAAAACATCGCCAATTATCTGCGCTAGTTTTTATTAATCATTTGGTTTAATCTTACCCATCTTTCTTTCTTGACCTTCATTGGCACATCGTCTGGGTATAGTTTTTCACTTACTGTCCCTGGTCGGGGAGAGTATTTGTTCAAATAAGCCACCTCAAAACCCACTTGTCGGCAGATATCAACCGTCTTTTCAAACGCCTTGTCACTTTCTCCTGGGAAGCCAATAATAATATCCGTGCTGAATCTAGCTCCATTCACTCTAGACTTTATTTTTTTTACCAAATCCAAATACTCTTGTTTAGTATAGTTTCGGTTCATTTTTTTTAAAATTTCATCATCGCCCGCCTGAAATGGTAAATGAATCAGTCTGTCAATATTTTTATATTTTGCTATCACTTCAATAAGATCATCCGAAAAATCCCACGGATTATTGCTTACAAACGACACTTGATTCAAATCTTTTTTAGCCACTTCTGCCAATAAATTTGGAAACAAACTTTTAAATCTTTTCTTGCCCATAAACACATAACCGCAGTCGCTGAGCTCTGAGCCATATGAATTTACATTTTGTCCGATTAGCAAAATTTTTTTATTCCCTTTTTTGACCGCTTCATCAACATCTGCCAAAATTTCAGCCATTGATCGGGAAATTTCTTTGCCTTTGGCTTGGGGCACAATGCAGTAAGAGCACATATTGTTGCAGCCATAGCTAATCGGCACCAACACCACTCCTTTAAATTTTTTAATTGGCTCAGTATCAATTACATATTTATCAATCGCCCTAAATTCTATGCCGGGAAAATTTTTTTTCGTTTCCATTTTCTTTTTGTTGTTTTTGTTCATTACCCCCACCAAGCAACCGGTCACCACCACTTTTTTACCCAGTTTTTGAACATTTCTCAAAAATCCATAAGCTCGGTTCTCTGCCGATTGACGAATGACACAGGTATTGATTATGACTTCATCAGCCTCTTTCCAGTTTTTGACCTCCTGCCAGCCGTTTTCCCAATAGTGCGCCTTAATCCTCTCCGAATCAGACGTATTTTGAATGCATCCAAAAGTTTTTATAAAAAATTTCACCCTTGATTTTATCAAATCAAATCTACTTGGCTATTTTTTTAGCCGCTAACAACAATCCCGAACCTAAAGTTGACAACAGCACTGTCGGCAACACTACTCCCACCGTTGGTAGGGTAGTCGTGCCCGCATCAGCATTAACCGCCTCCCAGTTTACATTTTCCGCCCCCATTGTCAGCGTAAAATTTATTGTCGATCCGTTGTTGGAAATAACTACTGTATGATCGCCTCCGCTCAAGGCTCCGGCTGAATAAGACCAATTATTATTACCATCACTGGTTGCCGTCCCCTCACTTCCGTCAACACTTACCGTCACCACACTTCCCGCCGGCGCTTCACCATTAAAAACTGCATTTGTCCCCGAATACCACCAATGTGAAATTTGTCTCCCGCCGGTATCAACCGAGCCAATTGACTTCAGATTAAAACCGCTGGCCAAAACCTCGCCCTTAAAACTAACCACGCACACCAAAAACCACAAAACTATCAATATTTTTTTCATCCTAATCAAATCTTAAAACTATTATTTTTAATTTGCAACTTTTTAAAATAAATGAGACTATTATTTTATGGACGATATCAAAACCAACCCACTAACTGATCAGCAGGATCAGGATAACTATCAAGAAATTCTTGACAAATATGCTGCCTCCGTTAAACCTGAAGCTGAAATTGCTCCCGCTCCAGAAAATCCAGCCCCGGAGACGGTTTCTGCCACCCTTGTTGATACTGAGACTTCTATTGATAACCAAAACATCACTCCTTCTCTGGAAATAAACCAACCGGATACTAACCCCAGTGTTATTGCTCCACCCGAGCCGCCTCCCGAACCCAAAACTAAAACCCCTGAAGAAATCAAAGCCGAGGTTGACAAGATTTTAGCCGATAGTCCTGACAACCACCCTTCTTCCGAGACTGTTATTGCGCCTCCAACTCCTTCCTCCAGCAAATTTTTAAAAACCATCTTTATCATTTCTTTAATTATTTTTTTGGCGGTTGTTGGTTTACTGGTCTATTTTATGTTTTTCAATAAACCGGTTTCAACCGGTCCTGTTGATAATAATTCTGTTCCTACTGACGTTCCCGAAGTTGCTTGTGAATTAAATGGCGTCGAATACAAATTAGGTGAATCATTCCCTTCCGCTGATGGTTGCAACACTTGTGTTTGTCAGTCCCCCGATGTTATCGCCTGCACCGAGAGAGCCTGCAATACTACCAGTACTCTCAACACTCAAAGCACTACCGTTGCGCCGACAGCTACCAAATCCGGCACCCAAAATCCCAGTCCTACCAAATCTGTCCTTCCGACTTTGGGTCGTTGATTTTTAATCTAAATTCTACCTATTGCCAACTCTTGACACTAGGTTTATAATACCTTCATTCTGGCGAGCGGTTGGTACATAACTCGCGTGTCCGTCGAAGACATTTTGTTGACGGATTATTATCTTTAGTAATTAAATTCATTGATGCCTTCCGTAAAACGAACTTACTGGGGTAAAAAGTATCCCAATATTCCCAAATTAGATTTAATTCAAATCCAAAAAGAATCTTGGCAGGATTTCCTTGATCGTGAGCTTAAAGAAACTATTCATGCCATCACTCCGGTAGTTGATTACACTGGCAACAATTGGCAGCTTGATTTGGGTGAACTTTCCTACGATCCTATCACTATTACTCCTGAAACTGCCAAGAAAAAAGGTTTAAATTACACCCTTCCTGTCCGTATCAAAGCCACCCTTACCAACAAACGCACCGGCAATGTTCGCGAAGAAGATGTTTTCTTTCTCAATTTGCCTACCATGACCGATGAAGGCACTTTCATTATCAACGGTATCGAAAGGGGAGTTATCAACCAATTAGTCCGATCTCCCGGTGTTTATTTTACTGGCGAAAGAGATCCAGCTACCGGCAAAACCCTTTACAACGCCGAGCTTCGCCCCAACAAGGGTTCTTGGCTTGAATTTTTTGTCGGTAAAAAAGATGTAATTTTTGCCCGTATCGACCGAAAAAAGAAATTTCCTGCCACCATTCTTCTCCGGGCTGCTTGCCAAATGAATGATAAACAGTTAGTCAGCGAGTTTGGTGATTTTATCTCTGCCACCATTCAAGCCGACGTTTCCAAAACCCCCGACGAAGCTGTTTTGGAGTTTTACCGTAAACTCCGTCCCGGTGAGCCGGTCGTTATGGAAAACGCCCAAAAATTTTTTGAAGAAAGATTTTTCGACCTGAGAACCTACGAATTAGGTCCGGTAGGTCGTTACAAAGTCAACAAAAAATTTGGTTTTAAGTTTGACGATGCTGACAAATCCAATTGGGTCCTGCGCAAAGAAGATTTAGTTGCCACCGTTAAATACCTTGTTCAACTCCAAAAAGGTGAAGTTACCCGTCTGGACGACATCGACAGCTTGGCTAATCGCCGTCTCCACCGTTGTGGAGAGATTGTGTCTCAAATTGCCATCCGCCCGGCCATGGCTCGATTCGAAAGAATGGTCAAAGAAAGAATGAGTTTAATTTCTACCAAAGAAAAACCCGCTCCCAGCCAAATGATCAACCCTCAACCGCTTATTTCCACTCTCAATACTTTTTTTAGATCCAATCAATTGTCCGCTATTCTTGACCAAACCAATCCTTTATCAGAACTTGATTTGCTTCGCCGTGTCACCGTTGTCGGTATCGGCGGTTTAACTCGTGATCGGGCAGCTTTCTCTATCCGCGACGTCCATTCATCTCAATACGGTCGTATTTGCACTGTGCGTTCACCTGAAGGCCCCAACATTGGTTTAGTCACTTACCTGGCCTTATATGCCAAAGTCGATAAATATGGCTTTATTTTGGCTCCCTTCAGAAAATTAGTCAAAGTCAAAAACGGCTACACTATCTCCGATGATTATTTTTATCTTGATGCCGACGATGAATATGATAAAAAAATTACCCATCTTGGTATAGAATTTGATGATCAGGAAACCACTCATCAAAAATGGGTTCCTATCCGTTACAAGGGAGAATTTATTGAAGGCCCGATAAACCAAGTCGAGTATATTGATTTGGTCCCCAATCAAATTGTCGGTGCTTCCGCTTCTCTTATTCCTTTTGTTGATCATGACGACGCCACTCGGGCTCTTATGGGTTCCCACATGCAGACTCAAGCTGTTCCTTTGGTTTCTCCTCAGGCCCCAATTGTCGGCACCGGTATGGAAGCCGCTGTCGCCACTTCCATGAACCGCAGCGTTTTAGCCCACCGTTCCGGCAAAGTCACTTATGTCGATGGTTCAAAAATAGTTATTACTCTCGATAAAAAAGCCCCGGTTGAATATCACGACGAAAGTGAAATCAGCGCTGACGGTAAAACCGAAACCTATTATTTATCCAAATTTGAACGCACTTCGCCCTACGGCACTTGTTACAACCAAAAATCTGTCGTCAAGACCGGAGACATGGTTAAACAAGGCGACCTTTTGATTGATGGTCCTTCCACTGACGGTGGAGAATTATCTATTGGCAAAAATTTGCTTGTTGCTTACGCTGAACTTGATGGTCTCAACTACGAAGACTCATTTTTGATCTCTGACAGATTAGTTAAAGAAGATATTTTAACCAACATTCAAATTTATGAATATCAAGCCCAAGTGGTCGAAACCAAACTTGGTTCCGAAGAATTAACCAAAGATATTCCCAATGTTTCCGAAAACGAACTCAGCAAACTCACCGATGACGGTATTGTTATGATCGGCGCCACTGTCGGTCCCAATGATATTTTGGTCGGCAAGGTCGAACCTCGCGGCGAAAAAGAATTATCTGCCGAAGAACGGCTGCTTCGAGCTATTTTTGGTGAAAAAGCCAGAGAGGTCAAAGACACCTCACTTAGGGTTGCTAACGGTGAAGGCGGTGTCGTTATCAAAGTCGATGTTTTAGACAAAGACCAGGGTGATGAACTTGATCCCGGTGTCAACAAAGTTGTCAAAGTTTATGTAGCTCAAATCCGCCGGATTCAGGAAGGAGACAAAATTGCCGGCAGACATGGTAACAAAGGTGTTATTGGTCGTGTCTGGCCTTCATATGATATGCCTCGCACCGCCGACGGCACTCCTGTTGATTTAGTCATGTCGCCTATTTCCGTTATTTCCCGGATGAACTTAGGTCAAATTTTGGAAACCAATTTGGCTCATGCCGGTCTTTATCTCAACAAAAGATATGCCGTGCCAGTCTTCGAAAAATACCCCGAAAGCCGGATTACTAGCGAACTTGAAGCTGCCGGTCTAAACAAAAATTGCAAAGTCCAGCTTTATGACGGTCGCACCGGAGAGGCTTACGATCAACAAACTGTCGTTGGTGTAGGCTATATTCTCAAACTAGTTCATATGGTTGATGATAAAGTCCATTCCCGCTCCACCGGTCCTTATTCTTTGGTTACTCAACAACCCTTGGGTGGTAAAGCACGGATGGGAGGTCAAAGATTGGGAGAAATGGAAGTTTGGGCTCTTGAAGCTCATCGGGCTGCCCATACTCTTCAAGAAATGTTAACCATCAAATCTGATGATATTGATGGCAGAACTCACGCTTTTCAGTCAATTATCAAAGGCGAACCTATCCCGGAGCCAGCTATTCCTGAGTCATTCAAAGTTCTGACCAAAGAACTTGCCGGTTTAGCTCTCGATATTTCGCCCGTCGGTGTCAAGGAGATTGATATCTTACCCGAAGATGACACTCCACCCGCCGACTTTAAGCCGGAGGATATTAGTTTAGAAATTCCGGCAGAAGAAAATTTTGAAGCTGAAAGTGACGGTTTAACTGTTGCTGATTCAGCCAAGTTAGAGGATGAAACAAAGGAGGAACAATAATGTTTAAATTTAAAAATATGATCGATTTTTCCGGTCTTCAAATCAAATTAGCTTCTCCTGAGGAAGTTCTCAGCTGGTCTCACGGCGAAGTCACCAAGCCGGAAACCATTAATTATCGCAGCTGGCGTCCTGAAAAAGACGGTTTATTCTGCGAAAAAATCTTTGGACCTAGCCGCGATTATGAATGTTATTGTGGTAAATACAAAAAAATTCGTTTCAAAGGTGTTATTTGTGACCGCTGCGGTGTCGAAGTTACCGTTTCCAAGGTTCGCCGCGAGCGTATGGGCCATATTGCCCTGGCCGCTCCCGTAACTCATCTTTGGTATCTTCGCAATACCCCCTCACCCTTGGGAGTAATTCTTGACGTTCCCCAAAAAGACCTTGAATCTGTCGTCTATTTCACGAAATATTTGGTTACCAAAGTCGACGACTCCAAGCGAAAAGAAGCCTTAGACAATTTGCGTCAACACTCTCACCAGCGCCTGGAGCAAATCGATGTTGATACCAAAAAATCCATCGATCAAAAAACCAAAGAAATGGAGAAAGAAAAAGCCGATCTCAAAAAGAAAATCAAAAACAAAGATCAGCTCAATATTGCTCAAGAAGAAAGAGATGTCCGTCTCAAGCAAGAAATTCAGAAAATCGAAAATAAAGCCCTGACCGAAAAAAATCGGATTGAAGGTTTGATTAAATACCTTGAAGAAAAAATTCAAACCATCGAAGTTTTATCAACCATTTCTGACGAAGAAAGCTTTTATTTATCCCAATTCCGGGCCGATATTTTCTTTACCGCCAAAATGGGAGCCGAAAGTTTGGTCGAAGTTTTATCTCAAATCGATTTAGCTCAAACTGTCAAAAATCTCAAAAAAGAACTTGCCAAAACCAGCTCTAAGATCAAGAAAAAGAAAATCATGTATAAAATCAGAATTCTAAACGGCATGATTGACAATAACATTCAGCCTACTTCAATGGTATTGATGAATGTCCCTGTGGTTCCACCTGATTTACGTCCTATGGTTCAGTTGACTGGCGGTCGTTTTGCCACCTCTGACTTAAATGATCTTTATCGCCGTCTTATCAACCGCAACAATCGTCTCAAGAAATTACTCAAACTTGGCGCTCCGGAAATAATTCTCCGCAACGAAAAAAGAATGCTTCAAGAATCAGTCGATATTTTGATTGATGCCCAAAAAGCTTCCAAAAATAAACGCAAAAGTATCAAAAGAGTCCCGCGGTCTCTTTCTGATCTTTTACGCGGCAAAAAAGGTCGTTTCCGCCGCAATCTTTTGGGAAAAAGAGTCGACTATTCCGGCCGTTCGGTTATCGTTGTTGGTCCCGAATTAGAGTTGGATCAAGTTGGTTTACCCAAAGAAATTGCTCTGGAAATGTTCCGGCCTTTTGTTCTCAGAGAGCTTATGGCTACTGGCATTGCCCCCAACATTAAAAGCGCCAAAAACTTAATTGATCATCGGGTGACCGAAGTCTACGATATTCTCGAAAAAGTTACTCAGGACAAATATGTTTTGCTTAACCGGGCTCCGACTCTTCATAAGCTGTCTATTCAGGCTTTCAAACCGGTTTTAACCGACGGTTTAGCTATCCGTCTTCACCCTTGTGTCTGTAAGGGTTTCAATGCCGACTTCGACGGAGACCAAATGGGGGTTCATTTGCCCCTGTCCGAAGCCTCCCAAAAAGAAGCCAAGAAATTAATGTTGCCTTCCAAAAACTTACTTAAACCGGCTGACAGCACTCCTATTTCTATTCCTACTCAAGGTATGGCGGTAGGTTGCTATTACATCACTTCGGTTCGGTCGCAAGACTTAGCCAAAGAATCGGCCGAAGGTTTTGAAGGCTTGCCTATTTTCACCAATCGCGCCGAAGCCGAACTGGCTTATCAGTCGCACAAAATCGAACTCCGAGAGCTCATTGCTGTCCGTATCAAAGGCAAAATTATCAAAACTACTTTTGGTCGAATTTGGTTTAACAAAATTATTCCCAAAGAATTTGATTTTGTTAACGAAGCCATGGCTGGGTCCAAAGCTCTCAACGATTTGGTGGTTAAGTCCTTAGAAATTGCTGGTCGAGTCAAAACCGTTAAACTGATTGACTCTCTCAAAGACATTGGTTTCAAGGGCTTCACTCTCTCCGGGATTTCCCTTTCAATGGAAGATTGTGGTTATTTACCCGAGAAAAACGATATCATTCACCACGCCAACAAACTGGTGGCAGAAATTGAAGACAACTTCAAAGTTGGTCTTATCAGCAACGACGAGAAAAAGCGTCTAAGTCAAAATATTTGGTTGGAGAAAACCGAAGAGATTGCTGAAAAAACTTGGAACACTCTTGATATTGATTCTCCTATCAGAGTTGTTTCTTCTGCTGGTATCAAAAGAGCCTCCAAAGATCAGATCAAGCAGCTTTCAGGTATGCGCGGACTCATGGTCGATCCTACCGGAAAAATTGTTCAACTTCCCACCAAATCAAACTTTAGAGAAGGATTGTCGGTTTTTGAATATGTCACCGGCGCCCGCGGCACTCGCAAAGGTTTAGCTGACACCGCTCTTAAGACAGCCGATGCCGGTTATCTTACCCGCCGCTTAGTCGATGCCGCCCACATTTCTATTATCCGAATTGATGATTGCGGCACTAGCAAATACATCACTATTGATGCCAACGAAAAAGGTCGGGAAAGATATTTCACCCGTCGGATTTTAGGACGAGTTTTAGCCAACGATATCCTTGATCCCAAAACCAAAAAAGTCATTCTTAAAAAAGGTGAAGTCTTGGACAACAACGCCGTTGATCTTATTGAAGCCAAACAAATCACTTTAGTTGATGTCCGTTCACCCATCACTTGTGCCGCCGAAACCGGTCTTTGTCGGCAATGCTACGGCTGGGATCTTTCTACCCGAAAGATGGTTGAAATCGGCGTTCCTGTCGGTGTTGTTGCCGCTCAATCTGTCGGCGAACCTGGTACTCAGCTAACCCTTAGAACCAAGCACACCGGCGGTGTTGTCGGTATCGATGTGACTCAAGGTCTGCCCCGGGTTCAGGAATTGTTCGAAATCCGTATGCCTAAAATTCCTTCTCCTTTGGCCGAAATTGACGGTAAAATCAGAATTAAAGAATCCATCGACGGTTATGAAGTCAAATTAACCGGCAAAGACGACAAAAAAGTCGCCAAAACTATCACCTATATTTTGCCTTCAAACGCCAATTTATTGGTGGCTGACGGTGATTTGGTAGGCAAAGGGACTCAACTATCTTCCGGCTCTTTAGACGTCAGAGAAATTATGGATATCAAAGGTCTGGAAGCAGCTCAAAAATATTTAATAAACAACATCCAAGGTGTTTATGAATCCCAGGGTATTACTATCCATGATAAACACTTGGAAGTTATCGTCAAAGAAATGAGCGGTAAGATAAAAATTGAAGACCCAGGCGATACCAATTTCCTCTATGGTCAAATTGTTTCTTTAGCAACTTTCAATGCTGCCAATGAAAAAGTAAAAACCAGAGACGATGGTAATAATAAACCCGCTACCGGTCGGCAAATTCTCTTGGGCCTTATCCAATCGGCTCTTACCACTGGTTCCTGGTTATCCGCCGCTTCTTTCCAACAAACTACCAGTATTTTGACGGAAGCATCCTTAATTGCCGAAGTCGATGACTTGATAGGCTTGAAGGAAAATGTTATTATCGGACGTCTTATTCCTGTCAATAAGGATCAATAAACAAATATGCCAACATCAAATCAACTTATCAAACGGGGCCGCAAAGTTAGAGTCAAAAAACTCAAGACTGGTGCTCTCCGGGATAATTTTAATACCGTCAACAATCGTTTTACCAAAACTATAAATCCTATCAAAAAGGGAGTGGTGACTGTGGTCAAAACTATGACGCCCAAAAAGCCTCATTCAGCTTTGCGAAAAATTTGCAAAGTTAAACTTAGCAACCGCAATCTTGTCACCGCCTATATTCCCGGTATCGGCCACAATCTTGCTGAACACAGTATCGTTTCTATCAGGGGTGGTCGGGTTCGGGATTTGCCCGGTGTTCGTTATCATGTTGTTCGAGGCAAATTTGATGCCGCTGGTGTTACCGGTCGGATGCAGTCCCGCAGTAAATATGGCGCCAAAAAGCCTGGTGCTAAAACTGCCTAACTTTACAAACTTTATAACTTTATAAACTTAAAACTCAATTATGTCCAGAAAGGGAGCTAGTAAAATCAGACAAGTGGAACCTGATGCTATCTACAACAGTGTTTTGGTCTCCAAAATTATCAACGCTACCATGAAAGATGGTAAGCGCAACGCTGCCGAAAAACAGATTTATCAGGCATTAGAACTAATTAAAAAAGATTTTCCCAAGGAATCTGAACTAGAAGTTTTGGAAAGAGCCGTTGAAAATATCAAACCGAAAATCGAAGTCCGACCTCGCCGGATTGGTGGCGCTGTCTATCAGATTCCCACCCCGGTTCGCGGTCCTCGTCAAAATGCTCTAGCCATTCGTTGGTTAATTAACTCTTCTCGCGCCCGAAGCAACAAGCAATATCACTCTTTTGCCCAAAAAATTGTTGCCGAACTCAATGATGCTCTCAGTAGTAGTGGTGCTGCTGTTGCCAAAAGAATGGAAGTCGAACGTATGGCTGAAGCCAACAAGGCTTTTGCCCACCTTAGGTGGTAGTTAAAATATAAATCCAAAACTCCCCATTTTTGGGGAGTTTTTTGTTGAAGTTTAATTTTTTACATCTTGATTTTGGATTCAAATTTAGTCATACTCATATAATATATGTCACTATTTTCCAAACCCAAGGTTGTCATTTGGCCCAAAAATAACTCTGTTGAAATTTACTTTGGTCGCAAAGATAATAATTTTTTTAGTCTCGACCTTAATCTTTGGGAAGAAAAAACTGACAAGGATCTTGAAGGTTTGGTCTATCTTTTTAACCAAAACAAAATCACCCAAGCTTCCGTTTTGATCCCGGATGATGTGGTTGCTACCAAATCTTTTGTTTACGACACCAAAATCGAGACTATCGACAAAAAAGAAGTTATCAGTCTTGCCTCCGGTTTTGTCAATTTTGATATTGACCCCGAATCTATCGAATATTCCCTAATTCAAGATGGTGAAAAAACCATCATTAATGCCGTTATCTACGACAAATCAAAATTTGACCATCTTAAATCAAATCTGCTTAAAACCAATTTTGTCATCGATGCCTACAAACCGGTATCGGCTGCCGTCAGCGATGTTGTCTCTAAAATTTATCTTAGTGAATTCTTCCTTATCTATCCGCTAAACGAAAAAGATTACACCCTGTTATTGTCCAAAAATAATCAGGTTTATCTTACCGCTAATTTCAAAGGTCCAAGTCTTGATATCCAAAAAACTATCAATTATGCCCAGTTGTATTTTTCCAATCCCGTTACCAAAATCTATTATCCCGAAAATAAAGACTTAGATATTGTTACCTCTACTGAAATGGAAAAAACTTCCTATAATGAATCTCAAATTGCCCAAAATTCAAATCAACCCGGCAATATTCCTTTGCCAGTCGTCAGTCAGATTAATGGTATAATTAAATCATCCCAAGATATTAATTTAAGCAAACAACCTAATATGAACAACAAAAAAAACTTAGTCCCCATAATCGCTGTTATTATCTTCTCTTTTGCCATTGTTTCTTTCATCGTCTATTTTATTATGAGCAAAAATAAATCGTCTGAAATTATTGATGGCAGTCAAACCGATTCTGATGCTGTCCCCACCACTGTTATCGAAACCGTTACTCCCGAACCAACTCCTACAATTGCAGAAATTAGCAAGGATATCAAAATCCAAGTTCTTAATGCTACCGACATCAATGGTCAGGCGGCTACTCTCAAAGCCAAATTGGTTTCTTTAGGTTTCGAAAATGTAGCTGTTGGCAACGCTGCCGTCTCTGCTACCACCAATTCGGTTCAGGTCAAATCGGCCACCACCTCCGCTTATTTTGAATCAGTTTTGTCTCAGGATTTTCCTGCCACTTATACCGAAGATCTTAAATCTACTTCAGCTTATGATGCTGTTTTCACTATCGGCACTGACATCTCTGGTATGAAAACAACTACCACGACTACCGTTACTCCTACCAAGGTTGCCACCCCCACCTCAACCAAAGTCACCCCCACTGTCGTCGAGTAATAGAATAACAGTTGTTGATTTATTAACTTACCCCGCTTATGGCGGGGTTTTTAGTCAAAAAAAATCCCGGTAGTGTAAATTATATTTGCAGTTTTCTGCAAAATACCACTACCGGGAAAAATTATCTAATTAGACCAATTTCAAATGCTGCCAACGTTTTTGCAAATGCCGCAATGGCAATACCATCGTTGGTATTATTTATAGCTCCAATTGCCGGTAAAAATACCAACTTAGACAGTTTGTCCAATTCGGCAATTGCGCCCTCAGTGACAGGGAGGTATTTTTGACCATCTTTTTCTGCCAAAGCAGACCATTCTACCTTGCAGGCAAAAAATGTCAGAGGCCAGTTGCCTTCAGATTGTTTGATCCAAAAGGCTCTGTTTGGGTAGCTTCACCAACCTTAATTAGGTTGTTAATGTGAACACCGGTTTCTTCCAGTGTTTCACGTTTGGCGACGTTTTCAGGGGTTTCCTGATTTATACCAAACCCGCCTGGAGGTGTAAACATGGTGGTGCCATTGTCAATTAACAAACGTTTTTCGTAGCCGCCTGCCAAGTAGAGCTCCGCTTGAGGAGAAACAGAGTATGGCACCATGACAGCACCACCGTTTTCCTCAAAAGCCCACTGTCCATAAACACCATTAAATCCCATTGTCAGTTGACCAAATTTTGACGACAGATTAGCGTATCTGACCTCGTCGATAGATATAATATTCCCCGAGATCCGATTGCCGCTTTCGTCACTGATGGTTGCCGCGCCAGCAAATTCAATAAAGTTCCAGCCCAATTGTTTTCCTTGCGGAACCACAGTTAGTCTCATTTTTTTTACCTCTTTCTCCTCAATTCACTTTTTGATGAACGGGAATCTAACTACAAATAATATAGTTACATTCCCATTCATCAATTTTGGGTCTAATTTTAAAGTGCTTAATTATTTTCTATAAATTGGCAATCAATTTACTTTCTATAATTCACCCAATTATAACCTATAATAAAGAAAAAATCAATATTATAATATAAAAAATGGTGGTGTTATAATCACTTTATGGTCGAAACATTCAACCGCGACAGAGATTTACTTGCTCTCTCCAACAAAGATAAAATAGATTCACTGCGTGAATTTACTGTTTCTCCCGAAGGTCAAGAAAAAATGACCAAATTTGTCGACCGTCTTAGGTCTGAGGTCGGTCATGATGATGGCTGGGAATCCGTTTGTCGTCAAGCCGAAGCCGAATTAGATCAATATCCTGTTACCGAAACCACCCTTAACCGTCTTAATTCTACCTTTTCTGCTTTTATTGACCAGATGCCGCCCGGTCACGATCGAGGACATTTATCCCGCGATTTGTTAGCTTCACTTTATCTTTATCATTCCACCAAAAACAGTGTTAAATATCAATCTGATGCGGCTGCTGGTTTATTTGCTGGCATTTACCATGATATTGGCACTGCTATTATTCCCCGGTACAAAGACAACCAGTTTGGCGCCGGTCATGCTGAAACAGGTTCTTATCTTTTTTGGCAGGTTTCTGAAGGTTTAATTGGCGAAAACACCCGTAAATTAGCTTGTTATGCTATTGCGGCTCACACCCATTATCTCAATGACGTTAATACTAATACTCCTCCCAACTACACCCGAAAAGTTTATTGGGACAATCTTCGCCAGGATAATGACGGTAAATTAATTGGTGCCGCCGTTCACCTTACCCGTCGTAGTGACAGAACCGATACCAACGGAGTAAATCTTATTTTCCGTCATATCAATGCCCACATGGATGCTCTCCAATCTGGTGGTCAGGAATTCCATGGTGATCAGTGGGTTGATATCAATCGTGACAGTTTAATCAAGGTTCTCACTCCAATTATTCGGGATAATCCCGCTAAACCTCTAACTACACTAGAACACGTTTCCAATTTTGCCAAGTCTAATAATGGTCAAACTCCCTATTCTGAAAAAGACTATTTATTTCCTAATTTTAGAAAAATATTGGGTTTGGAGTTGTCCCAATTCTCCCAATTTATCACCAGTATTGACAGTAATTATTTAACGGTTCCTTCAGACGAATCTGAGGAACAGGAAGTTTTTAAAGATTTTTTATACAAAATTTCTAAATCAAATCCTGAGTATTTTCAACAATCTTGGTCAAATTTTCAAAAAGTTTGGCCGGATATTAGCGACGACGACAAACAACGTTGGTACAAAGGACTTCTTTTTGCCAAAACAGCTTACAATGACATTCTTGATTTTTATCAAACTGAACTCGAATCCTCTGAATTTTCTCACCTAGCCGAATCTACGATTGATTTTTTGAGGCACTAAACTTGAAACCCGACCTCCAAATGCGATAAACTACAACCACTATGAAACTTTTAATTACAGGTGGTTTAGGTTTTATTGGTTCAAATTTTATTCGTTATTGGCTAAAGCATCATCCCACAGATGAGATTATTAACTTAGACAAAGTTACCTACGCTGCTAATTTCAAAAGTACTGTTGATATTGAGTCTAATATTAATTACAGTTTTGTCCGTGGTGATATTCTTGATGACAAATTGGTTGATCAAATTTTTTCCCAGGGAATTGATACTGTGGTTCATTTTGCCGCTGAGTCTCACGTCGATCGTTCAATTGACGACCCTTCATTATTTGTCAAAACTAACGTCCTTGGCACCTATGTTCTCCTTCACGCCGCTGCCAAATACGGCGTCAAAAGATTTCATCATGTTTCCACCGACGAAGTTTTTGGTAGTATTGCTCTCGATTCTAAATCTCAATTCAAAGAAACCACTCCTTACGATCCCTCCAGCCCCTATTCCGCTTCCAAAGCTGCTTCTGACCATTTAGTCAGATCATTTTTCAAAACCTTCGGACTCCCGGTCACTATCAGCAACTGTTCCAACAACTATGGTCCTTATCAACACCCCGAAAAAATGGTTCCCCGAAGTATTACCAATCTTCTTTCCAGCGACAAAATCAAAGTCTATGGTCAGGGTCTTAATTTTAGAGACTGGCTTCATGTTGAAGATCATTGCCGGGCCATCGAATTAATCCTTCTTAAGGGTAAAATTGGAGAAACTTACTGCATTGGCGGTCTTAAAAAAGGCACTTCCAATATGGACCTAGTCAATCTAATCCTCAAACTTATGGGCAAAGACGAAACCTCTCTAGAATTTGTCGCCGACCGACCGGCTCATGATAATTATGCTGTAAATTGGGACAAAATAAACAAAGACCTTGGTTGGCAGCCCAAATACGATTTAGAGTCCGGACTCAAACAAACTATTGATTGGTATACCCAAAACGAATCTTGGTGGCAGGAAACCAAAAAAGAAGCCGAAGCATTCTATCTCAAATTAAACCAATCCAAAAAATAATGCCAGATTTTATCAAAACCAAAATTGATGGACTTGTGATTATCAAACCTTCTGTTTTTGAAGATGATAGGGGATTTTTTCTCGAAAGCTACAATCAAAAAGTTTTTGCCGACAACGGTATCAACGCTAATTTTGTTCAGGACAATCATTCCCGTTCTACTAAAGGCGTGCTTCGCGGGCTTCATTTTCAAACCCCGCCATTTTCTCAGGACAAACTTATTCGCTGCACCAGAGGAGAGGTTTTTGATGTTGCCGTTGATATTCGTCCAGGTTCTCCCACCTTTGGCCAATATCATTCAGTCACCTTGTCTGAAGACAACAAAATTATGTTTTTTATTCCCCAAGGTTTTGCTCATGGATTTTTAGTTTTATCCGATATAGCTGATTTCCAATATAAATGCTCCAATCTTTATCACAAAGACTCTGAAGGTGGCTTGCTTTGGAATGACCCCAAACTTAATATTGACTGGCCTAAAGTTGACCATCTTATTTTGTCCGACAAGGATAAACTTTGGCCAACTCTAAAAGAATTCAAAACTTCTTTACAAACTTTATAAACTTTATAACTTTAAAAACTTTCTAACTTGAAAACTAAAATAATAGGTACTGGTCTAACCGGTTTGGTTGGCAGTCGGATTGTTGAACTCCTAAATGATAAATTTGAATTTATTGATTTTTCTCTTGATAAGGGGATTAATATTTTAGACCAAAACAGTTTATCTCAAGCCTTTGCTTCCCACCAAGATGCCGTCGCCGTTATCCATTTAGCTGCTTTTACTGATACTAATGCCGCCTGGGAGCAAAGAGGGGACAAGTCAGGTCTTTGCTATCAGCTCAATGTTGTCGGCACCGAAAATATTCTAGATTTAGCCAAAAAAAACAATCAATATTTTATTTATATTTCTACCGACTTTGTCTTTGACGGCGCCAAAACTACTCCCTATATCGAATCTGATACTCCTCATCCTATCGAGTGGTATGGTGAAACTAAATATCTGGGTGAACAAGCCGTCCTCAACTCTCCTTGCCCTTCAGCTATCACCCGCATCACCTACCCCTATCGGGCTAATTTTGATCTCAAGCCTGATATTATTCACAAAGTTTTAACCAAACTCCAAGCCGGTGAAACTGTCAAAATGTTTTCTGACCAAATTTGTACCTATACCTTTATTGATGATATTGCCGTTGCTTTAGGTCAATTTTTAGACAAAAAATATACCGGCATCTATCATTTAGTTGGTTCTTCTTCTCACTCACCTTTTGATATGGCCAAACTTGTCGCCCAAACTTTTGGTTGTGATCCTAATTTAGTTCAAGCTTCCAGTTTAGACGAATATATTAAATCTCAACCCCAAGACAGTCGTCCTTGGCAAAAAACTCTGATTACTTCCAACCAAAAAGCCATAAATTTAGGAATGAAATTTAAAACTCTAGCAGAAGGTTTAGCCAAAATTAGGACTCAAATATCACCTTAACCATTTTTTTTGCTTCCCTGACTGCAAAATTTAGACCCCTATCCTCTGGATAAATTTGGGCAAAATTTATCTGATAAATTTTAGCCGAAATTTTTTGAGGCGGGATTTTTTGAGCATAATTAGTTGTCACTATGTGTTGAGCCGATTTAAACCTAAACACCGATACTTTATCCACCATTATTGGATCAAATTCAGGAAATATCCTTTTGACATAACTAAACCAGTTGTCTGTTATTTTTTTATCACTCCAACCAAAAAATTTATGATTTTGCGGCAGATAAGACCCCAAATAATAGACATCTTTGTTGTTATAATTCTTTTTCTCAATCAAATTGGTATGTTGCACCACCGCCACAAAAGGGGATTCGGTGTCGTTTATATTATGCCAATAATACGGACTTAAATTTTGTTTACTTCTAAATACCACATCAATTGCCCCCAAATATTCCACTTCCTTGGCTGGTCTGGTATCAACCATAATTTCAAATTCTTTTTCTAAAGCTGTTAGATCTTTAATGTTAGTATTTAATTTTATTTTTCCGCCATTTTTTTTGATTAATTTAGCCAATCTTGCCACTATCGTTTCAAATCCACCGTTGATATATCCCAACACTTCTTCCCCTTTTTCGTTAGTCGAATTGCCTCGGGTATGGATTCTGGCCCACAGCCACGCCATCGACACCTTTCTGTAATAATTATGAAATTTTCCTTTTAAAAGCGGCTGCCACACTACTTCATAAGCTCTTTTTCCTACCATCTTTTTCATCCACTTGTCTGCCGTAATCGCTTCATACTTTTTCCAATTTTTATCAAATTTTAGCCACAAAGCCACCGCTCCCATTCTCAGTTTATCTATCAAACCCAACGGCTTAAATTTAAGCAAATCTTTTGCCGTTACAAATGGATAAATTTTTTTGTCCCAATATAGTCCCACCAAACTTTTATGCCAGCCGATATTTTTTTCCAATCCAATTTCTTTAACTAGCCCGATTAAATCACTATCAGTCTTAAAAAAATGATGATAAACCTGTTCTAAGTTGGTTTTTCCCATTTTAAATCCCGATACCAATCCTCCCAACTGTTTCTCTTTTTCCCATACTGTGACTTGATTCCCCTTTTTTGCCAAAAAATATGCCAGCGCCAACCCCCCTATTCCTCCACCCACAATTGCTATTTTTTTCCCTTTTCTATTCATTTATTCTTATGGTATCATAGAAACAGTCGCTGTTACCGTGACTTTGATGGTAGCAGTTTTATTATTTTTTCTAACAATCAATTTAGCATCTACGATCTAAAATCTACGATCTACAATCTAATAATATGGCCGAACAAATTAAATTAACCAAAAACCGCGATGTACCGATGGAAAAAGTCCGCAATATTGGTATTATCGCCCATATTGACGGCGGTAAAACCACCACCACTGAACGTCTCTTATTTTATACCGGCAATATTCACAAAATTGGTTCCGTTGATGACGGCACTACCACTACCGACTCTATGGTCCAAGAGAGGGAACGGGGTATTACTATTCAATCCGCCTGTGTCACTACTTTTTGGAAAGATTTCCGTCTTAATGTTATCGATACTCCCGGCCACGTTGATTTTACTGCCGAAGTTGAACGCTCACTTCGTGTCCTTGATGGCGCTATCATGATTTTTGACGGCAACGCCGGTGTCCAGGCTCAGTCTGAAACTGTTTGGCGCCAAGCTGATAAATACGGCGTCCCCCGGATTGCTTTTGTCAATAAAATGGACAAAATCGGCGCTTCATTCGAAAACACTCTCAAAAGTATTCACGACAAACTCCGCGCCCCCGTGGTACCGGTGGTTATTCCCATCGGTCAGGAACACGATTTTATCGGTGTTATCGATCTTATGAATCAAAAAATGATTGTTTATGACAAAGATGAGCAGGGAATGGAATTTACCACCAAAGATGTTACTAATGATTACAAAGATGCCGTGGCTGTTGCCCGGGCCAAAATGGTGGAACAAATTGCCGGCGAAGATGAGTCTCTCATGGAAAAATTTCTCAACGACGAAGAAATTTCTGTGCCAGAACTAAAAGCCGCTCTCCGAAAAGCCACCATCAACCGCCGTCTTTTCCCTATTTACTGCGGAGCTGCTTGGCGCAACAAAGGTATTCATCCTATTCTTGACGGTATTATTGACTATCTCCCATCACCGCTGGATTTGCCTCCAGTAGAAGGTTTTAATCCCGAAAATAATGAAGTTCTTGTCCGCCATCCGGTCAAAACCGATCCTCTTTCGGCTCTTTTGTTTAAAGTTCAAAGTGATCCTCATGTCGGCACTTTATCTTATGTTAGAGTTTATTCTGGAGTCCTCAAAGCTGGGTCTGAGGTCTACAACACTACCAAAGGCAGAAGTGAGCGTATTGGTCGGTTGCTTTTGATGCATGCTGACAAACGTGAAGGTATTGAAGAAGGTTTTGCTGGTGAAATCGTGGCTTGTATCGGTCTAAAAGAATCTACTACCGGTGACACTCTCTGTGATGCCAACAATATCATTTCTTTGTCACCAATTCAATTTTCTGAACCAGTTATATCTCTTTCGGTCGAACCAATGACAGCTGACGATCAGGAAAAAATGGGCACAGCTCTCAATCGCCTGGCAATTGAAGATCCGACTTTCAAAGTTAGTTATAACCATGAAACCGGTCAAACCATTATCGGTGGTATGGGCGAGCTTTACTTAGAAATAGTTGTTGACCGTCTCAAACGTGAATTCGGTGTCGGCGTCAAAACCGGTGCTCCTCAGGTGGCTTATAGGGAAACCATTTCCGCCAATGCCGACGGTGAGGGAAAATATATTCATCAGTCCGGCGGTCATGGTCAATACGGTCATTGCAAAATCAAAGTCGAACCTAAAAATCGCGGCGAAGGTTATGAATTTGTCAACGCTGTCAAAGGCGGTGCTATTCCCGCTAACTTTATTCCTGCTATTGAAAAGGGTGTCAAAGAAACTCTTCAAAAAGGTATTATTGCCGGCTACCCCTGCACCGATATCAAAGTCACTGTTTATGACGGCACTTACCACGAAGTTGACTCTTCCGAAATGGCTTTCAAGTTAGCCGGATCCTACGCTATCAAAGATGCTTTTACTGCCGCCAAACCTTTGGTTTTGGAGCCAATTATGAAGTTTGAGGTTAACACTCCTTCAGAATTTTTAGGTTCAGTTATCGGCGATTTGTCCTCCCGCCGAGGTCAGATTAATGGCACTAGCGAATCTGGTAACTTTACTACTATCAATGCTTCGGTTCCTCTTGAAGCTGTCCGTGGCTACGCTACCGTTATTAGAAGTTTGACTCAAGGTCGAGGGTCATTTTATATGGAACCCAGTCATTATGACCCTGTTCCCCGCGATATTCAGGAACAATTGACCACCAAAATGAACCCCGGTTCAAAGTAAAAACATAAATATTGCAAAGCTAACAACTAGCTGATACAATTCTAAGACGTTTTATCTTAAAAT
>DAOPUX010000001.1:0-31348 GCA_035350835.1 Candidatus Woesebacteria bacterium | reverse complement strand
TAATATTTTTGCGGGTCAGTCACTGATTCTCCTACCGCCTTAAACGCCGCAAAATGTAGCACCGCCTCAATCGGATACTTTTTAAATACCGCCCGAATATCATCAATTTTTCCCAAATCACCTTCAAAAAATTCACCCCATTTGACCAGCTCTTTTTTCCCAGTCGACAAATTGTCAAACACTACCGTCTTATAATCTTTTTTACTTAACTCTTTGTTAACTGTAGAACCGATATATCCGGCCCCGCCGACAATTAAAATCATTTTTTATTTAAAAAAAATAAATAACTGTTTAATTTTATCATTTACTCTCTACTAGGCTTTCCCAAGGATAGCTATTATCCCCAAAATGACCATATTTAGCTGTCTTTTTATAAATTGGTCGTTTCAAATCAAATTTATCAATAATCCCTCTAACCGACAAATCCATCAGCCCCCAACCAAAACCCTCAATTGTCCTAGCTGATTTTCTGGCGGTGCCAAAAGTTTCTATTGACTTTACCACCGGATCTCTTTGACCAATAGCATAAGCCAATTGGATTTCGCATCTGTCAGCCAAACCCGCCGCCACAATATTTTTCGCTATATATCTGGCAGCATATGCTCCGCTTCGGTCTACTTTAGTCGGATCTTTGCCAGAAAAACATCCACCTCCAATTCTTCCCATCCCCCCATAAGTATCCACTACTATTTTTCTCCCAGTTAGCCCGGTATCACTTGTCGGTCCACCAAATTTCCAACTTCCGGTGCCATTAAAAACAACCTTATTCTCAGCAATTTCACCCAACCTAAATTTATCCAGCAACGGTAATACAGCCAGTTTAAGCAACTGTTTCTTGACTTCATCGCCCGACAAATCTTTTTCAAAAGGCTTGGCTAATACAATCTTTTCTACTGTTTTTGGTCTACCTCTTTCATAAACCACGCTCACCTCAGCCTTACCATCAGGTCTAAGATAAGGCAAATCTGAGTTCATTAGTTCATCCATCTTTCGACAAATATTATGCGACAACATTATCGGCAGCGGCATTAATTCTGGCGTTTCCTTGCAGGCATACCCATACATTATTCCTTGATCACCCGCCCCATCATTATCCACTCCCACAGCAATATCACTAGACTGTTGATGAACCAAAATTTCTACAGGGCTTTTGTGCCAAAATCCAAAATCTTCATTATCATAACCCAAACCCAAAATTACTTTTCTGGCCACAGTCTCATAATCAATTCCCTGCCGACAATTGACTTCTCCTGCCACTATTAGCCGATTAAAAGTCGCCAAAGTCTCTACTGCCACCCTGGCATTTTTATCTCTCACCAAAGCTTCATCCAAAATTGTATCCGACACTTGATCACAAATTTTATCCGGATGACCAGCGCAAACCGACTCAGACACAAATACGGGGTAATTCATATTTTTCCTTTTTTTAAATTTATAAAGGCTTGTCTCCCCAAAACAGGAAAGCACCGTGAACTTATTCAAGTCTCGGTTGCTGTCGCTGACTTACGTCAGGACTCGTGACAATTAAGCTAATTATTTAACACTTTTATCCAAATGTCAAAACCAAAATTATTTTTTCTGACTTCGTTTAAAATCTGGTGTCAGTGTTACTAATCCGCCAACCAAAGAATTTATCACTCCCAAAATACCGGCAAACGTTGACATCAACAAAACGCTTTCTATTGACACCGCTTCCTTGCCAAAAAAATAGACAAACAACTGCTCTCTGGCGCCAAAACCGGCAAAAGATATTGGCAGGGTTAATATGGTTGATATTACCGGCAAAAAAATTAATATCGAAACCACCGACAAACCGGTTCCAAAATACCAGCCGATAAACCACATTTGCAGCACCCAAAAAATATCACTCATAAGCGACACTCCCAACGACTTACCTATCTGAACCAAATTTTTTTTGTCTACCAATTCCAATATACCGCTAAATTTATTTAGCCACTTAAAATTAAAAACTTTTTTTATATCAAAAAATATTATCGTCACATAAAATGTCAGACAGCCCAACAACAATCCCGCAAACACCAACTGAATCATCATCGGTATTTCCACTCCCTTGTTTCCCGCCAAAAAAATCATTATTGATCCCAACACCACAAACACCGTCAACCCCACAAACCGGTCCAACAAAATTGATCCCAACAATTTTGGCTTAGAAATTTCTGGGTATTTTTCATCAATAATAATCCATTTCAAAGCATCTCCTGCCACCGCCGATGACGGCAAAAACAAACCATAAAAAGCTGCCGACAAACTCGACTTAAAAAACAAAATTATATCCTTAAAAGTCGGATTTTTAATTAAAAGTAAACTCCATCTCCAAGAAATCATTCCCATCAACCCTAAACTAATTAATATGTTTACTACCAAAAACCACCACTCCACTCTAGACAAATCTCTTGCCAAAGAGACTACATCTACTTTTTTAAACGCAAAATAAATCAATATCGACGATATCACCAATTTGATCAACTTAGAATTTATTATTTTCTTAAACATGATTATTCACTAGAATAACACGTATAATAACCTTAAATAAACATGGTCAAGGTTTTGCTTCTCAGTCATATTTTTCCGCCGGCTGTCGATGGGGGATCACGAGTTGTTCATCAACTAGGGCAATATTTTGCCTCTCAAAATTTTGATACCATCTATCTTTCTTCTGATTGTTCCAGCACCGACGACTTTGTCAAATCCAACTACCGTCCCTCCCGCCAGCTAACCTCCCAAATCAAACTTCCCGTTTATCACCGTCTCCGCCGACCTCTAAAATTGATTAATCTTTTTCTCCCCCAAAAAACTTATCTCCACGGGTTATTGTCTGTTTTCCAAAAAGGACCCGTCTTTCGATTTTTTCCTTTTTTAAAATCTATTTTCACAGTTTTAAAATTCAAACCCGACTATATTGTCGCCGGCCCCCTGCCCACTACCATTATTTGGTATGCCCACATTTTTAAGCACCTTTTAAAGAAATTATCCCGTCATCAGGTCAAAATTTTAATTAATGCTTCCTTTCATGTCTCCGATCCTGATTTTCATCAACTCCCGCTTATCCGCAGTCTTCGTCACTCCGACTATATCTGGACTTTATCCCAATTCGAAACTGATTATTTTATCCACCATCTTCATCTTCCGCCCAAAAAAATTATCCTTGCCGGCAATGGCGTTAATTCTGGTTTTATCAAAAAAACCACAACTCCAAACCGTCTCAAGCCAAACCAACCAATCAACTTACTTTTTATTGGCTCCATTTCTGCCCACAAAGGTCTTGATACCCTCATCGACAGTTTTTCGTATCTAATTTCCCAAAAAAATTCTCCCCATTTTCGGCTGATTATTGCCGGCCAAAAAACTCTTTATTACCCCATTATCAAACAAAAAATTAGTTCTCTCCCCAAACCTTTTTCTACCAAAATAAAATTTATTTTTGATTTTCCCCAATCCCGCCTCAAATATTTGATTGACAACTCTTATACTCTCATTCTACCCTCACGCCACGAAAGTTTCGGATTGGTAATTATCGAAGCCTGGGCGCGGGGCAAACCGGTTATTACCAGCAATATTGCCACCCTTTCAGAACTTGTTTCCCGTGCTAAAGGCGGTTTAACTTTTAAGCTTAACAACCACCTTGATCTCTCCTCTCAAATCATTAAACTAGTCAGCTCGCCCCAAACCGCCTTTAAGCTTGGACAAAATGGCAAAAAATATGTTAAAAATAATTATCTATGGACAAAAGTCGGACAAAAAATATGCCAAAAATTACTATCATAATCATCATTTTAATCTTTGCTGCCGTCATCTATTTTATCTCTCGACCAAAAGCCAAACCTCAAAATTTTGATAACAATGTCAGCGCCATCATCAAAGGTAATCCTTATTATCTCGAAGTTGCCAAAACTTTTACTTCACGACAAACCGGCCTTTCCCACCGGACAGATCTTTGCTCCAACTGTGGCATGTTGTTTGTTTTTGATCGCGAAGGTAAATATCCTTTTTGGATGAAAGATACCAAAATTCCTCTGGACATTATCTGGCTAAACTCAAAATTTGAAGTCGTCAAAATTATCACTGCTACTGAAACTGATTCTCTCAAAAGCTTTACCAACGACCAACCAGCTTTATATGTCATCGAGCTAAACGCCAATGAAGTCTTTAAACTTGATCTAAAAGTAGGGGATATTATCCAACTTTCCAACGTTACCAATGAGTCCTAAAGCCGCTCCGTCCTTAAGCTACTCTCTTGTTATTCCCAATTACAACGGTTCCGCCTTTATTTTAGACTGTCTCAAATCAATCTTTTCTGCCGTCAAAAACTGCCCCCACACACCCTTTGAGATTATCCTAGTTGACAATAATTCTCACGACAACAGTCCTCTTATCTTCAAAAATTTTTTTCAAAAAAATAAATTACCAAATTTACAATCCAAAGTCTGTTATCTCACATCCAACACCGGTTTTGCCGCTGCCGTCAATTATGGCATTAACCGTTCAAACTATTCCCATATTGTTGTTGTGAATAATGATATCGTTCTCAAATCAAACTGGTTTAAGCTTGTTTCTGATGCTATCGTCAAAAATACTATCCCAAAAATTTCCACCTTTTTTGGCACTGTTCTCACCCGCGACGGCCAAAAATTTGAATCTCAAGGTCTGAAGTTCTACCCCAACGGCCGCTGTCACAACATTGCCAATGGTCAAAAATACTTTACTTCCAAATTACCTCAAACTCCCAAGATTGTTTGGGGGGCTTCAGCTGCTCTCGCCGTTTACCCCAAAAAAGTCATTAAATCTGTTGACATGTTTGATCCTGACTTTTTTGCCTACGAAGAAGATGTTGATTTGTGTCTCCGTTTTTACAAACTGGGTTATCAGACTATCTATGTTCCCCAAGCTATTTCCTACCACTTGGGCGGGGCTACCAGTAAATTAATGGGAAACTTTCGTTATCGTATGGACGCTAAAAACTGGATTTATATTATCATCAAAAATTATTCCTCAAAAGAAATTAAAGATTATTTTTTAGCCTTATCAATAGAAAGACTCAGAAACTTATCTGGACTCATAAAAAGCACTATCAGGATTTATAAATTTAAATCTATTTTTTATCTCCCTTTTGATATTGTCCGCACCTATGGGGAAGTTATTGTCAATCTCTCCAAAATGATCCAAAAACGCCGTCAAATCCAAAAAATGATAAAATATGGTCATTATAAAACCACCTTATGATCATCGGCATTGACGTCTCCTCCGTTTGTTACCAGACCGGCGTTAGCAACTATACCCTTAATTTGGTTAAAAATTTAGTTAATCTCGACAAGTCCAACCACTACAAACTGTTTTATTCCTCTCTCAGAATGCCCTTGCCCGAATCAATCAAAATTCTGGGGCAAAAAGCTAATGTCACCATCCATCATCACCGTCTGCCGCCAACCTTATTACAGTTTGTTTGGAATCGACTCAGACTTTTTCCTATAGAAATTTTTATTGGCAAGTGCGACCTTTTTCATACTTCAGATTGGACTCAACCTCCTACAGTTTTTGCCAAAACTATCGCCACCATCCATGATCTCACCCCGTTTTTATACCCTCAGTGGCACCAACCCAAGGTTGTTAATGCTCATCGTCACAAAATGTATTGGGCCGTCAAAAAATGCCGCCACCTTATCTGTGTTTCCCAAAACACCCAATCGGATTTACTCAAACTTTTTCCCCAAGTTGATATCAAGAAAACTAGTGTTATTTACGAATCTGCCGAATCCAAATATAGTCAATTTCTAAAATTACCCGCGCCAACTCAAGACAAAAAAAAGTTGGTCATCAAAAAACAATATGGCTTGGAAAATTTTATTTTGGCCCAGGGAACCAGAGAACCTAGAAAAAATCTCGACCGCCTTATCGATGCCTTTCTCAAATTCAAACAAAAATATCCCAAAACCAGAACCCAGCTTGCCATTACCGGCAAATATGGTTGGGGCAAAGATGTCACCGTCAAGGACTTCAGCATAAAAATACTTGGGTTCATTCCCGAAAAAGACATGGTCGGACTTCACGCCAGCGCTATTTGTCTGGCTTACCCCTCGCTTTATGAAGGTTTTGGTCTGCCGGTTGTCAAATCGCTCAAAGTTGGCGTCCCCATTATTACCAGCAACAATTCTTCTTTGGTCGAAATTTCCCAAGGAGCCGCCATCCTGATTGACCCCAACTCAACCGATAGTATTGCCAAAGCCATAGAAAAAATTGTTCACTCCCAGCAACTCCGCCGCCGGCTTAGTCAAAAAGGTCTTGAGATTGCCAAAAAATTCAGCTGGCAGACCACTGCCAAAGAAACTTTAAAAGTTTACCACTCCGTTTTGTCATAGCTGATAAAATCAATTATGTTAATTGGAATCGACGGCAACGAAGCTAATATTGTCAACAAAGTCGGTGTCGGTCAATACGCCTTCAAACTTCTCTGGCATCTTTACCAACAAGACAAACAAAACCATTATCTAATTTATCTCAAAGACCAGCCCAGCCATGATCTCCCTCCCGCCCGACCCAATTGGCATTATTTAGTCTTTGGCCCAAGCAAACTCTGGACTCGGTTTGCTCTCCCGCTCCATTTATTATTTCAAAAACAAAAACTAGATTTATTTTTTTCTCCCAGCCATTATTCACCGATTTTTTCCCGTTTTCCCACCATTCCCACTATCCACGACATCGGCTATCTCAAATTTCCCCACCAGTTTAACCAAAAAGACTTACACCAATTAATTCACTGGACCCAACAATCTCTCCGGCAAGCCAAACATATTATTACCGTCTCTCAGTTTTCCAAAGACGAACTTATAAAAACCTACCATATTAATCCCGACAAAATTACTATTGCCTACAACGGTGTCGATTCCCCGCCCAAAATAAATCATCTGGCTCAACAAAAAATTCTAAAAACCTACCATCTGCAATCAGGTAATTATTTCCTTTATCTGGGCACTCTCAAACCCAACAAAAATATTCCTTTTCTTATCAGATCTTTCTTTAGGTATCTTCAATCCGACAAATCTCAACCGTCAGTTAAACTGGTTATCGCCGGCAAAAAAGGTTGGCTGTTTGACGAAATTTTTGCCACTGTCCAACAACAGGGGATTGAAGACCGGGTTATTTTTACCGACTTTGTTACCGAAGATCAAAAATGGACTCTCTACCAACATGCTATTACTTCTGTTTTGCCCAGCACCTACGAAGGTTTTGGTATTCCCGCCATCGAATCTATGAAAGTCGGCACCCCGGTTATTGTCTCCAATATTCCCCCCTTCAGAGAGGTTGTCAAAACCAATGGCTTATTTATCAACCCCGCCAACGAGTCCGACCTCTGTCAAAAAATGATAAAAATTACTGACAAAAAAACTCGTCAACATTATTCAAAGCTCGGCAAAATTCAGGCTGACAAATTTAGCTGGACCAACACCGCTAGCTCAGTTATCAAAGTTTTTCAAACTTTATAAACCTTTCGCTACTGGCACAAACCTCAGAATTTAACTATAATCTGTTTATGAAAGACCGCACCGGCAAAGATCTCTCCCCAAATCAAATTTTTCAAAAAGTCACCACCCGAATTTCCACCATCTTCTTAGAATTTTGGCTCATGATCCTCAGATTTGTCGGCTATATTCCCGTCCATTCTCTCAGAAAAATTTTTTACCTTGTTTCCGGCATCAATCTCCCTTGGGATTCAACCATCCACATCGGCGCCAACTTTTTTAAGCCCAGTAATATCAGCATTGGTCATGACACTATCATTGGTGATCATTGTTTTTTAGACGGCCGGGCTCCACTCAAAATTGGCAGCCATGTCGGCATTGCCAGCCAAGTGCTTATTTACAACGATGAACACGAAATAAATTCTCCCGATTATGGCAACTCATTTGGACCGATTACTATTGGTGATTATGTTTTTATCGGACCCAGAGCCATTATTTTACCCAACGTCAAAATCGGCACCGGCGCTGTTGTTGCCGCTGGAGCCGTTGTTACCAAAGATATTCCCGAATTTGAAATCTGGGGCGGAGTTCCGGCTCAAAAAATTTCCCATCGCAAAATCAGCCGTCCAAATTATAAACTTGGCCGCCCCATGTTGTTTCAATAATGACCAAAAAAATCTTTTATTTCCTTTTTGTCATTTTCAATATTTTTGCCCTAATTTACCTTGTTTATCCCTTACCTTCACTGCCAGACTTGCCCAATAGCGTCAAATCAAATCTACCCGGCGATACGGTTCAAATAAGCCACGTCACGGCCTATTACACCAATATGAGTCGGACTGAAGTTATGAATTTTTACAAAGCCTACTACACCGGTCTTTTTAGAATCAATCTCAATCATCCGCCGGAAAAAGCCAAACAAGTTATTGTTGACACCATCCCCAGCTATTATCTAGAAGAAATTGTCCTCCCTCTCAAAGAATCTCTCTATATCAACGGTTTTGAGTGGGAACAAGATGTTTTTACCAAACCCGAAAACCGCATCAAAAACAAATTGATCTACGAAGGCAAAGAATATCACGCCAAAATCACTCTCCGTCGTTTTCCTACCGACATTCCCGGTCGGATTATTACCTTTTTTATCACCGAAATTGCTCTAATTACTACCGTTTTGGTGCTTAAATTCTCTATCAAACATGATTAATCCCATTCTTTCTATCATTATAGTTTCCTACAACACCGCCGATATTACCCTAAATTGTCTCAAATCAATTATCCAGGATAAAGGTCTTAACCAAATTGACTACGAAATTATTATCATCGACAACAATTCCCAAGACGACAGCCTTACTAAAATTAATCGCTTCAAAATCAATCTCAAATCCAAAAACATTTCCCTAAAATTAATTGCCAACAAAACCAATCATGGTTTTGGCAAAGCCAACAATCAAGGCTTAAAAATTGCTTCCGGCAACTATATTTTATTTCTCAACTCCGACACCCTAATTCTTCATTCCGCCATCAGTCAATCACTCGATTGGCTCTGTTCCCATCCGGAAAGTTCCACCTGCACCGCCCAGCTTTTAAATCAAGACAAAACTATTCAAGCCTCCGGAGGTTTTTTCCCAAACCTTGGCAATGTTTTTACCTGGTGTCTAAATCTTGATGACCTCCCTTTGGTCAACAAAATTATCAGACCTATTCACCCTCACACCCCCGAATTTTATACCAAAGACAGGTTTTATCTTTCAGATCACCGCCAGGACTGGGTTACCGGTGCCTTTTTCCTGACCCGAAAACCACTCTTAGATAAAGTTGGTGGTTTTGATGAAAATTATTTTATGTATGGCGAAGAACTTGAACTTTCCTACAGAATCAGCCAAACTACTCCCAACAATCACGTCTGGTATCTTATTGGTCCGCAGATAATTCATTTGGGCAGGGCTTCAGCCGCCAAAAAACTTGACCCAATCTTAAACGAATACAAAGGTTTTCTCTCCTTTTTCCAAAAGCACAAACCCAAATGGCAGTATCCTCTGGTTAAATTTTTACTCAAAATCAACGCCCTCATCAGATCCGTTATTCATTTTTCTCCCGTTTACCTTCAAGCATGTTCAAAAATATAAACCCCATCAAATCAATTATTGCCATTCTCATCGTTTTTATTCCTCTTTATCCTAAATTTCCCTTGTTTAATGTCCCCAATACCTATGTTGCTGTCCGTCTGGATGATATCATCGTTGCCTTGGCCGTCTTAACCTGGTTTATTTATCAGGTAACCAATGGTTTTTCCTTTCTCAAGCTAAAAATAACCAAACTATTTTTTCTCTATTTTTTAGCTATTTTTGTTAGCTTTGTTCACGCCTATCTTATCTACCAGACCGAACCTACCAATATTCTTTTGCTCCACCTTTTCCGCCGTTTTGAATATATGTCTTTATTTTTTATTACCCTTGATGCCGTCAAATCCATAAGTGATTTTAAGTTTATTTACTATTTTTTCCTTATTGCCACCGGATTAGTCACTTTTTATGGTTATGGCCAAAAATATCTTCATTTTCCTGTGGTTTCCACTATGAATTCAGAATTTTCCAAAGGCCAACTGCTGCAGATGAATATTTGGACCCGAATCAGTTCTACTTTTGCCGGTCATTATGATTTGGCTGCTTTTCTCAGCGTCGCTCTTATTATTATTCTGGCAATTTTTCTCTTAAGCCAAAATAAATTTACCAAAATCGTCAGCTTATTAGTCTGGTTACCGTCATACTATATTCTTACTCTAACCGCTTCTCGGGTTTCAATTTTTGCCTTTTTGGGTGGAGTTTGTCTTACTCTTATTTTTATCAAAAAATATTTTTGGATTATTCCCGTCACCGGTTTAGTTATTTTCAGTATTTTTAATTCCGGTGATCTTAATCAACGCCTCATTGCCACCATTCCCGCCCTAAAAAACCAGTTTAAATCCTCAAATAATTTCGCTCCCGCCCCCACTATTATTCCTACTCCCACCATATCCACCCCAAAGTTAACCCCCATTCCCGGTCAGATTATCAAACCCACTCCCACTGTTGTCAGACATCAACCGGAAACCTATCCTCCTGTTGATGCCGACGTTGGCGTTGCCAGATCCGGCGAAATTCGCTTCAATGCCGAATGGCCCCGAGCCATCACTGCTTGGCGCCGCAATCCACTTGTCGGCAGCGGTTTAGGGTCAATCACTCTGGCTACCGACAATGATTATCTCAGGTGTTTGGGTGAAAGCGGACTATTAGGACTTATCACTTTTTCTGCTCTCATTTTCTACTTTTTTATCAAAACCATTCCTCTTATTTTCAAAAAATCAAAAAATACCTATGATATGATTTCCTTAATCTGCTTTGGTGGTCTTATTACCACTTTGGCAAATGCCGTTTTTATTGATGTTTTTGAAGCTTCAAAAACCGCTTACCTCTTTTGGATTATGTTAGGCTGTTATTATCAATCTTTAAATCTAAAAAATGACTCAAAAAAATAAACGAAACATTTTAATGATTACTCCCTATATCCCCCGACTGTCCCAATCCGGCGGTCAAAACAGCTCATTCTATTCCATCAAATATCTCTCCCCCGACAACAATATCACCCTAATTTGCCTCAGCCCCGATGAAGAAGGTTTAGAAGACATTAAACAATATTGTTCCAAGGTTATCGTTGTTAAACGGGGCAAAACCTGGGATCCTAAAAAAGTTCTTTTAACCGGTCTAAGCAAATATCCGTTCCTCGTCATGAAACATATCAACAAAAACTTCCGTCAAGCCATCAAACACGAGCTAGATAATAACAAATTTGATTTGATTCACTGCGATTGTTTCTATCCCATGCCCAATATACCCAAAACCAAAATCCCCATCGTTTTGGTTGATTTAACCGTTGAATATGCGGTTTATCAACACTACGTTGAAACTCTTTCCGGCTGGAAAAAAATCTTTAAACCAATTTTCTGGATTGACGTTCTCAAACTCAAATATTGGGAAACTCATTATTGGAAAAACACACATACCGTTGTCGCTTTTGCCCAAGAAGACCGTGAGCTGATTTCCCAAGTTACCGGGCGAAACGACATTGAATTATTTCAAAACGGAGTTGACAATAAATTTTTTAAATCCAAACCCAAGACCCCCCGGAGCAAATTTCCCTCCGTCTTGTTTGGAGTTTCCAATATGAAATGGATGCAAAACCGGGAATCAGTCGAAATGATCATCAAAGACTCCTGGCCGGCTATCAAACAAGTCATTCCAGACTGTAAACTTTACATCATCGGCCGACATGCTCCCGACTATTACGGTCACTACCAATCGCCCGACGTTATTGTTCAGGAAGCTGACTTTGACGGTCAGCCACAAGATCCTATGTATTTTTACCAATATTGCTGGATACTTTTGGCTCCCATGGGCAGCGGCGGCGGCACCCGAAACAAGTTTTTAGAAGCTATGGCCTGCCGTCTTCCCATCGTTACCACCCCCGAAGGTATGGGTGGTATCAAAATCGAAAATTTCAAAGAATCCATTGTCTGCGATTATGATCAAGTTCCCAAAAATGCTATCAATTTACTCAAAAATCACCATCAGCGCCAGGCCATGGGGGAGGCAGCCAACAAATTAATCGCCAAAAAATACTCCTACCAAAATAGTGTTGATGGCCTGAACAAAATTTACCAAAAGATTACCAATGTCAAAAAGAATTGATCTCTCAATTATTATCCTTAACTATAATTCTGCCGACTATCTTCGCCGTTGTCTCAAAAGCATTTCCCGATCAAATCTGGGCAATTACGCCATTGAAACCATTGTTGTCGATAATGCCTCCACCGACCTTAGTCTTAAATTAGCCCAAAAAGACAAACATAAGTGGGTTAAATATTTGGTTCTCAAAAAAAATCTTGGTTTTGCTGCTGGCAACAATCAAGGCGTCAAAATTATCAATCCCAACACTAAGTATGTTCTTTTTCTCAACCCCGACACCATTGTCCAACCCAAGACTCTAAAAACCATGATTGACTTTTTCAACCGCCAGCCAGACGCCTCCGCCGCCACTTGTTATATTAAACTTGCCAAAACCGGTCAAATGCAGCCGGAATGCCATCGCGGCTTTCCCACTCCTTGGCGTTCATTTTGTTATTTTAGCGGTATTTCCAAACTCTTCCCCAAGTCAAAATTTTTTAACGGTTATTTTCTGGGTCACCTAGACACTTCCACCATTCACCCTATCGAAGCCTGTGTCGGCGCCTTTCTCATGGTCAAAAAATCTGTCGGTCAAAACATAAACTGGTGGAATGAATCATATTTCTTTTATGGCGAAGATCTTGATTTTTGTTACCAACTTTACCAAAAAAAATATAAATTGTATTTCAATCCCCACTGTCAGATTACCCATTTTCAGGGCATTTCTTCCGGCATAAAATCACAAAGTCAAAAACTCTCTTCAGCCAACCGCAGCACCAAAATTTTGGCCGCCAAATCCAGCACCGAAGCTATGAAAATCTTTTATCAACGAAATCTGTTTTCAAAATATAATTTTTTCACCCGGCAACTAGTCCTTGGTGGTATTAAACTTCTAGAAATCAAACGCCTCTTCAAAGCCAAATATTTATGACCAAAAAGCATATTGTTATTGACGCCAGGCTTTACGGCCCCAAACATACTGGCATCGGTCGCTATACCAAAAATGTTTTATTGTCTCTTACTCACCAACCTGATTTCTCTCACTACCGCTTTAGTCTCCTTGTTTACCCTGAACTTCTTTCCGATATCAAAACCGATCTTGGAAATAGTTTCAATTATATCCCCACCAACATCCGTCATTATTCTTTCAAAGAACAGTTGCTTTTACCCCTTGTCATCTCCAAACTCAAACCCGACTTAGTCCACTTTACCCATTTCAACAAACCTTTGCTTTATTTTGGCCGATCGGTTGTCACCATTCACGACCTCATTAAACATTTTTTCCGAGGCAAAGCCAATACTACCAAAAATTCCCTTCTTTATTGGCCAAAATATTTTTTTTACATTTTGATTACTCACATCACCATCAAAACCAATACTATTATCGTCCCCAGTGATTTTTGGCGTCAGTATATTATCAAACATTTTCATCTTTCTCCCGCCAAAATCACCACCACTCATGAAGCCGTCGATCCTGATTTCAAAAAAAATCTCTCTCAAGTTAATCCTAAAAGCAAGCCAGTAGGGGACTATCTTCTCTATACCGGCAATCTCTACCCCCACAAAAATATCAAAGTTATCATTCAGGCCCTAAGATCACTTCCAAAACTAAAATTAAAAATAATCAGCGCCCGAAGTTTTTTTACTCATCAAGTCGAAGCCGAAGCCAAACAAAACCAAGTTAGCAACCAAATCGAATTTCTCGGTTATATTCCTGACAGTCAGTTCAAGCGAATTTACTCCCAAGCTATTGCTCTAGTCCATCCCTCGTTTATGGAAGGTTTTAGTCTCACCGGTCTTGAAGCTATGGCCCTGGGCTGCCCGGTTATTTCCTCCAACAGCAGCTGTCTGCCCGAAATTTACCAAGACTCAGTTCTTTATTTTGACCCCTATAAACCTAGTCAATTAGTCAAACAAATAACTCGGTTGCTCAAAACTCCCAACCTGCGCCGGCAGCTTATCCAAAAAGGTTGTCTTCAGATAAACAAATACTCTTGGGACAATACTGCCAAAAAAACCTTATCTGTTTACCAAAAAACCCTAAATGACCGCTAAACCCAGGGTGGCTGTTTTTTACGACTGGCTCAACCAGTGGGGCGGCGCCGAAAAGGTCCTTCTTGATATTTTACAAATTTTTCCCCAGGCAACCGTCTTTACCCTAAACTATCACCCCAAAAAAACCTCTTGGCTGCCATCCTCAATCAAAGTAATCCCTTCTTTTATTAACCATCTTCCCCTAAGTCACCAAAACCCCATCATCTACACCCCTCTTTACCCCCTGGCCCTAGAAAAATTTGATTTTTCTCAATTTGATATTGTTATTTCCACCACTTCTACCGTCGGTCACTCTCTTTTGACCCCGCCGTCAACTTTGTTCGTCTGTTATTTTCACAATGTTAACCGTTATCTTTACCAAACTCCAAAACAGTTTAAATTTCTTAAGCCCATTCTTAAACACTATCAAAAAACCGATTTTATTTACGGGCAGCGACCGGATTACTGTCTGTGCAATTCCCAAACCGTCCGCCGCCGGATAAAATCCGCCTACAACAGACCGGCCAAAGTCATTTATCCCGGAGTTGACACTTCATTTTTTATCCCCAAAACCAATCCTACCGTTTCACCTTATTTTTTAGTTGTTTCCCGGCTAGTCGAACACAAAAAAATTGACCTTGCTATCCGCGCCTGCCACCAGCTAAATCAAAAATTGATTATTGTCGGTCAGGGCCGTGATTATTATAGATTAACCAAATTAGCCGCCCAAAATTCCAACTCTCAAGTTATTTTTGCCGGCAAAGTTTCTCCCAAAAAACTTCTTTCTCTATATCAAAACTGCCAAGCTCTCATCTGCCCCCAAATTGAAGACTTTGGTCTTACCCCACTTGAAGCTCAAGCCTGTGGCAAACCCGTCATTGCCTTCAACCAAGGTGGTCTAACCGAAACCGTCATCAATCACCAAACCGGTGTATTTTTTGATCATCAAACAGCTGATTCTTTGGCCCAAACCCTAGCCAAATTTGATTCCAAAAATTTTTCTCCCGCCGACTGTGTTCAAAATGCCGCCAAATTTTCCCGCAAAAAATTTATGCTAAACTTTAAGCAAACAATCAACCAACTATGGCTAAATCAAACCAGTATGTAGTCATTCTCTGCGGCGGTAGTGGTCCCCGTTTATGGCCGCTTTCACATGCGGGCAATCCTAAACAATTTCTCAAAATTTTAGGCAAAAAAACTCTTTTAGAACAAACTTTTTCTCGTTGCCAAAAATTCTGTCCCGGAAAAAACATTTTTATTGTCTCCAACCAAAAATACCAAGCCAAAATTGACAAAATCTTGGGCAAGAAACTTCCACCCCAAAATTTTATTTATGAGCCGGAGAAAAAGAATACCACCATGGCCATTCTTTTGGCCTTAGCCCACATCCAAAAACTTAATCCTGATGCCGTGGTTACCACCACTCCTGCTGATCACTACATCAAAAAAATAATCAGTTTTAGAAAAGATATTGCCAATTCCCAAAAACTAGCCCAAAATCACCATCGGATTATCACTATTGGTATCAAGCCTGCTTTTGCCAACACTTCCTACGGCTACATTCTTCCCCGCCAAAAAAATCAACCATTGTCCAACGTCAGTTTGTTTGTCGAAAAACCAGACAAAGACACCGCCCAAAATCTCATCAAAAAAGGCGCTCTCTGGAACTCTGGCATTTATACTTTTACCCTAACTGATATAGTCAATGAAGTTGAAAAACTCCAACCAGAATATTTCCGACTTTATCAACAATTAGTCAATTCTCAACTTGACAAAAAAACTATTGCTAAGGTTTACGCCAAATCACCCGACTTAGCCATTGACCGGGCCGTCTCCGAAAAAAGCGATCAAATCTATGTTATCCCTGCTAGTTTTGATTGGAGCGATATTGGCGAATGGAAATCCATTCACCAACGATCAGACAAAGACTCCGACAACAACGCCGTCCTCAATTCCCAAACCAACTATCTAGCCCACAACTCAACTAATTGTTTAATAAACGGATCCAAAAATAAGCTTATTGGCTTGGTCGGTGTTAGTAATTTAGCCGTCATTGACACTGATGATGGTCTTCTTATCTGCCATCTTGACGACAGTTATCATGTTCGCGACCTAATCGGTAAAATGGTCAAAAACAAAAAATATAAATCATTTTTTCTCAAAAAACCATGACAGACAAACTCTACTTCAACGTCTTCAAAAGAATTCTTGACATTATCAGCTCTGTCTTTCTTATGATTATCTTTTCTCCCATATTTTTACTCACTTCCATTCTTGTCAAAATTACTTCACCTGGTCCTATTTTTTTTAAACAAAAGCGGGTCACCAAAGGAAATAAAGAATTTTGGATGTATAAATTCCGCTCTATGTATACTGGCGACAATGACAAACGTCTCCGCGAAAATTATCCTGAGTTATGGAAAAAATACAAAGACGGCGGCTGGAAATTACCTATGTCCGAAGACCCTCGAATCACACCCATAGGCAAAATTATCCGAGCTTCATCAGTTGATGAATTTCCTCAATTGGTCAATGTTCTCAAAGGAGAAATGAGTTTAGTCGGACCTAGAGCCTATCGTGAAGAAGAACTTCAAGAGTACGAAAAAAAATATCCTACCACCAAAAAATATATTGACGATGTTAGATCCGTCAAACCTGGCATTACCGGTCTTTGGCAAACTTCCGGCCGCAACGAACTTAATTTTGAACAACGAGCCAAACTCGACTCAAAATACATCCGCAATCAATCTATTAGACAGGAACTTCTCATCATTCTCAAAACTCCCATGTCTATGATCTCTCGTTGGTAAATTGTTTCATCTTTGTTAAACTAAGAGTATGGATTTGATCACCAAAACCGCCAACACCAAACCGGGTAAGAAAGTAAAGCTGGGTAATCGGCGATGGCCCAAAATTATTGCTATCATTTTTGCTTTTATTTTTATCCTTGCTCTCGGACTATTTTTTGTAGTCTATCTCCCCGCCAAGGAACTCCAGACCAAAATCGAAGCTGCCAAAACCGAAGTCGATCATCTCAAACAATCCATCAACGAAAAAGATCTGGAAAAAATCAAAATTAATCTCAGTGTCATCAAAGATCACACTAAATCTATCGAAGACACCTATTTTAAACTAAAACCAATCGGCTTCCTTCCTATAATCAATAATTACTACCAAGATGGTCTCCGAACCATCAGTATTGCCAAAAACAGCCTTGATACCAGCGATATTATCATAAAAGCCATCGAACCCTACAAAGATTTTTTGGGTATGACCGGCTCTGCCGCTTCCAGCGAAGAAACCACTCAAGACAGAATCGCCTTTTTGACCCAATCTGTTGAAGGTTTGATTCCGTATTTAGACACCATCGAAGCCAAAATTGCCGAAATTGACAAATCGGCCGGAGAAATAAATCCCTCCAGATATCCCGAAGAATTCCGCGGCTACCAAATCAAATCTAATATTACCAAAGCTCAGGAGCTGCTATCTCAATCCCATAAACTTATAAAAGACGGCAAGCCGCTTTTGTCCAAAGTTTCTTGGCTCTTGGGCAAAGATTCTCCTCGAAAATATCTCATGATCTTTCAAAATGATGGTGAGCTCCGACCTAGTGGTGGTTTTTGGACTGCTTACAGCACCATGACGGTCGATAATGGCAAAGTTAAGCCCGGCACTGCCAGCAATATTTATGATCTTGACGACCGCATCAACAGCCGCACTCCCGCTCCCAGGCTTATCAAAAGTTACCATATCAATGTTCCTTATCTTAATCTCCGCGACAGCAATCTTTCTCCCGATTTTCCCACTGATGCCAAAATATTTTTGGACCAATATCTCAAAGCTACCGGCAGTAAGGAAAAATTTGATGCCATTATCGCCATCGACACCCAACTTTTGGTTGATATGGTTGCTGTTTTGGGTAAACTAGACACCCGGGTCGGCACTTTTACTACCGAACCTGACAAAAGGTGTTATGGCTGTCCTCAAATTATTTACGAAATGCAATGGATGTCCGGTCGCCCTCGGGATTATATCGAAAAAAATCGAAAAGATTTTATGAACCCGCTTATGTCCGCCCTCCTTGCCAACGTTATGGGTTCGGAAAAAAACAAAATGGGTCAGTTGATTCAAGCCGGCTTCAAAAGTATCAACGAAAAACACGTCCTTTTTTACTTTCCCAACGAAGACAATCAAAAAATGGGTGACCTGGCCAACATTACCGGAAAAATATACGACACCGAATCCTCGGTTGACTATCTCCACCTTAATGACACCAATTTTGCCAGCGCCAAAAGCAATATTTTCATTACTCAAAAAATCAAACACGACATCACTATCAAAAACGGTCAAGCTCAACACAAAATAAATATTACTTATACCAATTCCGCCCCTGGTTCCAATTGCAATCTAGAAAAAGGCGGTCTGTGTCTTAACGCTTCTACCTACCGAGATATCTTCCGTTTCTATACCCCCAAAGGTTCAAAACTCACCAAAATGACCGGTTCTGAAGTTGAAACTGTCCAGTATGAAGAGTTAAATAAACAGGTCTTTGAAGGTTTTTATGGCAACAAGTTTGGGCTTAACCCCCAATCAAACCTCAAAACCTCAATCGAATATACTTCCGGCGCTCAAATTGGTTCCGTTTACACCCTTATGCTCCAAAAACAACCCGGCACCAAACCGGTTGATTATGAGCTGATAATTAACGGCTCCAAGCAAAACTTCTCCTGGGTTGCCGACAAAACCATTAGATTTACCCTCTAAATGGACCACTACAAATCAACCTTAGGGATTGTCATCAACAAAAAAACTACCAAAGAGTCTGACTTGCTTATTACCCTTTTAACGCCCAAAATGGGCAAGATTGTAGCTATTGCCAAAGGCGCTAAAAACATAAAAAGCAGTCGTCTTGGCAATCTCCAACTAGGCAACACCATCAAAGCTCAACTATACCAAAAAGGAGATTTTACCTGGATTTCAGAATCACAAAATATTTCTCCTTTTCTCCAAACAGACAAAAATTTGGCCCAACTTAACCTTCTTTTTTACTTTTTGGAAATAGTCAATTTATTTGTCGCCGAAAATCAGCATATCGACAAAATCTTTGAAATTTCCCAAAATATTATTGCTGCTATCAACAAAAATTTAATCCGCCAGTATATCCAAAACGAAATCTACTTTTTGGAAACTCTGGGTTTTGGGGTCCCTTTGGACATAAAAACATATTTTAGTCAAAAAGATTACAAGACCAGCCAAAAACTAATCAAAAGATTTTTTGAATCAATTATCGAAAAACCTCTCCAAAGCAACAAATTGTTTAGATAAAACCCAAAAAAAAATCTAAAAAATGATTAAATACAATAAGGAATGAAAAACAACATTATAAAAACACTAATTCTGATTTTTATTTCTTTAACTTTTTATTATTCCCGACAGATATTTTTTTACAAATATGAGCCTGAATACTACGAAAACTGGTATTACCACTCCCAATGGAATATTCCCAACAGTGTTCGCGGTATAGGTGATGGAGATTTATATAAATTTGTTGGTTACAGGCTAGCCTTCGGTGAAAATCCATTTAATATCAATTACGAAGTTCCACCCTTTGCCAAATTGCTTTATGGATTAGCTGAACGGTTTTTTAGCAATCCTTACATAATAAGCATTATTTTTTATCTTTCATCTTTTATTATTTTACATTTAATTTCTAAAATATTTTTCCAAAAAAACACCCACACAATTCTCCTTACACTACTTCTCATGGCTACATCTCCTTTTATTTCTACCCAAGTCAGAGAAACCATGCTTGACCTGCCTTTAATGTTCTTTTTTCTGGTTCATCTTTTATTTTTTCTTAAATATCTTCAATTAGATAATCTTCAAAAACTAATATTTGCCGGAATATTTTTAGGTATTGCCACCGGATGCAAGATAGGCGTTTATTCTCCCTTGATATTTTTAATTGGTCTAATTTTTATCTTAACCACCAAAACTAAAAAAATTAAAAAAATACTACTTTATGCTTTTAGCACTTTAGGAGGCTACGGTTTTTCTTTTATATCCTACTTTATCTACCACCCAAATCCAATTCCATGGTTAAGACTTCATGAAAAGCCTATCAGATTTTATATTGGACAAGGTAATAGTCATATAGATTATTTTAATCAACTCAAGGGTATCTTAATAAATCGTTATCAAGGATTTTGGGCTGGGGCTCAACCTGGCACGCTTGGTGACTGGTCCCCAATGCTAACGGCTGGACTACTACTCCTGATTGTCCTACTAATTACTTCTATTAAAAACAAAAATAAATTAACTCTTTATCTGTGTCTATTTTCACTATCATTTATATTAATTAATTGCTTTATACCATTCTTTCCAAGATATTTAATGCCAATAATTCCTACTTTTTGTCTTATTATTACTATTTGTTTGCAGCAAAAACCTTTTTTAATTTATCTTTTAATTATTTTAAACATTCCTTTCTATTACACTTCTGTTATTAAACAACCATATCAAGGAACCATAGAGAGCACTACTAGATTTATTAATACCAGAAATTATCGAGAGCTTTATAGGTCTATATCTCTACACCAACGAAACTTAATGAACGAAGACTACTTTATAAATTCTTATGAAAATTTTCTTAATAAAATTGGCACCAGAAGTATCGAATCAAATATAACTTCTATCAAATTCGATCAAGATATTGTTACGGGAGTGCTCAATACCACCTACCAAACCCGATATGGACCTCTCGAAAATAAAAGCAACATAATCTTCCAAAAAATCAATAACCAGTGGAAATTAATTTGGGATTGGAATTATCTATTTAATAGATACAAACCAGAATATCAAATTAATATTGTCCCTAAATTAAACCAAATAGCCGCTATTGAAGCATTTATGGCCCCCAGATCAATGTCTGACTGGGGACTAAATCTCACTCAAATTCAAGATATTACTAAAATTCCCCAACAAACGATTAATGATAGGCTACGGTTTAGTGTCCCAGACAAATATTATCGCTGGGTAGGGAATGTAAATATCAAAAACTTTGATGAGACCAGAAAAATTCCAGGATTGGAATTTTTTCACTATCCTCAAAAAGCAGAAATATCTTTTATCGACAACCAAAATCAGAAAATATATCTATTTGAATAATCCTATCACTGTTCTTTGATGGTAAAATATACCTATTATTATCAACTACGAACGAAGAAGGCACTTCGATAGTTGAAAATTTATAAAGTGGACGGATGTTCAAAAATAATCTGTCAAATAGGGTGGAACCGCGGAAAGAAATTTTCGTCCCTAAAAATTAATATTAATTTTTAAGGATATATGGTGACTAATCAAAGCGATCTTGTTAGCAAAATTGTCAGTCTCTGCAAACGTCGGGGAATAATCTTTCAAAACTCAGAAATTTACGGAGGTGTCCAAGGTTTTTATGACTACGGCCCTATCGGTTCCCAAATGAAACTTAACTGGAAGAATTTATGGTGGCAGGAAAATGTTGTCCGCCGCCGCGATATTGTCGGCATTGATGGTTCTATCATCACTCACCCCACCGTCTGGCAAGCCTCAGGTCATGTCAAAAATTTTGCCGACACTATGGTTGAATGCAAAAAATGCCACAAACGTTTTCGCCCCGATCTTCTTGACGACCCCAGCAAATGCCCCGATTGTGGTGGTCAATTTACTCAAGGTCGAAAATATAATATTTTGTTTGAAACCGAAATTGGTGTTATCGAGGGCGAAAAACAACATGCTTATCTCCGGGGTGAAGCCTGCCAGACCATTTATTTGGATTTCAAAAATATCGTTGACTCCACCCGCATAAAAATTCCCTTTGGTATTGCCCAAATTGGCAAAGCTTTTAGAAACGAAATTACTCCTAAAAATTTTCTTTATCGCACCCGCGAATTTGAACAATGGGACATTCAATATTTTGTCCATCCCAAAGAAATGGATAAATGGTATGAATACTGGAAAGAAACTCGCATGGCTTGGTATCAAACATATTTTAATAATCCCAAAAACCTCCGCTTCCGCCAACATCAAAAAGACGAATTGGCTTTCTATGCCAAAAAAGCCTTTGACATTGAATACCAAGCTCCTTGGGGTTGGGCAGAAATGGAAGGAATTCACTGGCGATCTGACTACGATCTTGGACAACATGCCAAATTTAGCGGACAAGACCTTTCCTATACCGACCCTCAAACTCAAGAAAAATATATCCCCTGGATAACTGAAACTTCCGGCGGAGTTGACCGCAGCTTCTTTTTTCTCCTGCTTGATGCCTACCAAGAAGAAACCACTTCAACCGGAGACATCCGAACCTATCTTAAAATTAACCCCAAAATTGCCGCTTACAAAATGGCGATTCTCCCCCTAGCCGCCAACAAACCGGAACTAATTACCAAAGCCGAAACTATTTTTAACCAGTTAAACCAAAAATATGCTGTCGACTGGGATGACAGTAGCAGTATTGGCAAAAAATACCGCCGCCAAGACGAAATCGGCACCCCCTGGTGTCTGGTAGTTGATTATCAAACCCTAGAAGATAACACTGTCTCTATTCGGGACCGCGATACTATGGAGCAAATCCGTCTCAAATCCGATGAAATTGACACCTGGCTTGAAAAAAGGTTAAATAACTAATATGAATAAGTTCAAAACCATTTCCTTTACCTTAATAATTTTTCTTTCTTCTCTTCTTCTTTCCGGCTGCGGCAAAAAAGCTCCCAAAACTCCCGCCGAAACCAAAAACTCTGCTCCCAAAGAACTGACTCTTACTGACAGCGACAAACCTATAATTTCTCTTATCCCTCGTGCTGATGGTCACGAGCTCAAACTAAAAGTTGACAAAATTCCTGCCAGCATCAGCCAAGTCGAATATGAACTCATTTATTCTGCCAAAGACAACGGTTTAGAAATGGAAAAAGGTGTCGGTGATACCGTCAAACTAACTTCCAATAATTTCGAAAAAGACCTACTTTTGGGAACTGCCAGCTGCACTAATGGTTGCAAATACAAATTTGATGAAGACGTTGTTGGCGGAGTTCTTTCTCTGACTTTCTACACCAACGACAATCAAACTGCCTCCTTTGAGACTCCATTCACTTTGACCACTTCAGCTGATATCAAAAAAAATAGCGGATTATCTCTCAGTCTAGAAAATTTATCTATCACCGCCACTACCACCACCAAAAATGATTTTTTCATTCTCATCAAAAACTATCGGCCTTATTACTCGGTCTTTTCCAGCGGCAGCGGCACAGCTAAAATAACTAAAATATCACCCGAAACCGTCACCAAAGAAAATACCAACACTCTGGTAGGGGATTATTTGATCAACTAATGAATTTTCATACCCCGGTTTTACTCAAAGAAGCCGTGGATACTCTTTGTGTCAAACCACACCATATTTATGTCGACGCCACCCTCGGTCACGGCGGACACACCCTAGAAATTCTCAAGCGGGGCGGTATTGTTTACGGTTTTGATCTTGACCCCAACAATCTAAAAATTGCCGCTGACCGAATAAAAGACAATAATTTATCCCCAAATTTTTTTCCAATCAACCAAAACTTTAATCAGTTAAACACCGTCGTTAAGCAAAAAATCAAATCCAAGGTTGACGGTCTAATTGCTGATTTGGGTTTAAGTCAAAATCAGCAGACCGGCATCAATCGAGGCTTTTCATTCAACGATTCCCAATCTTTAGATATGCGTCTTAACCCCGACACTCAAACTCTCACCGCCGAAGAAATCATCAACACCTACTCATTTGACCAACTGTTTCAAATCTTTTCCAAACTTGGTCAGGAATTATATAGCAAACCCATTGCCCTAAAAATTATTAAACAAAGGCAAAAATCTGCCATCAAAGACGGTCTTAGATTAGCCGATATCATCAGGGATTATTACCGTGACCGCCACATTAAAACCAAAATTGATCCCGCCACCAAAATTTTTCTCAGTCTCAGGATTGCCGTTAATCAGGAAGATAAAAATTTAACCCAATTATTATCCCAAAGCCTTGAAGTTGTTAAGCCCAAAGGTACCGTAGTTATTATTACTTTTCATTCCGGCGAAGATAGATTAGTTAAACAATTTATCAACCGAAACAAACACTTGGTTCAAAAACAAAAATTTATCAAACCGTCTCTATCGGAGATAAAATCCAACCCTCTATCCCGCTCAAGTATCCTTAGATCGTATAAAATAGTTTAATGTCTAAAATATTTTCCGGCATAATCATTCTCAGTCTCATAGTTCAAATAGTTTTTTCTTTTTTCTATTCCAGTAGTATTGTCACTCAAAACAACCAGCTTGATTTATACCAAAAAGAAGCCGACCAGCTTCAGCTAGAAGTTGAATCAGCTTGGAAACAAGTCGCCGACCTTACCTCTATTACCCATCTTGTCCAAAGCACTCCTTCTGCCAGCCTCAAACCCATTATTAAGTCTATCAACATAAATTTTTAATGACTCAACGCTATCGTATTTTATTATTTTCATTTATTCTTTGTTTTTTGGCTGTTACTGGCAAACTTTTTTATTGGCAGGTGGTCAAAAGCCCGGAACTCAAAGAAAAGGCTCTCAGTCAGACCTACAAACTTGAAACCAAATACCCTGCCCGCGGCCAAATACTTTCTTCAGATAATTTTCCCTTGGCCCTAAACCAAACCAATTATCGTCTTTCTCTCTACAAACCAAATATGACCGAAAACTTGGATGATATTTTAAATAAAATCGATCTTGTTTATCCCGAATTTACCAAACAAAATCCCAATCTTAATAATTTCAAATCAAATTCCAACCAAAAATGGGTTGACCTTTCCACTAATTTTACCGAACCTCAAAAAAACCAGCTTCAAGAAATCAATGGTCTTATTTTCAAAAAATATAGTTCTCGTTATTACCCCGAAAACAGTTTAGCTTCAAATATGTTGGGATTTGTTGCCAATGACAACTATGGTTATCAAACCGGATATGGCGGACTTGAAGCTTATTACAACAAACAGCTTAGCGGACGAACCGGTTTTACTTGGTCGCCTCAAGACGCCACCGGCAAAACCATCCTTACCAAAAAAAGCTGGAGTTCTCCCTCAATTGATGGTCAAACTATCCTCACTTCCATTAACCGTAATTTTCAACATCAGGCCGAAATAGAATTATCTCAAGGAATAGAACAATATCAGGCCGATTCCGGTTCGATTATCGTTATGGAGACCAAAACTGGCCAAATAGTTGCTATGACCAGTCAAACCGCTTCAACTGTGGCCACCCCCAGTGCTTCAAGAAATCCAGCCATCTCAGATCTATTTGAACCTGGATCTATTTTTAAGCCCATAGTTGTTACTATGGCTCTCGACCAAAAATCAATTCAGCCCGATTATATCTGCCACAATTGTTCCCAACCGCTTACCATCGGTCAATACACTATCAATAATTGGGACAAATCCACCCACCCCGAATCAACTCTCAAAGACATCATAAAAAATTCCGACAACATCGGGATGAGTAATATTATCCGACAATTAGGTTTAAATAATTTTCTAAAATACTACCAAAGTTTAGGCTTAAACCAAAAAACCGGCATCGATCTTCAGGGAGAAGTTAAGCCCACCATAAAAAATAATTGGCCCGAAATTGACCTAGCCACAGCTTCATTCGGACAGGGGATTGTGGTTACGGAAATTAATATGCTTCAGGCATTTAATACTATTGCCAACGACGGCGTCTTGGTTAATCCCAAAGTTGCCACATCCCTTTCCGACCAAATAGGTAAAGTTTATCCCATCAAATCCAAAAAAGAAACTCGCGTCTTTAGTCATGATTCCGTTTTGGAAATTAAATCAATCCTAAAATACGCTGTCGAAAATGGAGCCGTTTCTGTCTTTAAACCCAAAGATCTTGAAGTTTGCGCCAAAAGCGGCACTGCCCAAGTTGCCGTCAAGGGCGGCTATACTGACTCTGCCACCATCGGCTCATATATCGGATTTTGGCCCTGTTATCAACCAAAGTTCACCATGATCGTCACCATCAACAACCCTAAATCATCATCCTGGGGGTCAAATACAGCCGCCCCTATTTGGTTCAAAATGGCCTCAAAAATCAATGGTTTGTTATAATTAAATCATTCAAAATGTGGCAAAAAATCAAAAACCGCCTCTTTCATCTCCCCAAAAGTATTTTCTACCGTCACTACTACCATCAACCTTCCAAAAAATTGGTTCTCGTTGGTGTCACTGGCACTGACGGCAAAACCACCACTTCAATCCTGTTGTATGAAATTCTCAAAAAATCAGGCATAAACGCCGGCGTTATTACCACCATCGGCGCCAAATATGGCAACGAGGAAATTGATACCGGCCTCCATATGACCAGCCCCGACCCCTCAGTTATTCAAAAAATATTCAAAAGAATGGTTGATGCTGGTGTTACCCATGTAGTTTGCGAGATTACCGCCCATGCCCTAGATCAATTCCGCTATTACGGCTGCAATTTTGAAGTTTCTGTTATCACCAACACTTCCCACGAACATCTGGATTATTTCCGTGATATGCAACACTACATCGAAACCAAAAGTCTTATTTTTTCTCATTCAAAAATCTCTATTCTCAACCGAGACGACGCTTCATATCAAATCATCAAACACAATCTTGGCAACAAACCATATTTAACCTACGGCATTGAACACAAATCAGATTATCAGGCTAAAAAAATCAACTTAGACAAAAATTCACTCACCTTTAATCTTAATAGCCTTAAAATAAAAACTGATAGTCTTTATTATTACCAAATCTACAATATATTAGCTGCTTTTGCCATTATCGACCAGCTTAAAATCAACCCCGAATATGCTCTGGAAGTTGTCAAAAATTTTCCCAATACTAAGGGTCGCCGCGAAGAAGTCGTCAATCAATTAGACATACTTGCCCTGATCGACTTTGCCCACACCCCCAACGCCATCAAAAACACTCTTTCCTCTCTCCATCAGGTTAGACAAGGTCGGATTCTAACTATTTTTGGCGCTACCGGCGGTCGCGATCAAACCAAACGTCCCATTATGGGTTCCGTCGTCTCTCAACTGGCAGATATTGCCTTTGTTACTGCCGATGACACCAGAAACGAAGATATTGACAAAATAAACCAACAAATCATTAGTGGTATTTCCCGAAATTCAGTTTTAATCGATGACAAACAACCTTTATCCGAAATCAAAAAAATAATTAAAAACAATAAAGATAATTTTGTTTATTTCAACATTCCCAACCGTCAGGACGCTTTTAATCTTGCTATCAGTCTGGCTCAAGCCAAAGATACTGTCATTGCCATGGGTAAAGGCCATGAAACCACCATTCTTGACGGCAACACTGAATATCCCTGGTCCGAAGCCGAAGCCTTTAGAACTGCTTTTAAATTACGCCAAGCCGATGCCTCAATATAATCTTAATAATAATCAGTCTCCTGAAATCAATTATTCCCAAGGGCTGCTGCCCCAAAGAAATCAAACCAACTTTTGGTATTCCGACACCAGCTGCCGATCAAATCTAAAACAATTTAAGCTCAGTTCCGAAAACCGTCGCATTCTCAACAAAACTGCCGGCTTCAGTTATCAAAAAATACCTCTTAAAAATTTTAAACTAACTTCGGATATTACCAAACAAATTTTCTCTTGGATTAAACAACTAGGCTGGGATTTTCCCACAAGCTCTGTCAAAACTGTATTCAATAAACATATTTTTAATTATCTATATATATGGAAAGATGAACAAAATAATGTTATTGCTTACTCAATTTGTTATTTTTCCAAGGATATCAGTCATATTGCCTATGTTTTTTACCACCCGGATTACAGTCATGGTAATCTACCCATCAGATTAGTCTTGCAAACCATTATTGATAGTTACGATCTGAAATTAGACTATTGTTATTTGGGCCGATTTTCTCCACAAAATGGTTATTACAAAAGAAATATGCCTGGCTTTGAATATTTCCACCATCACCAGTGGACAAAGTATGACAAATCCATCTCTATCTAACTCTCACATTCATATTTTAGGCATTGCCGGCACTATGACCGCCAGTTTAGCCGTGGCTCTCAAACAAGCTGGTGCCCGAGTCACCGGTTCCGACCAACCTAAAATATTCCCTCCCATCAGCACTACTCTCAAAAAAGCCGATATAAAAATTAACATCACTGACATCGATCATGATATTAATCAAGCCATTATCGGTTCTTCATATAATCTATTTGAAAATACCAAAGAAGAATTCAAACAAATCAAACAACAAAAAATTCCTTACCTGTCAGCCACAAAATATATCGCTCAAAACATTATCAAACCCAACTCAATTATTGTTGCCGGCAGTTTTGGCAAAACCACCATTACCAGTCTTTTGGCTTGGATTTTTCACCACACCAAACTTAAGCCCAGTTATATGTTTGGCGGCAGCTCCAAAAATAAATTCAGTCCCGTCAAAATAACCGACTCTAATTGGTCTATCGTCGAGGGTGACGAATCTATTCATGGTTTGGACAAAACTGCTAAATTCCTTTATTATCCCGCCAAATATCTTATTATCACCAGCGCCGATTGGGAACACAAAGACTCTTATCCCGACGCCGCCTCAAATCTAAAAACTTTCAAAAAACTCGTTCAAAAACTGCCGTCAGACGGTGTCTTTCTTGTCAACCAACAAAGCCCGTCTGCCTTGAGTTTAGCCCAATATTCACCGGCAAAAGTTATCAGCTACAATACTCCCGAATCCGATTATTTTTTAGAAAAAACAATCCCTCAAAAAAATTTTACCACCCTCATTATCCGCACCCCTTCAGGCATTATCAAAACTAACACTACTCTTATTGGCCAATTTAACTTTGAAAATATTCTTGCCGCCGTAGCTCTCAGTGACTATCTTGCCATCAGTCCCAAAATAATTGCCAAGTCTATTTTTTCCTATCGCGGCATCAGACGCCGCCTGGAATTAGTTGCTAAACCCAAAAATATTTTATTTTTTGATGATTTTGCCCAATCCGGCAACCGCATCAAATCAACTTTGACTGCCCTAAATTCTCATTACCCTCAAAAAAAAATAAAAGTCCTCTACCAAGCCCATGCTTCTTTTAGTCAATACAAAAGTAGTCTAGATGAACTAAAAAACGCCTTTAATCTTGCCGATGAAATCGTTCTGACTCAACTCAAATTCAACCATAATATCAACAAAAAAAACAGAAACACTGCCAAAGATTTTCGTGACTGTCTTGGGTCAAAATTAATCTATCTCCCTCTGAAAACCCAAATTATGCAGTATTATAAACATAGTCTGACATCAAATGATATTTTAATCTACATGAGTTCTGGTGGACTCGAAGGCAATCGAATTTTTAAATCAGTTATTAATTTATTCAAATAAATATGTCCAGATATATCGTCACTGGCGGCAAAGAATTAAATGGTGAAGTTTCTATTCGTGGAGCCAAAAATGCCAGCTATAAACAAATAATCGCCTCCATTCTCAGCCCTCAAACCACTCAGCTAACTAATATCCCAAAAATTTCTGACATAAAAATAACTGAAAGTATTGCCAAAAGCATCGGCTCGACTATCAACTATTGCGGTGAACATTGTCTTGAGATTACTACCCCAAAAATTACCAATTCTACTGTTCCTGCCGGCACTGGTGAAAAATCTAGAACTTCTTTTATGTTTTCTGCCCCTTTGTTAGTCAGAAGCGGAAAAGCGGTCGTTCCCACCCCCGGCGGTGACAAACTCGGCGCCAGACCGCTTGATCGTCTTTTTGACTGTTTTGACAAAATGGGTATAAAAACTGAAGTTACCAACACCAACATGACCTTTAATACCGACAAGATCAAGGCGGTTCACTATACTTTCAATAAACCTAGCCACACCGTCACTGAAACAGTTATTATGGCAGCCGCCTTTGCCCACGGCGAAACCATTCTCGACAACTCTGCTCAGGAACCCGAAATTGATGATCTCATATCGATGCTTAACGATATGGGAGCCAATATTCACCGTGACCTCAAAGACCCAAAAAGAATTATTATCAATGGCGTCCGCCAACTTAAAGGCACCAATCACCAAGTCATCGCCGACAGAAATGAAATTGTTACTTTTGCCTGTGCTGCTCTTGCCACCAAGGGCTCCATTAATATTTTGCGTAGCAGTCCGGAAATTGTCCAAACTTTCTTAAATACCGTTGAAACCATGGGGGCAAAAATTATCCCCGGCCGAGACGAAATCACCGTCTCTTGGGTTAAACCTCTAAAAAATATTGATATTGAAACTGGACCAGAACCAGAGTTTATGACCGATTGGCAGGCTATCTTTTCTGTCCTTCTTACCCAAACTGTCGGCTGCAGTACCGTTATTGAACGGGTTTACCCCTCACGTTTCCAACACATCGAAAATCTCAAAAAAATGGGTGTCAAAGCCAATTTTTTCAATCCCAAGGTTGATAATCCTGAAACTTACTACCAGTTTAATCCTGAAAGTGATAAACCGGAATATTTCCACGGAGTCAAAATTTACGGTCCCACCAAGCTAAAACCGGCCAATTTCGTTATCAACGATCTTCGAGCTGGAGCCTCCACCACCCTGGCAGCTCTCACCGCCGAAGGCACTTCTATTATTGACGGAGTTGAATATATCGAAAGAGGTTACGAAAAATTAGCCGAGAGACTTTGTTCATTGGGTGCTAACATAAAATATATAAAAACATAAATTATGATTCACTTGTATCTTGGTCTATTATTGTTTTCTTTTTTGATCACCAGTATTTTGGTCGTTCCTTTTATTAACATTCTTTACAAATTAAAATTTCAGCGGCAAAAGCAGCAAACTACCGATTTTCTCAACAAAAAAACCCCTATTTTCGATAAGTTTCACAACAGCAAAACCGGCACTCCGGTCGGTGGGGGAGTCTTGGTTATCATTGCCGTTACTGTCTTATTTTTTGTTTTATTCCCTGTCATTAAATTTTCCAAAATATTTATTTCCTCAAATTACAAAATTGCCAGTGAAATTTCTATCATATTTTTTACTTTTATTAGTTTTGGACTACTCGGACTTTATGACGATGTTTACAAGTTTTTTGG